>JALZAY010000296.1 GCA_030948025.1 Pseudomonadota bacterium
CGCTTGTTGCCGCCGCGCTTGGCTGGCGGGATCAACGGACCGACATACGCCCATTCATCGTCGGTCAGGTCACTGGGGTATCGCAATTTGCTGCGGTCGTACTGCCTGCGGTTCTTCGCCGTCACATCGGTGACCTCTTCGAATCAAGTCACCCCTCTTGAATCACAAACGATTCAAAAGATTCAAGATGTTTGCGGACAGACATTAAGACAGCTACCACACCTAAATGCAGAGCAAAATCGGGCGTTTCCAATAGAATCAGTGCAGGCTACGTAGTGATCGATGCAAGTTAACTCTGCCAAAGAAATGCTCACTTGAGTTCCCGTTGGTTGACGCATAGCCATAGGTGTTGATCCCGCCCGCGAGCCCTATGGGGTCGCTTTCGATTTGTAATGCAGCGCCGTGCTCTGGTCAAAGAATTGCCCCGGAAAGCGCAGCTCGTAGCGGAAGGTGCCCAATGGGTCGCCATTGCCGAAGGGGTCATGGTTCCACAGCCATGCGAACGAGACGAAACCCAAAAAAGGCTTGACAGGACAGCTTGACTTCAACGCCCCCAATCAGGGAAGGCGCTAAATCAGCCGCAATCCCTTCAGGCTCGCGTGGCCGTGCTTGCTGATGATCAAATGATCATGCACGGCAACTTTTAGGGGTTTGCCCACCGCGATGATCTGATGGGTGAGGTGGATGTCGTTGGTCGAAGGCTGTGGATCGCCGGATGGATGATTATGCACGAGGATGATCGCCGAAGCGCTGAGTTCGAGGGCGCGGCGCATGATCTCCCGGGGATACACCGGCGCATGGTCGACCGTGCCGACGCCTTGAACCTCGTCGGCGATCAAATGATTCTTCTTGTCGAGAAATAGCACGCGAAATTCCTCGTGGTCGAGGAAGGCCATCGCGGTGCGGCAGTAATCGACGACCGCGGCGAAACTCGACAGCGACGGCCGCTTTTCGATCGCGGATTTGGCGAGACGTTTGGCCGCCGCCTCGATAATCTTTAACTCGATGATCGCGGCGTCGCCCAGCCCCTCGATTTCGCGTAGACGCTCGGGGCGCGCCGACACAACCTCGGCGAACGAGCCGAAGCGGGCGACGAGAGCTTTGGCGAGCGGCTTGACGTCGCGCCGCGGCATGGCGCGGAAAAGTATGAGTTCGAGCAGCTCATACTCGCCCAAGGCATCGGCGCCGCCTTTGCGGAACCGGTCGCGCAACCGCTCCCGGTGGCCGAGGTAATGCGGCGGGTTGGCGGTGGGGGCAGTTTCCCCTTTCGTCATGCGCCGGTCAACCCGGCGCCGTCATAGGGTGGACGATGCAGACCTTTCGGCGAGAGGGTGAATGCTTCGTAGCCGGTCTCGGTCACGCCGATCGAATGTTCGAATTGCGCCGATAAGGAGCGGTCGCGGGTCACCGCGGTCCAGCCGTCGGAAAGGATTTTTACATGCGGACGGCCGAGATTGATCATCGGCTCGATGGTGAATAACATGCCGGGTTTGAGCAGCACGCCTTCGCCGCGCCGGCCGTAATGGAGAATGTTGGGTTCGTCGTGAAACAGGCGCCCCAGGCCATGGCCGCAAAAGTCGCGCACGACGGAACAGCGTTCGGCCTCGGCGTAGTCCTGGATCGCGGCGCCGATATCGCCGGTCGTCGCGCCCGGGCGCACGGCGGCCATGCCGCGCATCAGCGCCTCATAGGTCACTTCGACGAGGCGCTGCGCCCGGCGAGGAACCTCTCCGACAAGATACATGCGGCTCGAATCGCCGTGCCAGTCATCGAGGATCAAGGTCACGTCGATATTGACGATGTCGCCTTCCTTAAGCGGTTTGCCGTCGGGTATTCCGTGGCAAACCACATGGTTGATCGAGGTGCAGATCGATTTGCGGTAACCGCGATAGTCGAGCGGCGCCGGGTAGGCGTCATGCGCCATCGCGAAATCGAAGACGAGCGTGTCGAGAGCCTCGGTGGTGGTGCCGGGCCGCACATGTCCGGTCAGAAGGTCGAGCGCCTCGGCGGCAAGCTGTCCGGCCCGGCGCATTCCGGCGAACGCCTCCGGCCCATGCAATTTGATATGGCCGGCCTTGCGGCCCGCGACGTCCACGGAGCTAACAAACGTCATCGTTTCCAGTCTCGCGCGGCTTTTCTGCCTAGCTTATCGGGTTACCATCAATTTAAGCCATTGCCGCGCCGAGGCAAGGATGCCTTCAGGGCCGCCCCAAGATAGATGCGGCGCCGCCAAGGGAATCATAAGGGAATCGGGTGAAGAGGAAGTCGCCGTCCAATGCGGCGGCTTTACGCTTGCGACGCATGGAGCCTGTCGCGGCGGCGTATCGCATGAGCTTGCTCGCCAGGTGTTTTCGTCGTAAACTTGGCGGGAGCGTGATCCTTGCGGACGCGGCATTCGCCGTCGCGAAAGACCACATCCAGTCGGGGCGGGTTCACCCGCGATTGGATGCTCGAAAACCAACTCAACCAGACGTCTTTCAAGGCGATGCGGGCGAAGGCGGCCGCGCTCCCAATCGAGGAAGTCGGCGCGAGGCCGCGCGCGTTGGTGCTCCGGATCG
Organism: Pseudomonadota bacterium; assembly: GCA_030948025.1. Lineage (GTDB taxonomy): Bacteria > Pseudomonadota > Alphaproteobacteria > Rhizobiales > Beijerinckiaceae > Methylocapsa. Next base: position 2,559 of record JALZAY010000296.1, read on the forward strand.
GCGCCCACAAACTCGTCGACAAGGATAAGGATTAGGGCATTTTCCGGGAGCGGGGCAGGGCGAATTCGTCTGTGTTGCGCCAAGAGCCGACATGTAAGCCGCGTCCCCGGGGCCTGCAATTGGCTGTCTGCGTTATAGGTTCCATATTCGGGTTTATGCGATATCACGTACGATACGGAGAGATGTTACCGCTAAAACTTCGCGGCACAATGGTCCCGGTACAGGGCCACGACCAGGCATAATATCGCCGCGCCAGTATCGTCGCGCCCACTCATCGTTGTCGTAGGGGCCAGTCCCTTTCCAGTCTGCTACATGCTGACGCGCGTGGGGGTTCGTTAACTCGACTTCGTATAAAATAAGCAGACTCTTCGCGCCAATAGTTGCATTGTAAAGCTTAGCCTCGGTAGCATTCTTGAAGAAGAAGACACAGTCCCAGCGACATGGAAGATGTGGAAATTCTGTTCGGAGAATGTGCTCTAGTATGCGCTCCCGCTCCCATTCGGGATGTTGATTTCCGATAAGCCGAACGATCCTCCCCCAATTGCCAGGGCGAATTACTGATCCGAGCTCGAGCAAGAAACTATTGAAATGGAACGGCATGCGGGTGTGTTAGACAATAGCTAGCGCGTTATCCGGTCAGGTTGGTTCATATCCTGCCGCTCTGAAGTAGTTTTCACATTCGGTCTGTGGGGAAGTGACTGAGGAGTTCGCCGATGCGGGTCCAGAGGGCTTCGATGGATCGTTCGGAAGCCTTTCGCAGGAGCGTCTTCAATTTCGAAAAGGCCATCTCGATCGGGTTCAGGTCAGGCGAGTAGC
>JALZAY010000297.1 GCA_030948025.1 Pseudomonadota bacterium
ATTCTGCGCGGCGTCGAGATTCTCAATAATGCGGTGAAAATCACGCTCGGCCCGAAGGGCCGCAACGTCGTCATCGAAAAATCCTATGGAGCGCCGCGCATCAGCAAGGACGGCGTGACCGTCGCCAAGGAAATCGAGCTTTCCGACAAGTTCGAGAACCTCGGCGCTCAGCTCGTGCGTGAAGTCGCCTCGAAGCAACACGACGCCGCCGGCGACGGCACGACCACCGCGACCGTGCTCGCTTCCTCCATCGCCCGCGAAGGCGCGAAGGCCGTGGCGGCCGGGCTCAATCCGATGGATCTGAAGCGCGGCATCGATCTCGCGGTCGGCGCGATCGTCGCCGATCTGAAGAAGAACTCGAAGAAAGTCTCTTCGAACGAGGAGATCGCTCAGATAGGCACAATTTCGGCCAATGGCGATCATTTCATCGGCCAAGAAATCGCCAAGGCGATGCAAAAGGTCGGCAATGAGGGCGTCATCACGGTCGAGGAGGCAAAAAGTCTCGAGACGGAGACCGAGATCGTCGAGGGCATGCAATTCGATCGCGGCTATCTCTCACCCTATTTCATCACGAACGTGGAGAAGATGGTTACCGAGCTCGAAGACCCCTACATCCTCATTCACGAAAAGAAGCTATCTTCCCTGCAGGCCCTGCTTCCGCTTCTCGAAGCGGTGGTGCAGACCGGCAAGCCTTTGCTGATCGTCGCCGAGGATGTCGAGGGCGAAGCGCTCGCCACGCTCGTGGTCAACAAGCTGCGCGGCGGCTTGAAGGTCGCCGCTGTCAAGGCGCCGGGTTTTGGCGACCGGCGCAAGGCCATGCTCGAGGACCTCGCGATCCTTAGTGCCGGTCAGCTGATTTCCGAAGAACTCGGCATCAAGCTTGAAAATGTAACGCTCCAGATGCTCGGCCGCGCCAAGCGGGTGCACATCGACAAGGAATCGACCATGATCATCGACGGCGCCGGTGAAAAGAAGGACATCGAGGCACGCATTAGCCAGATCAAGGGGCAGATCGAAGAGACCACCTCGGACTATGATCGCGAGAAGCTCCAGGAGCGTTTGGCAAAGCTCGCAGGCGGTGTCGCGGTGATCCGCGTCGGCGGCGCGACCGAGGTCGAGGTGAAGGAAAAGAAAGATCGGGTGGAGGACGCGCTCAACGCCACCCGCGCGGCCGTCGAAGAAGGCGTGCTGCCCGGCGGCGGCGTCGCCCTGCTGCGTGCCATCCCGGCCCTCGACACGGTCGAGGTCGAGAATTCCGATCAGAAGACCGGCGTCGACATCGTCCGCAAGGCGATCCGGGCGCCGGCGCGCCAGATCATCGACAATTCCGGCGCGGACGGCGCCGTGGTGGTCGGCAAGCTGCTCGAAGCCAAGGAATACGGCTACGGCTACGACGCGCAGACCGGCAAATACGGCGATCTCGTCGCGCTCGGCATTATCGATCCGACCAAGGTCGTGCGCACGGCCCTTCAGGACGCCGCGTCGATCGCGGGTCTGATCGTCACCACCGAGGCGACGATCACCGAACATCCGAAGAAGGAAGCTCCGGCGCTCTCCCAGGGCGGCGGCATGGGCAGCATGGATTACTAAGAAGAACTCGGTCGCTCCGACAAAACGAGCGGTTGACCGCGCCAGGTAGTAGGAGCGGCTGACGGAGACGTACGTCTTGATGCTAACAAAATCGGCATTGCCCGGCGCGCGACGCGCCGATGTCACCGGTTTTGGTGTGCCGGAGCATCACGGCGATGGTTCGGCCTTGCCAATGCTCGTCCACAGCGGCAATCTCAGCCTCGAAATCTGGTCATCAGGCATTCTCATGGAGCCGGTCGCCCCGTGACAAGCGGGCTGCGATATCGGCGGTTTGGAGCAACGCGCGCTCGGTTGGTGAGTGAGCCGCAAGGTAGCGTGCAACCGCAATAAGGATATGCCGCCCCGGCTCGGTGTTGCCCCATTCGCTGAACTGACGCACGCCGGCCTCGAGAATCTGATAGGCGTGAAAACCTGCGTCTTCACGCAATAAAGCACGCGCCAGGGCAGAAATAATCAATTCCGGCGGGTGGCCTAACGTGAGGTGGCGCGCCACGAGGCGCGCCGTTGCCTCAACTTGGTGTTGGCGATCGAAAGCGTCCAGCAAAGAGGCACGGATTTCTTCGACCGTTGAGGGTAGACCTTCCAATCGATCATCGCCTTCACCCGGCAACCGCGCCGGCGGCACATTCAAATAACGAATGAGATAGATCGCGGTGGCTCCATGCAGGATGGCGCGCACCGGCTCGACAAAGTGCCCGCCAAGGTCGAGGTAAGAGCCGATGCGCTTTAGCCCTTGATGCACCGCGTTGCAATAAGTGAAGACGTGATGCGCCGTTTCCCAATCCGCGTGCTCATTCGCCGTGCCAAACCGTGCGACCCGTAACGCCGCCGCATAACAAAGCGAGCGGCCGAGGTCAGCGAATGAGGCTCCGTCAGAGACCGCGGCCTCGAGCGCGGCGATAATCGCGCTCGGATCGTCGCCCAGGAGATCCTGGGCCAACTCGGCGTGCTGCAACCACGGACCTCGATCACGACCAACTGCGAAAAGGGCCGGTAGGTCGGTGGCAGCTTTCTCGCACAGTGCTATGAGGTCTGCGGGCTGGCGCCACTCCGCTGATTCATCCGCACCGCGCGCCGCGACCATTTGGCCGATGACCGTGGGCAGCACATCGGCCGCGTGTTGCCAACCGATGAGGTCAAGGCACTCGAATGCTTTGTTGATGAAGTCGAGCGAGTGTCCGCTATCAGCAAAGACGCGATCGGTCTCGGCCGCGAATAGCAGATCCGCCAGGGCCGCCGGCCGAGCGCCCATCGAGATGGCGGTAAGTGCTGTCCGCTCGGCTGCCTCGCGATGACGGACGGCCGCCCAACGCCGTAGCCACCGCTTGAGCGTAGGAGGATCAGGTCGACTGGCAAGCGCTGAGCGCTGTCTGCGCGGTGCAGCACCGTCACAATCGGCCGCGATTCGACGGACACCATGGAACAACGCCAAGTAGGTCTCTTCCTTCGGCAGGATAGCCAGGAGGTTGCCCAGGGCAGTTAGGATGGTCATTCCCGTGCCCCATCCGTCCCGATTCCGGACGCCGAAGACTGCCGCCTGGCACACAATGTCGAGCGGGCCAACTCCAGCCGCTAGTTGACCCTGCAATGCTTTTGCAATGACGAGCCCAAGATTGTGAGCCATGCCCTCGTGTAGTCGCTGCCGCCAGTAGGCACCGGGCTCCCGGTGGCCGAATTCAACCCTGACCCATACCTCCCCACCGCGCACTTCGACCGGGCAGGTCGGTACATCGTCCGCCCAGAGATCGAAGGTGCAGCCACTCGCAAGATCGAACCGCGCATG
>JALZAY010000012.1 GCA_030948025.1 Pseudomonadota bacterium
GAGGCTTTGCGGGCCTTGGCCGCCTGACGCGCCCTTCGGCGAGCTCAGGAGGGCGCGTCCGGCGCGGCGCTATCGGGGGCTCCGCGCCCGCATCACCTCACGCCATGGATTTTGCTGAACTTGACGCACACAACTAGTTTGCGGCGACCGCGTGGCGCGCGTGGTGCTGTTCGGCTCCCGCGCGCGTGGCGACGCGGAGCCGGATTTCGATTACGACGTGGCGGTGTTTCTGCGCGACTTGCCCGACCGGTTTGCCGAGATGAACCGGCTTGCCGATGTCGCTACCGATATTCTTTGCAGCGAAGGCCAGTTCATTCACGCGATGCCCTATCAGGCGGATGCCTACAACGAACGCACGCCGCTGATGCACGAAATCCGCTCGGACGGTATCGACATGTGAAGCCACGGAGCGCCGCATTTTTGGCGAAATCGCGCGAGTTTCTCGCGAAGGCGCAAGACTTGCCGAACGCGTCCGCGAGGCGATCCAGATGGCATGCCGGTTTGTGGGGTGCGTGGCTGGCCTCCTTCCTGCGAACGGTCGCGCGCCCCGCCCGCCGGAGGCCGAACCGAAGCTTTGACCGGCCCCGGATGTTTACCGGCGGCGCGTTTCCCATCCGCGCCGCGTCCAAGAATTACGCACAGTCGTTTCGGGCCAGTCAGATCAAACCCTTAGGCGGTGCAAAAGTCAGGTGCATATGTCTGACTTTGCAAACCGCTAATTCGAATTGGCCCACTACCGGCCTGCCACAGCGACCCTCGGCCGGTCACCCTCGATTGGTTCGTGATCGGATCAACGTAATCTGTTAAGCTACGAGCGGCGGCGCGCTGGCCGAATGCCATTCGGGCATTGATCGTCCCCGCGCCACGGGGTAGACAATCACAGGCAAAAAGGCATGACCGGACGAATCGGCCACGCTTACCCGGCTGGTTCGCGATTGATTTTATGGTTTTCCTCTCGGGCCGCGCCGGGATGTGGAAGTCTTGCCCGGCGGCGGTGTGCAATGCAAACGATTGGATTGATCGCTCGCTTTTTTCGTCCCTGGTTCCCCGATCCTGCCCCGGCGGTCTTGCTGGCGCTTCTCCTCTCAGGATTGGCCGGGGGCGTCACCGCGGCCTTAGCCCAGACGTTTCAGACCAGCGCTCCCCATGCGATTTTGATCGATTCGGCCACGCAAAGCGTGCTGTTCGAGAAGGATGCCGACACTCTCGTCGTTCCGGCATCCACGGCGAAAATCATGACCGCCGAAATCGTATTCCACGAAATCACGTTGGGGCATCTGAAGCTCGACGATCAATTTTCGGTCAGCGAGACGGCCTGGCGCTATGGCGGCGCGCCATCGCGGGGATCCAGCATGTTCGCCGCTCTCAACAGCAGCGTTAGGGTCGAGGATTTGATTCGCGGCCTTGTGATTGTGTCCGGCAATGACGCGGCGATCGTCCTTGCCGAAGGGATCGCCGGATCGGAAGGAGCTTTCGCCACGCTCATGACGAAACGCGCGCGCGAACTTGGGCTAGAGCATTCAACCTTTACCAACGCATGGGGCAGGGGCGATCCCGAGCAAAAAGTGAGCCCCAGGGAAATGGTGGCTCTCGCCAATCACGTCATCCTGACCTACCCGGATCTTTATAAATATTTCGGCGAGAAAGACTTCACCTGGAACAAGATCAAACAGGCGAATCGCAATCCCTTGTTGACCATGGATCTCGGCGCGGACGGGCTGAAAACCGGCAACATCGACGAAAGCGGCTATGGCCTTGTCGGCTCCGCCGTCCAAAACGGTCAGCGTCTGATCCTAGCGCTCTACGGCTGCCGGACCGCCAAGGAGCGCGTCGAGGAAGCGCGCAAGATTTTCCTTTGGGGGTTTCGTTCATTCGACTCGAAAACGATTTTTCAGGCCGGCGAGACAATCGGCGGCGCCAAGGTCTATGGCGGCAGCGCCTCGGAGGTGCCGCTTATCGCCGACAAGGAAGTGACGATTCTCGTGCCCCGGACCGCGACCGGAAAATTCACCGGGCGCATTGTCTACACGGGCCCGCTGATCGCGCCGGTCGAGGCGGGGCGGGAGGTTGCGCGTCTCAAGATATTTCGTGGAACGGAGCAAATCCTCGATCTGCCTTTGAAGACGGCGGCGGCGGTCGAACCTGGCGCGCTGCCGCGCCGGGCCATGGACGCCGGGCTCGAATACGCGACCGGGCTCTTCCGTAAATATGTCGTCAAGCGATGAGCGAGGCGCGGGCACAAATCCATGCCGCAAGAGGGCGCGGATCCTTCATCACGCTCGAAGGTGGCGAAGGCGTTGGCAAATCGACTCAGATCGGCCATCTTTTGCGCAATCTTCGGAAAGCGGGAATAGAGGCAATTGGTACCCGCGAGCCGGGCGGATCGCCGGGTGCGGAAATCTTGCGCAAAGTGCTCCTATCGGGCGGCGTCGCGCCCCTTGGCCCGGCCGCCGAAGCAATCCTCTTCGCGGCGGCTAGGGTCGACCATATCGACAAGAAGATCGAACCAGCCCTGGCGGCGGGAACTTTTGTCGTCTGCGACAGGTTCGCGGACTCGACAAGGGCTTATCAAGGCACGCGCGGACAACTCGATCCGCGGTTCCTGCGCGCGCTCGAACGCATTACCTTGGGCGATGTTCGGCCCGGCCTGACCTTGATCCTCGACCTTCCGTCGGCCGAAGGCCTCGCCCGCGCGGCGGCCCGGCGCGGCGCGGGAGAAGCACCCGATCGTTTCGAGCGCGAGGATTTAGAATTTCACGAGAGCCTTCGCGCCGCTTTCCTGGCGATCGCAGCGGCGGAACCCGAGCGCTGCGCCGTCGTCGACGCGGCACGCGCCGAGGAGGACGTCGCGCACGCGATCTTCGCTGTCGTATTAGACAGGCTCATCGCTCCGGCGACGGCGAAACAGTCTAGGCGGGGCTAGAACGATGGCGCCCAAAACCTTGGAAACCAGCCCCGAGTCCGACCGTTTTGAAGATACCCCGCATCCGCGCGAGAGCTATTATTGCTTCGGTCATGCCGAGACGGAAAGGCAATTCATTCTGTCCTATTTGTCGGGACATTTGCCGCAGGCTTTCATTGTTGGCGGACCGCCCGGCGTCGGCAAAGCCACCCTCGCCTGGCGCCTCGCGCGTTTTCTTCTGGCGAATCCCGATCCGGCGGCTGCCGCGGGCGAGACGAGGGCGGATCTTTTTGTCGCCCCCGATCATCCGGTCTCTCGTCAAATTCGCGCGATGGCGCACCCCGATCTCGTTCTTCTGCGACGCGAGTGGAACGAAAAAGACAAAAGGTTCTTTACGGAAATCCGGGTCGAGGATGTCCGCCGTGCCATCCACATGTTCCGGCAGGCTGCGGGGCAGGGCGGCTACCGGATCTGTATCCTCGATTGCGCCGAGGACCTCAATCCGTCCGGTGCAAACGCGCTTCTGAAACTCATCGAGGAACCGCCACCGCGCTCGCTGTTTCTGATCGTGGCGCACCGGCCGGGCCGTATGCTCGCCACGCTGCGTTCGCGCTGCCAAAAAATCCTTCTCAAACCCCTTGCGGCGGCGGACATCGGCCAATTCGTGGTGGCGCTCGGACCGCCGTGGTCCGCCGCCGGCGAAGCGAAGCTCGCGGCCGCGATCGCGCGCGCGCATGGCTCGATCCATGATGTTTTGCGGCTCCTCGACGATCGCGGAATCGAGCTCGACACAAATCTCGGACGCATGCTGGATGATCTGCCGCGGATAGATTGGAGCAAGGTCCATGCGTTGGTCGACCGGGTTACGGCGCGCAACAACGACAAGGATTACGAGACGATGCTCGCTGCGATCGATGCCTGGCTCGATGCCAGAGTGCGGGACGGCGCGCGGACCTCGCACGGCAATTGCGCGCGGCGGCTTGCACCCTACGCGCTTGTATGGGAAAAACTGACGGAGGCGGCCCGCGAGGCTAAAACCTTCAATCTGGACAAGAGGCCGTTTGTCCTGTCCCTGTTCGCCGATTTGGCGGCGGCGGCGCGGAGTTCTTCACTCTGAAACGTGACCCAGCATGAGCCGGTATCCGTGGGCTCCGCACGAACTTTAAGATTGCAAGTTCATGAGTGCCCGCTCCCCGTTCTATATCACGACCGCGATACCCTACGCCAATGGCGCGCCGCATATCGGACATGCCTATGAGCGGATCGCGACCGATGCGATTGCCCGCTTCAAGCGGCTCGACGGTTTCGATGTCTTGTTCGTCACCGGGATGGATGAACATGGCCAGAAGATGCAGCGGACCGCGGCCCGAGAAGGCCTGTCCCCGCAACAACTCGCCGACCGCACCGCGGCGCAATTCGCCGCGATGGGCACCGCTCTTTTTGCCGAAGCCTGCGACGTCGTGCGCACCACCCAATCTCGCCACCACACGGCCGCGCGCGAACTTTGGGCCAGGATGGCGGCGGCGGGCGACATTTATCTCGCCAAATATCCCGGCTGGTATTCAATCCGCGACGAAGCTTTTTTCGACGCCGCGGATCTGACCGAAGGGCCGGGCGACAGCCGTCTCGCCTCGACCGGCGCGCCGGTCGAATGGGTCGAGGAGGAGAGTTATTTCTTCAAGCTTTCGGCCTACCAGGACCGGCTCCTCAAGCTTTATCGCGATAGCCCGGATTTCGTGACGCCGGAAAAATACCGCAACGAAATTATGGCGTTCGTCGAACGCGGCCTGACCGATCTTTCGATCAGCCGTTCGACCTTCGACTGGGGCATTCCGGTGCCCGGCGATACGCGCCATGTGATGTATGTCTGGGTTGATGCGTTGGCGAATTATATCACCGGCACCGGGTTCCCGGACCCTGACGCGTCGCACGCGCATTTTTGGCCGGCTGCCGCGCATGTGATCGGCAAGGACATTACCAGGTTTCATGCCGTCTATTGGCCGGCGTTCCTAATGTCGGCCAAACTTGCGCTGCCTCGCCAAATCGTCGTCCATGGTTTTCTCTTCAACCGGGGCGAGAAAATGTCGAAGTCGGTCGGCAATGTGATCGATCCGCTTGCCCTCGCTCAACATTATGGCGCCGACCAGTTGCGCTATTTTCTGCTGCGCGAAGTGCCGTTTGGCCAGGACGGCACTTATTCGCATGAAGCCATCATCAATAGGATCAATGCCGATCTTGCCAACGATCTCGGCAATCTCGCGCAGCGCTCCTTGTCGATGGTGGCCAAGAATTGCGGCAGGATATTGCCGGCGCCGGCCGCGCTGAGCGAAGCGGACCAGGCGCTCCTTGCGCAGGCCGCCACGCTCCCCGCAAAATCCCGCGCCGCGATGCAAGATTATGCCTTGCACATGGTCCTGACCGAGATTTGGCGTGTGGTCGGCGAAGCCAACCGCTATTTCGCCAGCGAAGAACCTTGGGTAAAGTGGAAGAGCGATCCCCCACGGATGCAAACGATCCTTTATGTGACCGCCGAAGTTTTGCGTATCGCCGCGATCATGACGCAACCGTTCATGCCGGCTTCGATGGAAAAACTGCTCGGCCTTTTGAGCGTGCCCGCGAACGCGCGAAATTTTGTTGACGCCGAGATCGCGCAAGGTCTCGTGGCGGGAACGCTTTTGCCCCCGCCAACGCCGGTTTTTCCGCGTTACATCGACGCGGAGGAAGATTTGCTCCCGAGAGGTCTAGCGTGCTGATCGACAGTAGGCTCAAATGGTTTCCGACCCGTCGGCTCTTGACACTCAGACGATTTCTTCTAAATTACGAATAAATGAAACGTAGGGAGTTGTTCATGGCCGATGTCACCGACCTGAAGCTGATCGAGCAGCAAATGCTGCTGGCGATCATGCGTCTGCATCCCAACGCTTATGGGGTTTCCATTCGCGATGAGATCAAGACGCGCATCAACAAGGAGTATTCCTTTGGCTCAATCTACGCTGTTCTCGAACATCTCGAAGACGGCGGTTTGATCGAATCTCGGGAAGGAAAGGCGACAGCCGTACGCGGCGGCCGTAAGAAACTTTATTTCACGATTACCGGAGCCGGCCAAGTGGCGCTTCAAGCGTCGCTCAATGCAATGGATGCTATGCGTGCTGGGCTCAAGCTGAAGGGAGCCTTCGCATGAGCAAGATTTCACGTCATACCAAGGGTTCGCAACTTGCGAGACGCGCTCTTTTCGCAGTGGTCTTAGGGGCTCTCACAACCTTAGCCGTAAAGGCTGTCACCTACTGGCTGATCGGTGTAACGTGGTTTGGCTTCCTCTTCCTCCTTGGGTGGAACGTGACGCTGTCGGCGCTCATTTTCAACAGTGACTTGGTCGGCCCGTTTGTAAAAAGCATAGTATTTCCGATTAGAACATCTCAGGGTTCCGACAAAATAACAGAACCTCCAATAATACCAGAATTTCTTGTCGGTCTTTTCGTTAAGCGCCGTTATCGAAACGGCTTGCTGCAAAATCTCGAAGATGATTTTGAAAGCAACCTAGCGGCCGGCGCGACCGTAAGGCGAGCGCGCCGTAAATATTGGTCGGCGGCTTTGCACTCGATTGGCCCGCAGCTATTTGCGGCGGCGAAGCGCATCGGGATAATCGGCCTCATCGCTGACTACGCCCGTCGCCTTCTTCATTGACTGGAGCGTGCGGATCCGCGCTGCCCGCCCGGTCCGGTCGAAACTCTCCTGGCGGGGTTTCGGGCAAATTTTGTGGATTAGACCGTGCTGATCGACAGCCATTGCCACCTCGATTTTCCGGATTTCGCTTGCGAGCGCGATGCCGTGATCGAACGCGCCCGCGCCGCCGGGCTTAAGCGGATCATCACCATTTCGACACGCACGGAAGTCTTTGGTTCGATCAGTCTGCTCGCCGAAACCTACGACGACGTCTTTTGCACGGCCGGCACGCATCCGCATTATGCTCATGAAGAAACCGAAGTGCCGCAAGACCGCCTGGTCGCGTTGGCGCGCCACCCGAAATGCGTCGGCATCGGCGAGGCCGGTCTCGATTATCATTATGACAAAACCCCGCGCGACATCGCCGCGAGGGTTTTTCGCACCCATATCGCGGCCGCCCGGCAAAGCGGGCTGCCGATTGTCATTCATGTCCGCGACGCGGACGCCGATATCGCCGTGATCTTACGGGACGAAATGGGGAAGGGCGCTTTTGCGGGGGTTCTCCATTGCTTCACCTCGTCCGCCATGCTTGCCGAGGCCGCGCTATCGCTTGGGCTCTATATTTCGTTTTCCGGCGTCTTGACGTTTAAGAATTCGCGGCCACTGCGGGAGATCGCCCGCGCGGTGCCAATGGACAGGATGTTGGTCGAAACCGACGCGCCCTATCTGGCGCCGGTTCCCTATCGCGGCAAGCGCAACGAACCGGCATTTGTCGCGGCCACCGCCCAAGTATTGGCCGATGTGAACGGCGTTTCGCCGCAAACAATCGCCGCCAAGACGAGCGCCAATGCGCTCCGCCTGTTTTCCAAGATGCCGCCTCCTCCGGTTGGCGCGGCGGCGGCGTGAGCCTTACCTTCACCATCCTCGGCTGCGGGTCCTCCGGCGGGGTCCCGCGCGTCGGCCAAGGCTGGGGCACCTGCGATCCCAACAATCCTAAAAACCGCCGCCGGCGCTGCTCGTTGTTCGTCGAGCGGACCCGGGTAGACGGGGCCAAGACTCAAGTCCTCGTCGACATGTCGCCGGATCTTCGCGAACAATTGCTCGGGCTCGGCATCGGCCGGCTCGACGCCATCCTGCTGACCCATTCGCACGCCGACCATATTCATGGAATTGACGAGATCCGGCCTTTGGTCATCACGGCACGGCGAAAAATCGACCTCTATATGGACGCCGCCACCTCGGCCCTCGTGCGCGGGAATTTCGGTTATATTTTCGAAACGCCGCCCGGCAGCCAATATCCTGCATTGCTAAATGAACATCGCCTCGTAAAGGATGAATATATCACCATAAATGGCCCAGGTGGATCTCTGGACGCCGTTCCGTTCCAGCTTGAACATGGCGAAATTGACGCGCTCGGGTTTCGCTTTGGCAAAGTGGCCTATTCGCCCGATCTCAACGCCATCCCCCTGGGAAGCCGCGGTTTTCTGGAGGGGCTCGACCTCTGGATCGTCGGCGCTTTACGTTACACGCCGCACCCCAGTCATTTTTCCGTGCCGGAAACTCTCGACTGGATCGCCAAATTGCGGCCCAAGCGCGCGATTCTCACCAATCTTCATACCGATCTCGATTTCGCGCGGCTCAAAAGCGAACTTCCGGTGAATGTCGAACCGGCTTTCGATGGCATGCGAATTTGCGCCTGAAATGCGCCGATCAGTTTTAATCTCACGTTGTAGCTTCACAACATAATACGTTGGTATCAAATTTTAATTTGAGATACGAATATTAGGTCCGCTCAACCGCGCCACGCGATCTGAATGGATGTTCCATAATATAGATTATGCGCATGGACGGCTCGGTGAACGGTCTTTTCGAATCGCGCGACTGCAAACCATGCCGATTGGAGTAGCCAAGCGGGCTGATAATTGCTATTGGTTACGCGGCACGGGATTTTCGGCATTTGGAACAACAACCATCGGCGCGATTTTGGGCTGGCCCCCTTGTGGGGCTGGCCTTTTGGCGCGTGCGTATTTTGGAAATTGCGGCCGATGGGCCGGTGTGAGCTAGCGGTGGGAACCGCGCCAGGTCAATGTTAGACACGATTATCCGGTGGAGACGAGCAGGCACATCATGAGCAAAGGTAGAGATTTCCGGGGACCCAAGAAGCGCGGTTTCGATGACGATGGGCCTTCGCCCTATGATTCTCCGCGGCCGAGCCGGACCCCGCGCGCGAGCTTCGGAGCCGGAAGCGGCGGCCCCCAGGAAATGGCGCCGCCAAGCGGGCCGGGCATCGACGCGGTCGTCAAATGGTTCAAGGGCGAAAAGGGTTTCGGCTTCGTCGAGTTGAGCGATGGAACCGGCGACGCGTTCCTGCATATCGGTGCGCTTCAGGCCGCGGGATATGAGTCGGTTCCCCCCGGCGCGAAGTTGAAGGTAAATGTCAGCAATGGCATGAAAGGCGCTCAAGTCACACACGTCCTCGAGGTCGACACGGCTGGAGCGGCGGAACGGGTGCCAGTGTCGTCTCGCGGGTTTGGCGATTCACCCCGCCCGCAGCGCCGCGTCCCCGATCCCTCGACCGCGGTTTCGGTCACTGGGACGGTCAAATGGTTCGATGACCACAAGGGCTTCGGCTTCGTCCAATCCAATGATGGCGGCAAAGATGTTTTTGTCCATATCTCGATCCTCGGTCCGGCGGGAATCCAGAACCTTGCGGAAGGCCAGCCCGTGACGATGCAGGTCGTCGATACGCCAAAGGGCCGCGAGGCTTTGTCTATCGCGCTCGATTGAACTGGAGCGGCGCGGCCTCATCAGCCGATTGTGAAAAGGGCGAGGAAGGCGATTCCTGTTCCCTCTCCCTTTCCCGGTTGTCCGGCTTTATCCGATGCAGCCATCGCTTTGGAACATGGCGAAGCAATGGGAAAAGCGAGCCACACCGTGACGGGCTTTTGGTTCGGCCATGCGCCGGGCCGGTTTCAAGGAACGTCCCCCGGAGAATCCGCCCCCGCTTGGCCGGAAAGGGGCGCCTACGCGCGCTTCGGTGCGGCGGCGGGAAATTTTCGCCGGACCGGCTCCGCGCGTTCCGGCACGACCCGAACCCGGACATGAACGGCGCCGTCCGCCGCCGTGTTTTTGCACATGACTTCGGTATTCTCGTGTAGCCAATGAAGCCCCGCGCCATTGGCCGGATCGAGCGCGATGTCGAAAACAACCCGGCCGCTTGCGAGCCGCGTTTCAATCGCGGCGCGAAGGTCTTCTAGGCCCTGCCCCGTCAATGCCGAAACGATAACCGGGTTGCCATGTGATGATCTCCGGGCGCTGCGCCGCGCAGCAAGGGCGGCTTCATCCAAGAGATCGCATTTGTTCCAGACCTCCATGAGGCGGCGATCATTGGCGGGATCGATCCCGAGACCGGCAAGGATGGCTTCGACGTCGGCGTGCTGCGCTTCGGCGTCTTCATGCGCGATATCGCGGACATGCAAAATGGCGTCCGCTTCAAGGACTTCCTCAAGTGTCGCCCGGAAAGCCTTGATAAGCATGGTCGGCAAGTCAGAAATAAAGCCGACGGTATCGGAGAGAATGATTCGACCGCCATGCGGCAGCGCGACACCGCGCAAGGTTGGATCGAGGGTCGCGAAAAGCAAGTCTTCGGCGACCACCCCCGCCTCCGTCAACCTATTGAACAGAGTGGACTTTCCCGCATTCGTATAGCCGACAAGCGCAACAATCGGATAGGGCACGGCGCGGCGGTTTTGGCGATGCAGGCCGCGCGTCCGCTTGACTCGTTCGAGGTCGCGTTCGATGCGGGCCATCCGCTCCTCGATGAGGCGGCGGTCGGCCTCGATTTGGGTTTCGCCAGGACCGCCGAGGAAGCCGAAACCACCGCGCTGACGTTCTAGATGGGTCCAGGATCGAACCAGCCGCGATTTTTGGTAGGCGAGATGGGCGAACTCGACCTGCAGCGCGCCTTCCCGTGTTCGTGCCCGGCGGCCAAAAATTTCGAGGATCAGTCCGGTGCGATCGATGACCTTGGCCGCAAGCGCCCTTTCGAGATTGCGCTGCTGCACCGGCGACAAGGCGCAATCCATGACAACGAGATCGATCTCTTCCGCGCTTACCAGAGCCGCGAGCTCGGCGGCTTTGCCTTTGCCAAGGTAACTCGCAGGCCGGATTTGCGAAAGCGGAGCGATTTGCCCCGCGACAATTTCAACGCCGATCGCCTGGGCAAGCCCTAGCGCTTCGGAAAGACGTGCCTCGTGTGACCGCCCGCGCGCTGTTTTGGCGGATGCTCCCAGCTCCGCTTTGCGGCAAGCGCCGGCGTCGAGATAAGGACCGACCACCAGAGCCCGGGTCCGCGCCTCGTTAGCTCGTCCGCCGCCGGCTTTGATTTCTGGGCCGGCATTCAGCGCCGATTTTGTACCGTTCGCAACGACGCCGATGCCCAACTCCCCATGCCTAGATCAAAATGCCCACCGCAATGGCGTTGCCGCGCCGCCCCGATCGGATTTCCGGGATGCTCTAACAAAATCAAGCGCTCAAGAAACGGTTCCAGGCTTCGCGAAATTATCCTTTGGCCCGGCGTGTCCGGCCTCGTCCCCGGGCTCGAACATCTGAATCGGCTGGCCGGGCATGATCGTCGATATGGCATGCTTATAAACGAGCTGGGAATGCCCGTCGCGGCGCAGCAATACGCAGAAATTATCGAACCAGGTGACGACACCTTGCAGTTTGACGCCGTTGACCAAGAAGATCGTGAGAGGAACCTTGTTCTTACGGACAAAATTGAGAAAAGTGTCCTGCAGATTTTGTGGCCGCTCCGCTCCCATGTCCGGGTTCCCCTATTTTGTTCTTGGCGCCGTGGCCAGCGCATATTGCTCTCTAAAAACCACTGATGCCGTTTGGCTACCGTTTGCCCCATGGACCGCTTACGCGATTTCTTTAACGCCTTCAACACGAAGCCGCGGGGATGCCATGCGACATCATTTCTTGGCACGTCGGAAACGAGCTCGCGAGAAACACCGTCTCCCTTAAGGACGACGATGAGAAATACGCGATCCGGCAACTCCCGGCCCCCAATCATATTAGACCAATAGGTGGCGCCGCAAGCCTTACTTTGATCATTGTCATCAGGATTTAATACTAACTTGAAAAGCCAACCAAAAGGTTACGAGGATCGCGCGGCGGTGTCATGAAAAATCGCGCGCAATTTTGAGGTGATCGGTCCGGGAACCCCCGCGCCGATCTCGCGCCCGTCGATGCGCACAACTGGCATAATGAGCGTCGTCGCACCGGTAATGAAGGCCTCCCGCGCGGCAAAAACCTCTTCGCGGCTGAATTGTCTTTCCTCCAATTTCAGACCTTCCGCCGCGACGATTTCGATCAGCGTGGTCCTGGTGATGCCGCGCAGGATGGAATGATCGAGCTGGCGCGTGATGACGACTCCTGCCTTGCTGATGATCCAAGCGTTCGATGCCGCCCCTTCGGTGACCATGCCCAGGGAATCGACAAGCCAGGCCTCATAGGCGCCGCGCTCACTCGCCAGCTGGCGCGCAAGGACGTTGGGCAGCAGGGAAATCGTCTTGATATCGACCCTTTTCCAACGCAGGTCGGGAGTGGTGATGACGCTTATGCCCTTACGCGCGGTAATCTCGCTTTTTTCAAGATCGACCTGACGCGCCGTGACGACCAGGCTCGGACGCGCGGGCTTTTGGGGAAAGACGTGGTCGCGCGGCGCTACCCCGCGAGTCACCTGCACATAGACGAAGCCATTCTCGACCCTGTTCCTCGCCATGACTTCGCGGACCACCACGGCGAGCGCGCCGGCCTGTAAAGGCGGGGCGATTTGCAATTCCGCGAGCGAATAGGCGAGCCGCTCGAAGTGGCGCCTCTCATCGATCAAGGCTTCGCGAAAGACTTCGCAAACTTCGTAGACGCCATCGGCGAATTGGTAGCCGCGGTCGTCGATATGAACCATGGCGTCGCGGTGCAGGACATAGCGGCCATTGACATAAGCTATCCTGCTCATGCGCGCTCTCGCGATTTCAACGAAGAAGAAAGAGCCGCGGTTGGTTCACATAGTCATCGGCATAGGCGTTTGTCTTGCCATTTGGTTGCGGGATTTTCCCGCCGCGAATCGGTTCGCTGTTCGCGACGGGAAACTCGCTAAAGCGCGCGAAGGAATTGCAGAAGGTCTTGTTTTTCCGCCGGCGTTAGTTTGGCGCCGAGGACCAGGTTGAAAAACTCGACCGAATCGTCCAACGTCAAGAGCCGCCCGTCGTGCAGGTAGGGTGGCGAGTCCCTGACGCCGCGCAGCGGAAAGGTCTTGATCGGCCCGTCGGCGCTGGCCAGCATGCCGTTGATCATCTCGGGCCGGTAGAAGCGCTCCACTTGCAGGTTGTGCATGGTATTGTCGGTATAGTAGGGAGGCGTGTGGCAGGCCGCGCATTGCCCTTTGCCAAAAAAGACTTCCTGGCCGCGGAGTTCTCCCGGAGTCGTTTTTGCCGGGTCGAGCTTCCCGTAGATATCGAGCTTCGGCGCCGGCGGAAAGTCGAATAGCTCCTGCACTTCCGCCATGTCGTGGATTTGGCTGCCCCGATCGAGAATATTGACCCCTTTCTTGGTGGCGATGACCGGATCGCCGTCGAAATAGGCTCCGCGTTGCTCGAATTCGGTGAAATCTTCGACCGATTTCAAGGCGCGTTGCGAGCCGAAGAGCCGCTGGATGTTCACGCCGCGAAGCGAAGGCGTATCGATCCGATGGCGATTGGGCTGAGGACGGACATCGCCGGCAAGATGCGTCGCGCCGTTGGTGTGGCCGTTCGCATGACAATCGAGGCAGGCCACGCCACGGCTCGGTTTCTCCGAACGCCGATCCTCGGTCTGGTTGAACTGTTGTTGCGCGAACGGCGTCAGCAACAGGCGCAGCCCCTCGAGCTGTTTAGGATTCAAGATGCCGTTGAAGAGCTCATAATAGTTCTCGATGGTGATCAGTTTGCCCTGGGACACATCGCCGAGGTCCGGACGCGTCGTCAGGTAGATCGCCGCCGGAAATTCCGGCAGAAAGTGATCCGGGATGTCGAAATCCAAATCGAAGCGGGTGAGGTCACGCCCTTCCTGCTTCACGACGTCGTTGATTTCAAACTTGGGAAAAACCATTCCGCCTTCTGGATGGTTTGGATGTGGCAGCGGATAGAATCCCTTGGGGAATAGGTTCTTGTCACGGATTTCCGCAGGGCTCATCGACGCCAGCTGGTCCCAGTTTGCACCGGCGGGCAGCTTGACGCGAACGCCCTCCTGCAAGGGCTTTCCTCGCGACATGGCCGCTTCTTTGGCGGGTCGGTTGCTAAGGTCATAACGCGCACTGAGAAGGTTGGTATGTTCCTTCTCGATATCCGGCTTCGCCGCTTTCATTCGCCCCATGATCGACGCGAACGATTCCTTGATGTCCACGGGCAAATAGCTGGTTGCGCCGCGTTGGCCTTGTTGGGCATAGGCTAGGCTTAAGCCGCCGACGATGCTGGCTGTCGCTAGCAATGCCCAAATCGTTTTACTCCCGTATAGCTGCATGGCGGGCTCTCTTCTCTGTCGAACCGGACCGTCTGTGACGAAAACTATCCTAACCGGCATTCCCCAGATAGCCAACAATTTCTCCTGCGTCCGTTTGCCTTTCTGGAGCAGTTGAAATCAAGCCTGAAAACCTCGCCACTCGATTCAACCGCCGGGTTCGCCGCTGTTTTCCGACTAGAAGTTTCACAATATCGGGAGCAAGCAAAACTTTGCCGAGCTGGCCCGCAAGTCGATTGGCATCCAACATCGAGGAGCGCGGCGAAAGTTTTCAAATTTTAGTGGTTCAACTCCGGCATTTTTCTGGTTATGTTGGCGGGAATATAATCGTCCGCGTTTGCGCATTCACGTCAGCGTGGCGAAAAAGAACGTCGGGAGAATACGATGCAAACTTCGCGCGGGAAGTTGGTAACTAGCTTCGCGGCTGTGACACTTGGAGGAGTCCTGCTCGCGGTGTTGGGGGTGGCGTTCACTTCCTCCAACAATCCGCCGATAGCGCCGGCTAATCGTGCGCCTGCTCTGCCTGCATCGGCCACTCCCGCGCCGGCTACTCTCAGACTTGCTGCTCCCGAGACGCAAGCGCCGCTTAAACCCGCCCTGCCCCTTGGCATTTCGCCGCAACTCTATGCCCTGGCCGTGGCGTCAGGACGCGAGCCGACGGCGCAACTTGCCGCTCTCGGCGAAAAATTGTTCAAGGACAAGCGCCTTTCGGTCGATGACTCGGTCGCCTGCGAGACCTGCCACGATCCCGCCAAAGGATTTACCGATCATCGCGGCAACAGCGCGACGTCCGCGGGCGTCCAAGACCAGCATGGCCAGCGCAATGCGCCGACCGTGTTGAACGCGATGTTTCAAGCGTCGCAATTCTGGGATGGCCGCGCGTCCGCGCTCGAGGATCAGGCCAAGCTTCCGATTCTCAATCCGATCGAAATGGGCCAAAAGGCCCCCGGCGCTGTCGTCGCAAAGGTCGCCAGGATCCAGGAATATTCGGACGCGTTCAAATCGCTCTTGGGGCACGATCCCACTTACGAAGATATCGCGGCCGCGATCGCCGCTTTCGAGCGGACGCAATATTCCGCCAATTCGCCGTTCGATCGCTTCTTGGCTGGGGACCCTCAGGCCGTCAGCGAGGCGGCGCAGCGTGGCTGGGCGTTGTTCCAAGGCAAGGGGCGCTGCAGCTCTTGCCACGCATTCAACGCGGTGTCGCCGCTGTTCTCCGACCAGAAGTTTCACAATATCGGGATCGCCGCGCACAAGCAAAATTTTGCCGAACTCGCCCGTAAGGCGCTTGGTATCCTGAAGACCGGCGATACGAAGCAGATCGACGAACTCGCCTTGCAGACATCCTATTCCGAACTCGGCCGGTTCCTGGTGACCAAAAACCCGGCCGATATCGGCGCCTTCAAGAGCGAGACCCTCCGCAATATCGGGATCACCGGGCCCTATATGCACGATGGCTCTCTCGCGACCCTTTGGGACGTGATGGACCATTACAACAAGGGCGGGGTCGCAAATCCGTTTCTCGACGGCGGCATGCAGCGTCTTGCGTTGAGCGAAGCCGAAATCGACGATCTTGTTGCTTTCCTCTTCACTCTCACCGACGACCGCTTCGCCGATTTCAACAAGGCGGAGTTGGCCCGGCAAACATCGCTCAAAACCAACCGGCCGCAGCGTGAAACCGAAATCGCCGAAGGCAGGAAGGGAGATCTTGGCGATGCCGGGATCACCCCGGATCTGCGCAATCCGGCGTCGATCGGCGCCTATTGAGAGCAGGATCTTCGAAAACCCGCGGAGTTTCCAGATAGGTCAAGCGGTGGAGACGAAAAGATAGACGGCAAAAATGTTTTGCGTGAAGCATTTTCGCCAGGGGAGCAAAGTCATGGCGCACAAGAGCATCGAGACCAAGTATTACGAGGAGCGCGCCTCATTTTTCGAGGACCTTGCGCGGATGGGCGCGCTCTCCCGGCGCGGCTTTCTCCATGTCGCCGGCGTTTCCGTCGGGATCGCCGCCGCGAAGGGGCTGATCGTTCCGCAGAGCTTCCAGCTGATCGAGATCGCGCAAGCAGCGGAGACCGCGACGCCTGGCTTTACCATCGCCTATATCTCCGACACCCATCTTTACACGCGCAATGTGAGCGACCGTTTCATACGGTCCGCCGTGAAAGCGGTGGAAGAGGTCAACGCGCTCGACCCGCAGCCCGATTTTGTTCTCTTCGGCGGCGATCTGGCCCAACTCGGCCGCGGCGAGGAACTCGATCTCGGCGCCCAGATTTTGAAGGATCTCAAGGCTCCCCTAAAAATGATGGTCGGCGAGCACGACTGGTTCCTCGACATGGGCGAGCATTGGCGGTCCTTGTTCGGGCCTTCCCAATATTCCTTCGACCACAAGGGCGTTCATTTCGTGACTTTGATGAGCGTTAACGAAAAGGATTTTTGGACCGCGCGGGGCATGACTCCGGAGGAGCGGATGCACACCGTCGCCGGGCTCGACAACGGCGTCCAATCGCGCTTCGAGGTCGGACCGGAAGGGCGCCAATGGCTGCAAACCGATCTCGCGGCCATCGACAAAACGACGCCCATCGTCATTTTCTCCCACTCGCCTCTTTACAAATATTACCGCAATTGGAATTTCTGGACGGAGGACGCCGATGAAGTGCAGGCGATTCTCGCCAAATTCGATACGGTGTCCGTGATTCACGGCCACACCCATCAGCTTCTCCTGAACCGCCTTGGCAACATCAGCTTCTACGGACTGCTCTCGACCGCTTGGCCATGGCCCTACGCCCCCGAGGGACTGCCGAAGCTCACCGTCCAAATGAATCGCGCCGACCCCTTCAACGCCTTCGACGGCTGCGGCGATGGTCAACTCAATGTGCTGGCGTCGGGCATGATCGACAAGATTTATAATCTTTGGAACCGCAACCCCGTCACCGTGCGGGCAAATTATCTTTCGTCGAACGGCGCCAAGGATCGCCCGCCCGCGACAACGCTTTCCAGCTACTGACGGAGACGATCATGCGCCTTTCCCACCGTCTCGCACTCGCTGTTTCCCTCGTGGTGAGCCCCGCGCTCGCCGGAAACGATCCGCCGCGCCATCAGCTGCGATTTTCGGCGGAAGGCAATCTGGTCGTCGGTCTTTGCGACGGCGAAACCTCGCTCGAGGTGAGAGGCGTCAATCCCGGCGATCAAATGACGCGCGAGCAAGGGCAGCAAATCGCCGCCGCGCTCATGCAGAAATGGCGGCAAAAGCATCCCGATGCCGAATGGGCCGTCGCCGCGGCCGAACCACCAGCAGAGGCTCAGCTGCCAGGCGTCAAGCCTCCTTCCGAGAAACAGTTCCAGACTTACGGCGCCTTTTCCGAGCGCGACCGCCGGATTTGGCAAGAGTCGACCGATCGCTTGGTGGCGGAAGGCAAGCGCATTTTTCACGATGCCAAGGCGCTTGGCGGCACCAATGCCATATCCTGCGACATGTGCCATCCGGACGCTTCCAACACTCATCCCGAAACCTATCCCAAGTTTCAGGTGCAGTTGGGGCGCGTCGCGCTGCTCCGCGACATGATCAACTGGTGCATCGAAAATCCGGTGCGCGGCAAGCCCTTCGCGGACGACGATCCGCGGCTTAAGGCTCTCGAGGCCTACATCCTCGCGCAACGGAAGGGGGTCGCGCTCGACTACGGCAAGCATTGAGTTTTGCCGGCGACGGCGCGCCGTCAGCCGGCGCGAAAACGCAGCCGCAGCTTTACCGCGAGGGCGCGCGCGTTCCGCTTGAGCTTCACGGAAAAAGCCCAGACCCGCGTTGCCCGCGCCCATGCGAGAAGACGATCGCGAATGCCGGTCAACCAATCCATGAGTTTGGCGAACCAAAGAATCGTTCTGAGTTTCGCCCGCCCAGCGTGATAAATCCGCTCCACGACGAGGAGGCTCACGAGATAAGCCACGGCCATGGTGGCGAGGCCGCTCGCAAGGTGCCCCGCGCTCATCAGATACAAGGCATAGATTTTGGCGGGTTCCGCGAAGGCGAGGGGAACGGCGAGCAAAACAAGGATCGCGTAGGGCGGCAGGGCGGCGACAATGTCTTGCAGACGGATAACAAAGCGGAGTCTCGCCACCCATCCGAGCAGCGGCCGGACCACCGGCGTGACGATGCCGTCGAGAACGACATAGAGGATGACAACGGCCTTGGCCGGCAAGAGGAGCAAGCGGCGCAAGCTGGAATTTTCGTCTTTTCTGGTCAACAATATCGTTCCTCTTTGGCCCCGGAAATTGAGCCCGGCGGCAACTACGGTTCAAGATTCCCCCGGCGTGATCGTTACGCATCCTCCTCTTCGGCATGTATGAGGCGGCGGCCTTCGTTATCAAGGACGCCTGAGGAGGGCGCTTTCGGCCATGTCACTAAAAGCGGCGACCCGGACAAATCGACAGGGCCCTGGCGGGACCAGCGCATCCGGAACAATCGGCCGAGCAAATCTCACAGTGGCCAATTTCGAACCGGCGATCGATCCTCTGGCCTCAACGCAAGGGAACGGTGTGCCTTCACCTTGCCCGGCGACGGCACGAACCCCAATGAGCCATGATTCCCATACCGGCGCAAGCGGGCGAGCTATTGCACCCGGAATCGCGGTGCGTTATTCTCCTTGATGCCGCCCGTGCCGGCACCGAGACTATTGAGATCGCCAAGTCCGCCGCTTCCCGCGCCAATTGCAGTTATGCTGCCATCATTGATGCCGCCCGTATTCCGGCCAAAGGTAGGCTGGTCATTTATACCGCCAGTCCCCTCACTAAAACCTCGGCCTGAACCATTGATGCCGCCCGTACCGGTACCCCAACTCGTCGTATCCAGGATGCCGCCGGTCCCGGCGCGTGGGGAACCGTTTATGCCGCCGGTCGCATTACCGACTCCCAAACCAATGCCGCCGGTTCCAGCACCGATATGGCCGGTTCCAACGATCAGCGGTACGCGTATTCCCTGAGCCCCAGCTCCGGTGCCAATGCCGGTGCCCGCGACGCCCCCACCCGGGGTGACGACGATAGGAGCCTGGGCGTGAGCGGCAATCGAGGAACCGCCAACAAAAGCCGCCACCACGGCCAGGGTCAAGCGACACCGCATTTGTCTCTCCGTAATGTTGGCCGGTACCACAGCTTTGGCACGGGTCTTTGAAAAAATCACCATAGCATTAGAGCATGATTCGCGAAAGTGGAAATCGCTGGCGCTGTAAGGGGAGCCATGGCCGCGACGCTGGGTTAACAGTCCTTGACGCGAAAAGGGCGGGCCCAGCGCGGGCCGTGCGCCAGCGAAGCCCTCACTCGATCGCGAAATGCTTCGACAGTTTCAGCCCCTGGCCCTGGTAATTCGAGACGGCGCTCGCGCCGTAAAGGAGGTGTGGCGGCTCGGCCATTTTCTCGTAGACGAGGCGCCCAACCACCTGGCCATCCTCCAGAAAGAATGGAACTTCGTGGCTGCGGACTTCGAGAACCGCGCGGGCGCCCGGTCGATTGTCCCGCGATGCGCCGAAGCCAGGATCGAAAAAGCCCGCGTAATGCACCCGGAACGCGCCCATCGCCGGGTCGATCGGAACCATCTCGGCGGCGAGATCGGGCGGGATGTGCAATCGTTCGCGTGACGCCAGGATGTAGAATTCGTCTGGGTCGAGGATCAGCCTTTTGTCGCCGCGCGCCCTGACCTCTACCCAATAATCGGCGGCGTCATAGTGGCCGACACGATCCACATCGAGAATATCGGCGTGTTTCTGCGCTTTGTATCCGATCACGCCGTCAACCGGTTCGGCGTTTAAGCCAACCCGAAGAACGAGCCCGTTACGCCGCAACTCCAAATCGCGGTCTACAAGCGGCATTCTTTTATGATGTTCGCGCAGGTCCTTCTCCTCGATGCTAAAATCGGTGCGTTCGAGCTGCTGCGAGTTCAGCCTGCGGAAGCGGATCTGATTGAGCTTCGAGCCCTTGCGCACCCGCACGCTGAAGCTGCGCGGAGAAACTTCGGCGTAGAGACGCCCTTCATAGCCTCGTGCCACACGGTCGAACACGTCCGATTTGTCGGTGATGAGGCGGGTGAAAATATCGAGGCGGCCGGTCGAGCTTTTCGGGTTGGCGATCGCCGAAATACTGTCCGGCAGATTCAAATGCTCGATAAGTGGGATTACATAGACGCAGCCACGCTCCAGGACGGCGCCATTGCCGTCGATGTTGATTTCGTCGTCGGCGCACTTCAGGGCATCGAAGCGCTCGCCGACCGAGTAGTCCTTGCCGGGCAAGAAACTCGCCCGCACCCTGTAGGCACGCGCGCCTAAGCGCAGGTCGAGGCTCGCCGGCTGAAACTGCTCGCTCTCGATTTCGCCTTCGGCCTGAATCATCTTGCGCCGCGCCATCAGCTCGATTTTTTCGCGCGGAAGCAGCCCGAACTGCGTGCCGAACTCGTTGGCGCCTAGGAGCGGCGCCGCACCAATGGCGTGTTCCGGCTTGGCGAAAAGGGAGAGCGGCTGGACCGTCATGATCGTTTTCGAACGCCTCGCTCGAAAGGGGATTTCAATGGCGTCTTAGGACGAAATGAAGCATCCGTCGCGATGCTTCTTCTAAAATCCCCGCTGTCCACTGGGTTGAGATATGTTACATCGAGGAGTAAACAATCCGGAGCCCTCTGGGGCCAAATGGCCGCAATGGATGGGGTGCGGTTGCCGTTTGCCAAGCGGCCTCCCCTGCCCTACCGGCCGTGACAAGGAGACCGGGATGAGCGATCGCGGCCAAAAGCCCGACATGAAAACCCTGCATCCGGCGACCCAGCTCGTCCATGGCGGCACCATGCGCTCGCAGTTCGGCGAAACCTCCGAGGCCCTGTTCCTGACCCAGGGCTACGCCTACCCGGACATGGAAACGGCCGAGGCGCGGATGAAGGGCGCCGTGCCCGGCTATGTCTATTCGCGCTATTCCAATCCGACCGTCGACATGTTCCAGCAGCGGATGGCCTTGCTCGAAGGGGCGGAGGCGGCGCGCGCGACGGCGAGTGGCATGGCCGCGGTCACGACGGCGCTGATGGCGCAGCTCCGGGCGGGGGATCATGTGGTCGCCGCCCGCGCCATGTTTGGAGCCTGTCTTTACGTGGTCGAGGATTTGCTGCCGCGCTTTGGCGTTCCCTCGACCCTTGTCGATGGCGCGGATCTTTCCCAATGGCGCGCGGCGATGCGGCCCGAAACAAAGCTTTTGTTTCTCGAAACGCCGACCAATCCCTGTCTTGAAGTCTACGATATCGCGGCCATCGCGGCCATCGCGCACGAACTTGGCGCCCGCCTTGTCGTCGACAATGTTTTCGCGACGCCGATTTTGCAAAAGCCGCTTGCGCTTGGGGCCGATTGCGTCGTCTATTCTGCGACGAAGCATATCGACGGGCATGGCCGCTGTCTCGGCGGCATTATTCTCGGTAGCCGCGATCTTATCGAAAACGAGGTTCATCCTTTTTATAAGCAGACCGGTCCGTGCCTGTCACCGTTCAATGCCTGGGTTTTCCTAAAATCGCTCGAAACCCTTGCCTTGCGCGTTCGCCAGCAGGCGGAAAGCGCCGAACGGATCGCGGCATTTTTGAGCGGCCACCGCCATGTTTTCAACGTCCGCTACCCTGGCCGGCCGGATCATCCCCAGGCCGAACTCGTCAAGCGGCAGATGTCCGGCGGCGGCACCCTCGTCTCCTTCGAGGTTCGCGGCGGCAAAGAGGCGGCGTTTGCTTTCGGCAACCGGCTTTCCCTCATCTCCATCGCAAATAATCTGGGCGACGCGAAAAGCCTCGTCACCCATCCCGCCACAACGACGCATCAAAGGCTGACGCCAGAGGCGCGGGCCGCGTTGGGGGTTACGGACGGGCTTTTGCGCCTCTCGGCCGGGCTCGAGGACGCGGGCGATCTCATCGCGGATTTGGACGCGGCGCTCGCGGTGCTTGACCGCCAGGATCTCGCCGCCGAGTGATGCGTATTTCGTAGCGGTTCACGCCGCTCGGCTTGACGCGGCCCTTGGGCCTTCTTACGTTGCGGTTGGGTTAACGGCGGGGATTGTCCCGCGCCGGGGGGTGAAAATGAAGCTATTGTGGTATTTTGTTGGTATGCTCCCGTTCGCGGTGGTTTGCCTTTTGTGGGCGTCGGATGAGCGGACCCGCAGTCCTGCCCGTAGAACAAAGGAGAGATTTCAATGAGCAACTTTCTTGATGATCTTTTTGCCGCCAGGGTCCCGGAAATTCCGTACTCCTGGACCTATACTAGCGTTGACCCTTTTAACGGGACCCCAGGCGTAGGTTTTGCAACCGGCGTACTATCCTTCAAGGAAGGGATCCATTTTCGTCGTCCTCCATACGTCTCTATACCGAGTCGGTATGTCGATTCGAGCGTCAAGTTTGGCACGCCTACCGTACTCACCTCGATCCCTCCTCCATCGAGCCCAACCCTGTCAGCTGGGTCAATCAGCTGATGATTGTGCAACAGCCGGATCGTTCGGGCTCGAGCTATAGCGTGATATATGGCAACCAAACGAATTTTGGTATCGAATTCGGTTCATTCAGCCCGGAGGTCTACACCGGAAGCGGGTTTCCCGGCTCTGAGGAGACGAGGACAGTGATCTATCTTAGTGAGCCGGAGATGGCTGGACGTGGAGTGCTTGGTTCTGGCGCCCCCAGGTGAATTTAACCGAGGCTAGGTGTCACCTCCATGTAGCCATCTTTTAGCAGCACATAATGAATTGCCTTATTTAAACTGAGACACTACCCAAAATCCCGCAAGCTCGAACCGTGCAAATTGAGCCCGGGGCGTGTCTGCGCTACTTTGCCTGTCGCGGCGTGGCTTTCTTTGGGTTGACGCAGCCTATCTGCCTACTTACGTTGGCAAAAATTGCGCGCCAGTAATTAGTCCCGCGCTCAGATTGGTGAGAGAGCCTTATGTCCACGATAAAAGTCACGGATGCCAATTTCAAATCCGAAGTGATGGGGGCCGGCGGGCCGGTTGTCGTGGATTTCTGGGCCGAATGGTGCGGTCCGTGCAAGATGATAGGACCGGCGCTCGAGGAAATCGCCAAGGAAATGCACGGCAAGGTGACCATCGGCAAGCTAAATGTCGATGAAAACCCCGGCGTGGCGAGCACTTACGGCATCCGCAGCATCCCAACGCTGATGTTGTTCAAGGATGGCGAACTGGCCTCCTCGAAGGTCGGCGCCGCGCCGAAAAGCGAGTTGAAAAAATGGATCACCGAGGCTATCTGACCGTTGCAATCGCGGCGCGTTAAGAAAAAGGGACCTCGCGTGAGGTCCTTTTTGCGTGCAATGTTTCCTAAATTCTTTCGGGGAGGATATGCTTCAACTTGTCGATATTGCGTGGGCTGGGACGCGCATGAGCAAATATGCGGTGAAGGAAATCTTTCTCACGTTGCAGGGCGAAGGCGCGAACGCCGGGCGCGCCGCCGTATTTTGCCGCTTTTCCGGCTGCAATCTCTGGTCCGGCCAGGAAAAAGATCGTGGCCTCGCCGTTTGCCGCTTTTGCGACACCGATTTCGTGGGACTGAACGGGACGGGCGGCGCCAGCTTTGCTGACGCAGAAGCGCTTTCCAAGGTCATCGAGACCGCTTGGATCGGAGGCAATACAGACCGATTTGTTGTTTTCACCGGCGGCGAGCCCTTGTTGCAGCTCGATGCGGCGCTGATCGGCGCGGTCCATGCCAGGGGCTTCAAAATCGCCGTCGAAACCAATGGCACCCTCGCCCCCCCGCCCGGTCTCGATTGGCTTTGCGTCAGCCCGAAGGCAGGCGCGCCGCTCGTTGCGAATGCGGGATCCGAGCTGAAACTCGTTTTTCCGCAACAAGGTTTGGGGCCGGAAGGATTGTGCGGCCTCGCGTTCTCGCATTTCTGGTTGCAGCCGATGGACGGCGGCGAACGCGCCGCGAATACGGCGGCCGCCATCGCCTATTGTCTCGATCACCCGCGCTGGCGGCTGAGCCTCCAAACCCATAAGTTCCTTGGCATTCCATGAAGGTCGATGTGTGAAGATCTCGCAAGCGTTCAGTTTCGAGGCGGCGCACCTTCTGCCGAATGTTGCCGAAGGGCACCGGTGCCACCGGCTGCACGGCCATTCCTATCGCGTGGAATTGCGCCTTGAGGGTCCTATCGATCCCACCACCGGCTTTGTCGCCGATTTCTTCGCGATCGAGGCCGCCTTCAAACGCTTGCTTGACCAGCTCGACCATCGTTATTTGAACGATATCGAGGGGCTCGAAAACCCGACGGCGGAAAATATCGCGGTCTGGATCTGGGAGCGGACAAAAACTGCCCTGCCCCAACTTGCGAGCGTTGTTGTGTTCGAGACGCAGGATTGCTTCGCGGAATACGACGGAATTTGAGCGTGGCTCGCGTGCTCCGCTATTTCACCGTCCCGCTTCCGCACGAACCGCCGGAAACGCCGCCGCCCATCGCCGATTTGTTTCAATTGCAATTCAAGGCTAACAAGCGCGGGCGCTGAGCGGACGAGGGGACGCTAGCCGCCTCCGTCTTCGCCGCCGCTGCCCGCAATCTCGCGATCCACCGGTTCTCGTTCCTCAAGCCACATCGCGTTGATAATCGAGAAGGAGACGGCGAAGCTAACCCCGAGAACCCAGGAAAAGTACCACATGGAAAGACCCTCCCCCGCTCAGTAAACGGTTAATTTATTTTCCTCGACATAAGCCATCGTTACCCGGCCGCGCAGGACGCGATAGACAAACGCCGTGTAAACCAGAACGAGCGGGAGGAAGACCAATGTCGCGAAGAGCATGATCAGCAAGGTCGAGCGGCTCGACGAGGCGTCCCAAACGGTGAGGCTTGCATTGGGATCGAGCGAAGACGGCAGCAGGAACGGAAAGACGCTGAAGCCCGCCGTCGCGACCACACCGGCGACCGCCACGCCGCTCGCCATCAATGCAAATCCGTTTCGCCGGGCCCGCAGAAGAGCGCTCGTCATTGTCGCGCCGACGAAAACCAACGCGGGGGCAAGCAGCATCCATGGGTAGGTGCTGTAATTCGAAAGCCAGGCGCCGCTGGCCCGCGTGACGGTCTTCAACAAGGGGTTCGACGGTCCGTCGTGCAAGAGTTTGCTCGTCACCTTGTAGCCGTCAATCCCGTGGCCGGCGAAGACGCCGCCAAGAGCGAAAAGGGCGAGCAAAACAAAGGCGCCCCCTCGCGCCATGTTGGCCGCTCGATCGGCCACCGGCTGGTCCGCCTTGAGCGCCAGATAGGCGCCGCCATGCATGACGAGCATCGCGCAACTGACGAGGCCGCAGAGTAGCGCAAAAGGATTGAGGAGACCGAGAAGATCGCCCTCAAAGGTCATCCGCAAAGTGTCGTCGAAACGGAACGGAACGCCCTGCAACACATTGCCAACGGCAATGCCGAAAATCAGCGCGGGAACCGCGCCGCTGACGAATAAGCCGAAGTCCCACAGGCCGCGCCATAGCGGATTTTCGATTTCGGAGCGAAACTTGAAACTCACCGGGCGCAAAATCAATGCGGCGAGAGCGAGAAACATCGCCAGATAAAAGCCCGAGAATGCGACGGCATAGAGCATCGGCCATGCGGCGAAGCTGGCGCCCGCACCAAAGATCAGCCAGACCTGATTGCCTTCCCAGACGGGGCCGATCGTATTCAGGACGATCCTGCGTTCGTTGTCCGTCCGCGCGACAAAGGGCAGGAGCATGGCGGCGCCAAGATCGAAACCATCCATCACCGCAAAGCCGATAAGCAACGTGCCGAGCAGCAGCCACCAGGCGAGTCGCAAGATTTCATAGTCCAACATGGCGCGCTCCTTTTGACGGCTATTCGGCGTTCCCCGCGGCGGGCACCGGCAGAACGCGCGGTTCAGGCGGGATTTCCTCCGGACCAAGACGAACCGCCTTGACCATGAGATAGATGTCGACAATCAGCAGCACCGAATAAAAGCTGATGAAGCCGAAGAGCGTGACAAGTACATTGTTCGCCGAAACGCTTGATACCGCGAGAAAAGTCGGCAGAACGCCTTCGATCGCCCAGGGCTGGCGGCCGACTTCCGAGACGACCCAGCCGAGCTCGGCGGCGATCCATGGCAGCGGCAGGGCGAACGCCAGCACCCAAAGTAACGCGCGTGCTCTTAGCAGACGGCGGGTCGATACGAGATAGAACGCGACGCCGAACAAAAGAATAAAGAAAAAGCCAAGCCCAACCATGACGCGGAACGCCCAAAAGAGTACCGCCACCTGCGGCACGGTGTCCCAGGCGGCCTTTGCGATTTCGGCGCCGGTCGTGTGTTCGATGTCGGGACGGATTTTCTTGAGCAGGAGCGCATAGCCGAGATCGCCGCCGTATTGGTCGAGATCCGCGCGGGCATTCGCGTCGCCGCGATCGGCGCGCAGTTTTTCGAGCGCGGAATAAGCGAGGAGCCCGGTGCGAATATGGTTCTCGTCGCGTCGAACCAGTTCCTCGATGCCGGGAACCTTTTCGTCGATCGAGTGCGTGGTGATAAGGCCGAGCACCCAAGGCACCCGCAGCGCATAGTCGGTCCGCCGCTCGGCCTCGTTGGGCAGTCCAAAAAGCGTGAAGGAGGCTGGCGGTGGCTCGGTCTTCCACATCGCTTCTATCGCGGCGATCTTCATCTTTTGATTTGAGGTGTCCGTATATCCGCTTGCATCGCCGAGCACGACAACGGAAAGGGCGGACGCGAGGCCAAAGCTCACCGCGACCGTCATCGAGCGCCGCGCCATCTCGATGTGCTTACCACGAAGAAGATAAATCGCGCTCACCGACACGACAAAAACGGCGCCGGTGACATAGCCCGCACTCACCGTGTGGACAAATTTCTCCTGCGCGACAACATTGAATATGACCGCCGCGAAGTCGGTCACTTCCATCCGCATCGTGTCGGGATTGAAACGCGCGCCTACCGGATCCTGCATCCAGCCATTGGCGACGAGGATCCAAAGCGCCGAAAGATTGGCCCCCGCCGCGACGACCCAAGTGACGCATAAATGCGCCACTTTCGACAACCGGTCCCAGCCAAAAAAGAACAGCCCGACGAAAGTGGCCTCGAGGAAAAACGCCATCAAGCCTTCCAGGGCGAGAGGCGCGCCGAAGATGTCGCCGACATAATGGCTGAAATAGGCCCAGTTCATCCCGAACTGGAATTCCATGGTGATGCCGGTCGCGACGCCCATGGCGAAATTGATGCCGAACAGGACGCCCCAGAATTTTGTTGCCTGGCGCCAGACCTCCTTCCCGGTCATGACATAGACGCTCTCCATGATGCCGAGCAAAATCGCGAGGCCCAGCGTCAAGGGTATGAAGAGAAAGTGATACATGGCGGTCAGGCCGAATTGCAGCCTGGAGAGCTGCACGACGTCCAAGGCGGGGGTCATGGCGAAACATTCCTTGGTTGCGGCGCTGCCGTCGAGGTGCCGATTAAGCGCTCCGTCACGCTTGCCGCGTCGATCCTTGGCCGTTGTCCGGGGCCGAAGACAAAAACAGCCGCGGCAAGGATGACCATCAGCTTGACGGCTACGGCGAAAGCAACTTCCCGGGCGAGCGGATGGCGTGACATGCCTGGCTTCCCTATGCGCCACGACAAAGCGAAATCGATACGGATCAGATCAAGACTTCCCGATCATAAGCGGCTCATAAGTGCGCCGGAATCCGCGCAATATCAACGCGGCAATTTTGCCGGTTTAAACTTTGGACGCCGGTGTTCTCAAGCACCGGTATGCCGCGAGATTCCAGGTCATAAGGGTCAATGAGGAACATCCTGGCAAAGCCGGGCGGCGTCGGGGCGGTGTCTTCCGCTAAGAAAGGTTTTCCCGGAAATCGGCGGGGCACCCGAAATAAATTAGCGAGGCCGATACGGCCACTTCCCGCTTCGCGTAAATCCGGCAGTTGATCAAGCAATTCGGCGGCATTCGTACTGTCTATCGCCGTATCCGGTCACGTAAGCTTCATGCAACGTTTTTGATATCGTTGCGTACCCCCCAACAGCGCTGTAATGTCGCCCGGTTAAGGTCAGTTCCGTTCAAGGCTTAACAATGGAGGGAAACCATGCTTCCACTGTACCGGCGCGGTTCGAAACGCACCTGCGTTACCGCGGGCATCGCCGCCATCCTATCGGCGTCATCAATTCCCACGCTGGTCCATGCCGGCGAGACCCAGACGCCGATCGAACATGTGGTCGTCATTGTCGGCGAGAACCGGAGCTTCGACCACCTCTTCGCCGCCTACGTGCCGCGCCGGGGCGAGACTGTGTGGAACCTTCTTTCCAAAGGGATCATCACGGCCGAAGGAACCCCGGGACCGCATTTCGGCCTGGCGAAACAATACCAGGGCGTTTTGAAGGCACCCTCGAAGTTCTCGCTGGTGCCAACCTCGAAAACTTCCTACGAAACGTTGCCGCCGCCCAATACCGATGGAACCCCTTCCGTCGCCAACGACTCGAACCCGCCGCCTTTCTCGACACTCGCCTTGGCAACCGTCGCCGCGGGAAACTCGCTGTTCCCGGTTGATGTGCCTCTCCTGACGAGCGGCGCGTCCGGCTTGCCCAAACACGTCATCGACACTCGCATCCTCAACGTCAACAACCTGCCGAGCGGACCGTTCCAGCTCACTCCGGGCGTCTCCTACGACGATTACGCCGGGAGCCCGGTGCACCGGTTCTATCAGATGTGGCAACAGGCCGACTGCGGTGCCGCGCATGCGACGGCAAAGAATCCGAGCGGCTGTCTCGCCGATCTGTTTCCATGGGTCGAGGTGAGCATCGGAGGGGGCAACGACGGCAAGCCGCAACCCCCCGGCTTCAACGACGAGACAACGGGTGAAGGGGCGACCGCTATGGGGTTCTACAACGTCCAGATCGGCGACATGCCCTATTTCACGAAGCTGGCAAAAAAATATGCCATCAGCGACAATTACCATCAGCCTGTGATGGGCGGCACCGGCGCCAATAGCATTATGCTGGGCGCAGCCGACGCCTACTTTTACACCGACGGCCACGGCCACGCCATGCCGCCGCCTGCCAATCAGATCGAGAATCCAGATCCCCAACCTGGAACCAACAATTGGTACACTGAGGACGGCGAAGGCGCTAGCGATGGCTCCGGCGGCGGCTCCTACAGCAATTGCTCCGATGCCGCGCAACCGGGAGTCGCCACGATCCTGGAGTACCTCGTCGCCTTGCCCGGCAAACCCAAGCCGAACTGCGCGCCCGGGCATTATTACCTGCTGAACAATTACCATCCTGGCTACAATGGCGACGGCAGTCTCCATACCGGGAACCCCTTCACCATTCCGCCCTCGCCGGTGCGGACGATCGCCGACACCCTGCTCGAAAAGAAAATCTCGTGGAAATACTACGGCGAAGGCTGGAACTTCTTCGTCTCGAACCCCGATAGCCCCCTTAACATCTATTGCAACATCTGCAATCCGTTCCTCTACGAGACGGCGATCATGACCAAACCGTCTGTCCGAACGGCGCATCTCAAGGACACGCTTGACCTTTATAACGACATCGCCAACGGCAAACTGCCGGCGGTTTCCTACGTCAAGCCCGGCGGTCTCCTCGACGGCATTCCAGCATTCTCGAAAGTCGATCTGTTCGAGGCCTTCACCAGGAAGATCATCGAGCAATTAAAAACCAAGCCACGGCTCTGGGCGCATACGGCGGTCTTCATCGCCGTCGACGAAGGTGGCGGCTTCTACGATTCAGGTTATATCCAGCCGCTCGATTTCTTCGGCGACGGCACCCGCATTCCCTTGATCGTCGTGTCGCCTTTTTCACGCGGCGGCCGTGTGGTCCATGATTACGCCGACCATGCGTCCATTCTGAAATTCATCGAGCGGAACTGGAGCCTGCCGCCGATCACCGGGCGAAGCCGGGACAATCTCCCCAATCCGATTGCAACCGCCGGGAACCCCTATGTTCCGGTTAATAGCCCGGCGATCGACGATCTGTTCAGCATGTTCCGGTTCGACCGTGACCACGACGGGGACTAGGGCCGAGGATTAAAACCCGAGAGATACCAAACTAGGGGTCCGTCGATGAAACGTCTGCTCGTGGGCCGTCAAGCTCACGAGCGGGAAATTCTCCGCCGCGGGTTCGAAAGCCTAAGCCACACTAGGGCGATCACAAAGCGCGCGCCGCAAAACTGATACGGATCTGGTCAAGGCTTCCTCCGGTTCATGAGGGTGCCGATCCAGGAATCCGCGCAATATCAACGCGGCAATTTCGCCGGTTTAAACTTTGGCGCACCGGTTTTTGGTCCGCCGTTGGCAACTGTCACGCACTCAACAAGAAACTGTGACGAGTATGTCACGTGCGATAGCTAATGTCCTCCGTTGTGTTCAACACAAGGGAGGAAATCATGTCGCCAGGAATCTTGAATCAAAATCGCTGGCCGCGCAGGGCGGCCGTGGGTACCGTATTTGGTGCCGTGTTGTCATGCAGCTTTGCAGTCACCGACGCTACGGCTGATAAGGATGACGCCGCACATCGCGTGAAGACGGACACTCCGATCAAACACCTGATCGTATTGATCGGCGAGAATTGGTCGTTCGATAGTGTCTTCGCCACTTACCGGCCCAAGCAAGGCCAAACGATCGCCAACCTTCTGTCAAAAGGCATCATATTGAAATCGGGCCAGCCCGGACCGCATTTCAAACTGTCGCAGCAATACCAAATAAACACGCCTTTTCCGGCCACATATTTCATCGACGCCAGTCTTACACCTGGTGGCAAGACGGTCTACCAGCAATCTCCGCTCACGCCCACATTCCCTGTACCGAATACCGCCTATGTGCCGCCCTCGCCGGGCGGGCTCGACCAGGGCCAGGGACCGTTAGACAAAACTCTCGTGCCGGACTCGTTGCTGCCGACAATCGAGCCATCGCTTGAAAAGTCAGATCTTTTTCTCCTGCGCACCGGAGCCTCGGGGCTTCCGATGTTCACGAACGACACACGCGTTACCAATGCCACGACGCTCCCCAATGGCGTATTCGAGATCACGGGTGCAACTCTCCCCTATGACAGCTATACGGGCGACATGGTGCATCGTCTTTTCCACATGTGGCAGCAGTCGGACTGCGACGTAAAGAACGCACCGGTCGACGGAAGTAATCCAACTGGCTGCCTTAAGGACCTCTATCCCTTCGTCGGTGTCGCGCGCAAGGATGGTTCCGGCAGCAACGCGATGGGTTTCTTCAACATGCTCAAGGGCGACGCGCCGGTATTCAAGCAGATCGCCGACAAATACACCATCAATGACAATTACCATCAACCGGTCATGGGCGGAACGGCTGTCCAGCACATCATGATTGGCACGGCCGACGCGATTCCCTGGGATACGTTCCAGGGAGTTACCCAACCGCCGACAGCTAGCGTTGCAGACCCGGACCCGAAGTCATCGACAGACGTGGCTTTCCAGCGCGACAAACAATGGACCAACTGCTCGGACCTCACTCAGCCCGGCATTCCAGCAATCGTGAACTATCTGAAGACACTGCCCTATAAGGTCTCGCCCAACTGCGACCCAGGCCGTTTCTATATGATCAACAATCTCAACCCAGGGTTCCTGCCGAACGGTAATATCGATGCGGCAAACATCTTAACGGGCAGCAAAGTGCCACCCTCGAAGCTTCGCACCATCGGTGACGAGCTCAATGAGAACAAAATATCCTGGGCCTATTATGGCGGCGGCTACAATGCAGCTGTGCGCGTCGCCAACGGCTCGACCGATCCGGTGGACTTGCTGATCAACAACAACTACTGCGACATCTGTAACCCGTTTTCGTACGCGAGCTCGATCATGGGCGATCCGAAACAACGCAAGGCACACATCAAAGACGCGATCGATTTCTTCAGCGAACTCGACCGCGGCCATCTGCCATCGATCGCTTATGTCAAGCCCGACAGTCTTGTCGATGGGCACCCTGCGAGCTCGAAGTTCAGCCTCTTCGAGGCCATGCTCGAGAACATCCTCGACAAGCTCAAGGCGCACCCGGAGCTGTTTGAGGAGACCGCCTTCATGATTACCTTTGACGAGAGCGGCGGTTTTTGGGACTCGGGCTTTTTTCAGCCGCTTGACTTCTTCGGCGACGGCCCCCGAATCCCGATGATTGTAATCTCGCCCTTCTCTCGCGGTGGCAAAGTCGTGCACAGTTATAACGACCATGCCTCCGTCGTTAAGTTCATCGAGCGCAACTGGGACCTGAAGCCGCTGACTGACCGTAGCCGCGACAATCTACCCAATCCCAAGATGAATAGCGCCAATCCATACGTGCCCGTGAATATGCCGGCGGTCGGCGATTTGTTCGACATGTTCGACTTCGATAGTGACCACAACGGGGACAATGGCGGCGGGGGGCATTAAGACTCGCAACTCCTGCTCGTGGGCCGACCAGCTCACGAGCCGGAAGGTCACTAATGGACGGCTTCGAGAGCCTGAGCCACACTAGGGCGCTCACAGAGCGCGCAACGCAAAACTGATACGGATCAGGTCAAGGCTTCCAGCGGCTCATGATGAGGGTGCCGGTCCAGGAGCCGCCGCTTTCCCGCGCTTGCACGCGCGCCACGGCCGAGACACGTCATTTTGAAAGCCTTTGCGACAACGGCCGGTATGGTGCTAAATTCCGTCTAAGGGCGAGTATCCAGGCGGAGCCGGGCTGGGCCGCGTGTTTCGCGCGCAAAGTGCGCCGGAACCCGGCGATGCCTGAAAAATCTAGGGAGTCAGAGATGGTCGACAAAATTCTCGCGGACATCGCCAATCAGATCGCGATCCGGCCGCATTACGACAATTTTATCGGCGGCAAGTGGGTCCCCGCGGTCAAGGGCCAAACATTTGATAATATGTCGCCGATTGTTGGCCGTGTCGTTTGCACTGTCGCCCGTTCGACCGCCGCCGACGTCGAATTGGCGCTCGATGCCGCGCATGCGGCGCGGGAAGCCTGGGGACGAACCTCCCCCGCCGAACGCTCGCTCGTGCTTTTGCGCATCGCCGACCGGATCGAACAGAAGCTCGATCTCTTGGCCCTCGTCGAGACGATCGACAATGGTAAGCCCATTCGCGAAACCAAGGCCGCCGACCTGCCGCTGGCGGTCGATCATTTCCGCTATTTCGCCGGCTGCATCCGCGCTCAGGAAGGAAGTCTTTCCGAGATCGACCATGATACGATTGCTTATCATTTCCATGAGCCGCTCGGCGTGGTGGGCCAGATCATCCCGTGGAATTTCCCGATCCTGATGGCGGTCTGGAAGCTCGCGCCCGCGCTCGCCGCCGGCAATTGCGTCGTCCTGAAGCCGGCCGAGCAGACCCCGATGAGCATCATGGTCCTCATGGACATGATCGGCGATCTTTTGCCGCCTGGCGTCCTCAATGTGATCAATGGCTTCGGCGTCGAAGCGGGCAAGCCGCTCGCGCAGAGCAAGCGGGTCTCCAAGGTCGCCTTCACCGGCGAGACGACGACTGGCCGCCTCATCATGCAATATGCGTCCGACAACATCATCCCGGTGACGTTGGAACTCGGCGGCAAGTCGCCCAACATCTTCTTCGAGGATGTCGCGGCCAAGGATGACGATTTTTTCGACAAGGCGCTCGAAGGGTTTGCGATGTTCGCCCTCAACCAGGGCGAGGTCTGCACTTGTCCGTCGCGCGCGCTGGTTCATGAAAAAATCTACGATCGCTTCATGGCGCGGGCGATCGTCCGGGTCAAGGCGATGCGCCAGGGCAATCCGCTCGACCCGGCGACCATGGTCGGCGCGCAAGCCTCGAACGATCAGCTGGAAAAAATTCTCTCCTATTTCGACATCGGCCGCCAGGAAGGCGCCAAGGTGCTGGTTGGCGGCGCACGCGCAAAAATGGGGCCCGAGCTTGCCGGCGGATTCTATGTCCAGCCGACGATCCTCGAAGGCCACAACAAGATGCGCATCTTCCAGGAAGAAATATTTGGCCCCGTTGTCTCCGTGACGAAATTCAAAGACGATGAAGAGGCGCTTTCGATCGCCAACGATTCACTCTATGGACTCGGCGCTGGAGTGTGGACACGCGATGGAACGCGCGCCTATCGTTTCGGCCGCGCCATTCAAGCCGGGCGTGTGTGGGTCAATTGCTTCCATCTCTATCCCGCCCACGCGGCCTTCGGCGGTTACAAGCAGTCAGGGATAGGCCGCGAGACGCACAAGATGATGCTCGACCATTATCAGCAGACCAAGAATGTTCTCGTCAGCTATAGCCCGAAAACGCTTGGCTTCTTTTAAGAGCGACGCGCAGCCAAGACTCGAGTTTCCGGGAGTGAAGTTTCATGGTCGAACGCGTCGTCGCGACGGAAAAGGCGGTGGACCTCCTCGCGCGGCTCAAGGAGACCCATGGGACTCTTCTGTTGCATCAGTCGGGCGGCTGCTGCGACGGCAGCTCGCCCATGTGTTTTCCGCAAGCGGAGTTTCGCACCGGGCCGAGCGACGTACTTTTAGGCGAAATCGCGGGCTGCCCGGTTTATATCGGCGCCGCCCAATTCGAGCTATGGCGGCATACGCAGCTGATCATCGATGTCGTTCCTGGCCGGGGCGCGGGCTTTTCGGTCGAGGCCCCCGAGGGGTTAAGGTTTTTGACCCGCGGGCGGGTGTTCAGCGAGGCGGAGTTGGCGTCGCTGCGTGGGGCGCCCTTTGCCGCGTGATGTTGCGCGCCGAAGAGCATGATCTGTCCGAGGAGTTAAAACCTCCTGCTTTCTTGCCGAGTTGCCGAAGTTATCTTAGTATCCGGCAGCCGGGAAGTCGCCCGGATGCCCATTTTTCTGCACGTTTGGCAAGTTGCAGCGAGCGCTTCCATCAATTAAGGTGCGCAAGCGTACAAAAATCCCATGTGTTGCCACACGCCGTCGGCGTTCGCGACGAAAAGTTCTATTTCCCAAGTTGCAAAGTAAACATTGTAGGGCGTGGCTGTCGGCGAAGCAGGAACCGCATTATTACTGACAGTGAATATAGCCCCCGCCCCCGGCGCAACGCTGAAGTAGCAATTGTTATTACTATTTTGAATGCCGATTAATGTGCTCGTGCTGCTCGTACCGGTGCCGGTATACTCATAGAGCTGGTGGTTGCTGTTGTCATAATATAATGTGCCTTGGGGAGCCGGCAAAGTTGGCGGTCCGGAGCCTTCGTAAATCCCGGTTGCCGCGCCTCCGGCCGGCCCCTGAGGCCCCTGCGGCCCGGTTGCGCCTGTGGCCCCGGTGGCCCCGGTGGCCCCGGTCAACCCCTGCGGCCCTGTGGCCCCGGTTGCGCCTGTGGCCCCAGTCAGCCCTTGCGGCCCCTGTGGCCCCATGGGCCCTATTGGCCCTGCTGGCCCGGTGAGCCCGGTTGGCCCGGCTGGTCCCGTGAGCCCGGTTGGCCCGGTGAGCCCTGTTGGCCCGGTTGGCCCGATCGGTCCGGCCGGGCCTGGAGAACCGGGCGGGCCGGCAGGGCCAGCTATAGGAACTGTCACATCAAAAACATCGAATTGGCCGCTGGCGTTGGGATTGAGGACGACTAGGCGATATTCGCCGGGGTTTACAGGTACCGAAGAGGTACACGTAATACTCGTGCTAGATCCTAAACTGCATAGATTTGTGGCGTCGCCGCCTCCAAATATGACTCTATCATTTGCGGCGAAACCCTGGCCTATTATTGTCAGCTGAGTCAGAGCTGAATTGAGTTGTGCCCCGAGAATGGTAATATGAAGCGGAAGCCGGCGCCGCAGCCGTTACGAGCAACAAGCTTGACCAAAGGATTGCCGACGGGATTTGTGCTAGTTTCATCGTTTCCACCTGAATTATATTGAGTTTCGCCTATCGAACTCTACCAT
>JALZAY010000114.1 GCA_030948025.1 Pseudomonadota bacterium
TGGCAACCTTTTTCTCGTCCCTGGCGATTCCCCAGCCGGCTACCGGTTGCCCTTGCCGTCGCTGCCATGGGTCCCGGAATCGTCCTATCCGTCTATCCTCGAGCAGGACCCGCTGGAAGAACGCGGAGCACTGCCGGAGCGAGAGGAGATTGCCCAGCATTTTGAGTGCGCGGCGGCGGCGGCCGGCGCACGGCAAGAACGCATTGAACAAGTGGCGATCGAAGGCGCAGTGCGCACGGCGCTGTCGGTCGAGCCGCGCGACGGTGTCCTTTGCGTCTTCATGCCGCCGGTCAAGGCGTTGGAGGACTACCTCGAACTTCTCGCGGCGGTCGAAGCGAGCGCCGAGACGGCAGGCCTGCCGGTGCATATCGAAGGCTATCCCCCGCCCAC
This sequence comes from Pseudomonadota bacterium, assembly GCA_030948025.1. Taxonomy (GTDB): domain Bacteria; phylum Pseudomonadota; class Alphaproteobacteria; order Rhizobiales; family Beijerinckiaceae; genus Methylocapsa. Next base: position 391 of record JALZAY010000114.1, read on the forward strand.
CGATCCGCGCGTCAACGTCATCAAGGTCATCCCCGATCCCGGCGTCATCGAGGTCAACATCCATCCGGCCGGAAGCTGGCGGGCGCTCGTCGAAACAACCAATGGCCTTTACGAGGACGCCCGCCAAGTGCGGCTTGGCGCCGACAAATTCATGAACGATGGACGCCATACGGGCACCGGCGGCGGCAATCATGTCGTGTTGGGCGGGCCCACGCCCGCCGATTCGCCGGTGCTGCGGCGACCCGACTTGCTCAAAAGCCTGATCCTCCATTGGCAGCGCCATCCCTCGCTGTCCTATCTCTTCGCGGGACTCTTCATCGGCCCGACGAGCCAGGCGCCGCGCGTCGACGAGGCCCGCCACGATCAGCTTTATGAGCTCGAAATCGCCCTTGCCAACACGCCTCGCGCGGGCGAACCGGCGCCGCCATGGCTTGCCGACCGCTTGTTACGCAATTTGCTCGTCGATGTGACAGGCAACACGCATCGCGCGGAAATCTGCATCGACAAACTTTATTCGCCCGATAGTTCCTCGGGTCGGCTTGGATTGGTCGAATTCCGGGCCTTCGAAATGCCACCCGACGCGCGGATGAGTCTCGCGCAGCAATTGTTGCTGCGGGCGCTCGTCGCCTGGTTCTGGCAACACCCGCAGCAAGGTGATCTCGTGCGTTGGGGCACGGCGCTGCACGATCGTTTCATGCTGCCGCATTTCGTCTGGGAGGATTTTTTGGGCGTCCTCGCCGATCTCGGGCGGGCGGGCTATGCGTTCGATCCCGCTTGGTTCGAGGCGCAGTTTGAATTCCGTTTCCCCTTTTACGGCGCCGTCGAGCATTGCGGCGTCAAGCTCGAAGTGCGGCAGGCGCTCGAGCCCTGGCATGTGATGGGCGAGCAAGGTGCTCCGGGCGGAACCGTGCGCTATGTCGATTCGTCGGTGGAGCGTTTGCAAATAAAGGCAACCGGACTGGTGCAAGGCCGCCACGTCCTCGCCTGCAACGGGCGCCGGGTTCCTCTGACTGCGACCGGGACTTCGGGCGAAGCGGTTGCCGGCGTGCGCTTCAAGGCCTGGAAACCCGCCGCCGGCCTGCATCCAACGATTCCGGTCCATGCCCCCTTGACCTTCGATCTCGTCGATGGCTGGAACGGCCGCGCGCTCGGCGGCTGCGTCTATCATGTCGCGCATCCCGGCGGCCGTCACTACGAGATCTTTCCGGTCAATAGCTTTGAGGCGGAAGCACGCCGTCTGGCGCGCTTCCAGGACCATGGCCACACGCCGGGCGCTTTCGACGTGCCCCCCGAGGAGCGTTGCGCCGACTTCCCGCTGACCCTCGATCTTCGCCGGCCCCGTGTCATGTGAGATTCTTGTCACCCGCCGCCCGGTTCGATCAAGATCGTGCTTCCGCGCCTTCGCGCGAAGCATGCGGCAATCCGGCGCGCCTGCCCGCGATAAACTGGAGCAGGCAGCCGCAACCTTAACGAGGCGTTAACTATACGTTGCGTAAATCGGCAAAAGCGATTTCGAGGCGCACTCGTGACAGAAGTTGCCCGCCCCCGTCATTCCATAAGGTTTCATGGCCGCTCCTACCACGCCATGGTTCTGGCGCCAGAGCCGCCCGTGGCAAACTGGCTTGCCGAGCTAGACACATGGCTCTTACGTTCGACGGGGTTTTTCTTCGGGCGGCCGGTCGTGCTCGACCTTGCGGTTCTTCAGCCTGGCAGCAAGCAGGGCCTCGCGGAGCTTTTGCAAAACCTCGCCGAGCGCAACATCAAGGTGATGGGCATCGAAGGCGCCGAACCGTCCTGGCTCGACTTCGCGATGCCGCCGCTACTTTTGAGCGGGCGGCAAACCAGCGTCATCCCCGGCGATACTCCTCCCGCCGCCGCGGAGCCGCCTGCCCCCGCTCCTTTTTCCGATTCCGTTCCGGATGCGGCGGCGTCTCTTTCCAACGCCCCTTCGCCTCCCGGCGACGCTAGCGCCGCTCCCGCCGTGGCCGCGATGCCGCAGCATCCAAATTCCCTGCTGATGAACAGTTCGATCCGCTCCGGCCAGTGCATCGTGCACCCCGAGGGCGATGTGATTGTCGTCGGATCCGTGGCCTCGGGCGCCGAGGTGATCGCCGGCGGTTCGATCCATATCTATGGAACGCTGCGGGGCCGGGCGATCGCCGGTTCGCGCGACGCCCGCGCGCGGATTTTTTGCCGCAAGCTCGAAGCCGAGCTTGTTTCGATCGACGGCCTTTACATGGTGGCCGACGATATGCCCGCGCACCTGCGCGGCCAGCCGATTCAGGTCTGGCTCGACGGTGATTCAATGATGATGACTCAGGACTGAGACAAATTGGGAGACAGCAACATGGCCAAGGTTTTGGTCGTAACATCGGGCAAGGGCGGCGTCGGCAAGACGACCTCCACCGCGGCGTTGGGCGCGGCGCTGGCGACGGCGGGCAAAAACGTCGTGCTCGTCGATTTCGATGTCGGGCTGCGCAACCTCGATCTCGTCATGGGTGCCGAGCGCCGCGTGGTCTACGACTTGATCAATGTCGTTCAAGGCGACGCCAAGCTTGCGCAAGCTCTCATCCGCGACAAGCGCGTGCCGACGCTGTCGCTGCTTCCCGCCTCGCAGACGCGCGACAAGGACGCCTTGACGGACGAGGGCGTTGCGCGCGTCATCGCCGAGTTGAAGGAGAAATTCGATTGGGTGATCTGCGATAGCCCCGCCGGCATCGAGCGCGGAGCCACGCTTGCCATGCGCCATGCCGATGTCGCGATCGTCGTGACCAACCCCGAAGTATCCTCGGTTCGCGACTCCGATCGTATTATCGGCCTTCTCGATTCCAAGACCGAAAAGGCGGAGAAGGGCGAGCGTGTCGCAAAGCATCTCCTGATCACTCGTTTCGATGCGGCGCGCGCAGGCCGCGGCGAAATGCTGAATGTCGAGGATGTGCTTGAGATCCTTTCCATCCCCCTGCTCGGAATCATCCCGGAAAGCTTCGAGGTTCTGCGCGCATCCAATCTCGGCTCGCCGATTACCCTCAACAATCCCGCGAGCGCACCGGCGCGCGCTTATTTCGACGCGGCGAAGCGGCTGAACGGCGAGGCCCTGGATATGACAATTCCGAGCGACAGGAGGGGCCTGTTTGGCAAGCTGTTCGGACGGAGGGCGGCATGAAGCTCATCGATTTTTTCAAGCGGCCGCGCACCGCGCCGGTCGCTAGGGAACGGTTGCAAATCCTGCTCGCGCATGAGCGCGCCGTCTCCGGCAAGTCCGATCTGATCGCGATTCTTCAGGAAGAAATCATGGCGGTGATCGCCAAGCACTTCCCGGTCGACTCGGAAGGGATCAAGGTCAAGATGGAGCGCGGCGAGGTGGTCTCGACACTCGAAGTCGAGGTCGAAATTCCGACCCCCATGTGCCCAAGCTTCCCATTGCCCGCCAAGCCGGCTCTGGCCGAACCCTGCGCGGCGGAAGCCGCGGAAGCGGAAACCTAGCGCGTTATCTGATCACGCTGGTTCGTATCCTGCGGCTTGGAAGTAGTTTTGACAGCTCTCCCAGCTCACGTCTGCGCGGATCACGGGCGCGGTGCCGCGCATCGCGAGGCCTTGGCGGTTTGACCGCCGCGCCTTGCGTTTGGCGCGGACATGCTCAAATGAAAGGCGCGGGGGAGTCAGGGATATGCCATGAACAATATCGGCATCGGCGATCAGGCCATCGAGGCCATGCGCTTGGCCGGCGTCGGCTGGATCTTTGCGTTCTTTGTCGTCGGCGCAACGATTCTTGCCGGCCGCTGGCTGGTCGGCTGGCAAATGCGGAGGATTGAGAGAATCCTGGGCCGCAAACTGGAGCCCAGTGACACGCCGGGCTCTGGAAGGAGCGACGGCGACACGCGGGAACCGCCGCAAGGCTAGGCGGCAACACTTTACGCGCCCTCACCGCAAAGCCATTGCGCCCGACCGAAAAACGATAACAATGATGGCGTTTGAGCACAGAGGGCGAGCGCCAATGCTGGGCGGCATTTAGCAATTTCTGAAGGACCCGGCCAATTTAGCGGTTCTCGGCTCAATTGGCGCTGTGATCGCGGCCATTGCCACGAGTACCTGGGTTGTCTTCACTTTCTTTGCCAGGAAAAGCGAAAAAGGCCCTTCGGCACCGAGCGTCAAAGCCAACCACGGCAGCGTCGTGGCTGTCCGGGATATTATAGGGCCGGTGACGATCGGACTCGACCAGAAAGGAGTTGGACAGGAACTCGAAGACAAATTGAAGCCCAGGGATGAAAAGCTGGACAAGATATTAGCCCAGGTCGGTCGCGACAAACGCGTCGAAATAGCGCCGCTGCGTTCCATTCTCGTCAAGCTCGGCGAAGCGGGCGTCAAAGACGAGGATATTCCCAAAAGGCTCGACGAGAAAGCCGACGAACTTGTCAAGCTCCGCGCGAAAGTCGATGCGCTTCAACAAGGGTCGCCGGGCCTCGCGGCTATAGCGCAAGAGGCGCAGGCGCTCATCGACAAAGGCGATCTTGACGGCGCGAGTCGTACGCTTGCCTTGCGTCGCGAAGCATCACAAACGCGCCGGATCGACGCCAGCCGCGAGGATGCGGAAATCCTGGCGCTGGAGGCGGGGGTCGACGATCTGCAACTCGCCTACCGCACCGCCGCCGCGAAATATGCCGAAGCGGCCTCACTCGTCGCGCCTTTCGACACTGAGCAGCAATGGCGTTTCCTGCTCGCTCAAGCAAGCGAACTCTATAAGCAGGGAGACGAATTCGGAGACAATGCCGCATTGATCGAAGCGATCGATATCTGTCGCCGGTGCCTCGCTCTCGCGCCGCGTTCGGAAAGACCACTCGACTGGGCCATGACCCAGATGAATCTCGGCACTGCGCTCAAGGCGCTCGGCGAGCGGGAGAGCGGGACAGCGCGGCTCGAAGAGGCCGCCGCCGCTTATCGCGAGGCGTCACAGGAACGAACCCGGGCGCGCGTGCCCCTCGATTGGGCCATGACCCAGACAGGTCTCGGCAATGCGCTCCAAGAGCTCGGCGAGCGGGAGAGCGGGACGGCGCGGCTCACGGAGGCCGTTGCCGCCTACCGCGAAGCCTTGCAGGAATTGACCCGCGCGCGCGTGCCGCTCGAATGGGCCCTTACCCAGAACAATCTCGGCAATGCGCTCAGGGTGCTTGGCGAGCGGGAGAACGGGACGGCGCGGCTCACGGAGGCCGTTGCCGCCTTTCGCGAAGCCTTGCAAGAAAGAATCCGCGCGCGTGTGCCGCGCGATTGGGCCAGGACCCAGGTGAATCTCGGCGTTGCGCTCAAGGTGCTCGGCGGGCGGGAGAGCGGGACGGCGCGGCTCGAAGAGGCGGTTTCGGCCTATCGCGAAGCCTTGCAGGAATTTACCCGCGCGCGCGTTCCGCTCGATTGGGCCGCGACCCAGAACAATCTCGGCAATGCGCTCATGGTGCTCGGCGGGCGGGAGAGCGGGACGGCGCGGCTCGAGGAGGCCGTTTCCGCCTTTCGCGAAGCCTTGCAGGAATTGACCCGCGCGCGCGTGCCGCTCGATTGGGCCTTTACCCAGATGAATCTCGCCTTGGTTTATCGCGCTTTTTTCGACAAGGACCACCAGCCGCACCATCTAGACGATGCGCTCGAAGCTGCCGATGGGGCTCTCGAAGAATTTCGCGCAGCCAAGGCAGGTTTCTACATCGAGAAGGCCGAGCGCCAGCGCGGAGAAATCCTCGTGGCGAAAGGCAAATTATAGTGGCCTCGTCGCAGCCGGGAATGCCATGCGGTCAAATCTGGAAAGCTTCCACAAACCTAAGCCCTCATGCTGAGGAGGGTCCGGAGGACCCGTCTCGAAGCACGAGGGCGCCCCGCGCGCGGCGTATCCTTCGAGACGCAGGCTTCGCCTGCTCCTCAGGATGAGGACGAGGTTTCTGAACCGGGCACTAAAAAACCGCACGGGATAAAGCTTAAACCTATCGCGATTTTCCGCTTGCTCCGAATCCCGGTTTTGTACCTATCCACACGCCGCAAATGTGCTTGCGCCAAGGCCCCGGTGCTATAGCCTCCCCCAGCCAAGACATAAGGAAAACCCATGTCCGTTGATTCTGCGACCGTGCGGCGCATCGCGCATCTCGCGCGGATCAAGGTCAGCGAGAACGACGTGCCGCATCTGCAAGACGAACTCAACGCCATCCTCGCCTTCGTCGAGGAATTGGGAACCGTCGATGTCGAAGGCGTCGAGCCGATGACGTCCGTCATGCCGATGCCGATGAAAAAGCGCGCCGATATCGTGACGGACGGCTCTATCCCGGAAAAAATCGTCGCCAACGCGCCGGCCTCCGACGATCATTACTTCGTCGTCCCCAAGGTGGTGGAGTGAGCGAGAAGATGACCGGCCTGACGGAGCTGACTCTCGCCGAAGCGCGCGCGGGCCTCCAGCAAAAAGAATTTTCCGCCGTCGAGCTCGCGCGCGCGCATATCGCCGCGATCGCAAACGCGCGGGCGCTAAACGCCTTTATCGTCGAGACGCCGGAGAAGGCGCTTGCGATGGCGCGCAACGCCGACGCGCGGATCGCCAAGGGGGACGCCGGGCCGCTCGAAGGCATTCCGCTCGGCATCAAGGATCTCTATTGCACCGAGGGCGTGCAGACCACGGCGGGCAGCCATATCCTCGAAGGCTTTGTGCCGCCCTACGAATCGACCGTCACAGCCAATCTCTGGCGCGACGGCGCGGTGATGCTCGGCAAACTCAATCTCGACGAATTCGCGATGGGCTCGTCGAACGAGACCTCTTATTTCGGCCCCGTGATTTCGCCCTGGCGGCGGCAGGGCTCGAATACCCCGCTGGTGCCCGGCGGCTCGTCAGGAGGCTCGGCGGCGGCGGTCGCGGCGCGGCTCTGTTTCGGTGCAACGGCGACCGACACCGGCGGCTCGATCCGCCAGCCCGCGGCGTTTACCGGAACCACCGGCATCAAGCCGACCTATGGACGTTGCTCGCGCTACGGCATTGTCGCCTTCGCGTCCTCGCTCGATCAGGCGGGTCCGATCGCGCGCACGGTGCGCGACGCGGCGATCCTGCTGCGCTCGATGGCGGGCCATGACCCGAAGGACACGACGTCCGTCGATGTTCCGGTGCCGGATTTCGAGGCTTCGGTCGGGCGCGGCGTCAAGGGCATGAACATAGGAATCCCGAAGGAATATCGCCGGGAGGGAATGCCGGCCGAGATCGAAGCGCTTTGGGCGCAAGGCATCGAATGGGTGAAGGCGGCCGGCGCGGCAATCACTGATATTTCGCTGCCGCACACGCGTTATGCCTTGCCTGCCTATTATATCGTGGCGCCGGCCGAGGCCTCGTCGAATCTCGCCCGCTACGATGGCGTGCGCTACGGGCTTCGCGTGCCCGGTAAAGACATCGCCGACATGTATGAAAGAACGCGGGCGGCGGGCTTTGGCAAGGAGGTGCGCAGGCGGATCATGATCGGCACTTATGTGCTTTCGGCCGGCTATTACGACGCCTATTATGTCAGGGCGCAAAAGATCAGAACCCTCATCAAGCGCGATTTCGAAACTGCCTTTGGCGGCGGCATTGATGCGATCCTGACCCCGGCGACGCCGTCTGCCGCCTTCGGCCTCGGCGAGAAAGGCTCGGCCGATCCGGTCGAAATGTATCTCAACGATATTTTCACTGTGACCGTGAACATGGCGGGATTGCCGGGCATTTCGGTTCCGGCCGGAATATCCGCCGAGGGCTTGCCCTTGGGGCTGCAAGTCATTGGCCGCGCGTTTGACGAAGAGACCTTATTCTCGGTGGCGCATGTGATCGAGCAATCGGCGCCAAGGACCTCGCCGCCGGAGAAATGGTGGGCGTGACCTTGCCGCCCCAGCCAAGTTGCCTGGCGCGCGAAAGGCGCGGGACGCGCGGGCCGTTCAGGCGTCCTCGCCCGATAAATTGACCTTCCGGGGTGGCCCCATCAGCGCCGGCTGGAACAAAACTGCGGCGGCCAGGGTGCAGAAAAGCGACAAGGCAAGCAGCTTGCCCATGCTGGACGTGCCCGGATGCTTGGACATCCACAGGCTGCCGAAGGCGGTCGCGGTCGTCATCGCGCTGAAAAAAACCGCGCGCGTAAGACTCGATTGCAAGAGATTCGTCGTCCCGGCCCGCCACGCCATCACGAAATAAATCTTGAAGGCGACCCCGAGACCGAGCATGACCGGCAGCGCGATGATGTTCGCAAAATTCAACGGCAAACCGATCAGGACCGTGATTTCGAGCGTGATGGTCCCCGCAAGCAGCAAGGGTACCAGCGTCAACAGCACGTCGGTCACCCTCCGCAGCACAATGAAGAGAAGCAGGCTGATCGAAAGCAGCGCCCAAAGTCCGGCCTGGATGAACGCTTTGACAACCGTGTTGCCGGATTCCTGAACGGCGATGGGCTCGCCCATGGCGTTGGGGTCGATCGTGCGCACCGCCTTGGCAAACCGGACCATGGTGGCATTGTCGTCCGCGTTGCCGGAGGGCGCGACCTCGATGCGGGCCTGGCCGTCCGCGCTCACCCAGTTGCGCGCCAGATCGAAAGGAATGGAAGCGACGGTCACTTTCCGAGCGGTGAGCGAAGCCCGCAGCAAATCGAGCATCGTATCCAGGCTCGGAACCAAGGCCTCGCGCGCCGCGTCACGTTTTTGCGGCGGCGCCTCGGCCATTTTGTGGAGGAGGCCGGCCAGGCGGCGAGCGTCATCGGCGCCCTTGCCGGTCACTCCCGTGGCTGTCGCGGCGAAGGCAGCGGCGGCGCGCTCCATGGCCTCCACGTCTTCCGCGTCGGCCGGAGGCTCCTTCTCGCGCGCGGGATCGAGCAAGGGCGTCAAGGACTTGGCAAGAGGCGCGATGATCGCGAGCTTTTCGTCTTGACCTTGAGGAATGAAACTCTCGAGGCTCGTCACCCGGGCGGCCTCCGGCAATTGTTGCAAACGTGCGATGAGTGGCGGGGCGTCAGTGAGAGAAGGAGCGAGAACGTCAATTGTATTGGTGCCGGTGTTCGGATCCTTCATCAAATCCAACAAGGTTGCAACGGATTCGACTTTGGGGCTGCGCAAATTCAGCGGATTGAAATCGAAGTGAAGGTGGCGCAGCAACGGCGTTCCGGCCAAGGCCATCAACAATGTCCCGATGACGATCGCATATCGGTACTTGGTCATGAACCGATCGGCGGGCGCCAGAAATTGATAACCGACCGGCTCCTGTTCCGGCGGCGGGCGCAATAGAGTTAGCAAGGCCGGCAGGATCGTGATCGCGGCAAAAAACGCGATGAACATGCCGGTTCCAGCAATGAGGCCCAATTCCGAAACGCCGCGATAATCGGTCGGGAGAAAAGAGTAGAAGCCGGCGGCGGTCGCCGCGGCGGCAAGCGCCAACGGCCGCCCGGCCTTGGCCGCCGCTTGCGTGAGGGCCTTGTCGAGCCGTGCCTCCTTATAGCGTTCGGCACGATATCGGACGCTGAACTGAATGCCGAAATCGGTCCCGATGCCAACGAACAACACCGCGAAGGCGACCGAAATCAAATTCAACGCGCCGACCATCATGAGTCCAACGGCGGCCGTGGCGGCGAGACCGGCGACGACGCTCAAGGCGACCGCGAGAACGATACGGCCCGATTTCAAGGCGCTCCAGACGATAAAAAGAACGATCAAGGCGGTCACTGCCGCGTTGCGCCCGGCGCCATCCGCGACGTTCCCGAATTCTTCGTCGGCCATCGGCACGAGGCCAGTCAATCTCACCGTTACCCCGAACCTGGGGGAAAGCCCTAGATCGCGCGCGGTTCCCCGGATGAAATCGGACGCCCTCTCTCCCGGCATCAACGCGGCGTAATCGAGCACCGGCTTGACCTCGATGAAACGGCGCAATTCACGCGGGTCGGCCGGTTGCTCGGCCAACAATCCGCGCCAGGAAAAAAACACCGGCCGCCCGGCGAGCACGCCATCGAAGGCATCGCCAAGCAGGGCCATCGGGCGATCGAAATCATCGAGGGTCCCGGCTTGCGCGTGGACGCCCTGATTGATAAAAGAAACAGCCTTTACAATCCCGCGCAAACTCGGATCGGACGCGAGCGCCATCAGAAACGGCCGGGCATGGGAAAGTTCCTTGATCGTGCGCTGAAGCTCGGCAACCGGTTGGAACAAAAGCCCGTTTTGATTGAAATAAGATCCACCCTCGGGACGCACCACCGATAAGTAGAGATCGGGACGGCGCTTCAATCTATCGGTCAGCGATTGCGCCGCCGCCTCGGCAAGCTCGGGCGTCGCGCCATCGATGACCACAACAATTTGATCATCGCGCTGGGGGAAAGCCTTATCCAATGCGATAAGATTTTGCCGCCATTGTAGCTTTTCGGAAATAAAGTTGTTCGTGTTCGTGGTTATGGCGAAATGAGTAGCCGTATAATAACCGGAGGCAATGGTCACCAAAATTGCCACGGCAAGCACGGTCCATCGGAAACGGCTACAGGCCCCTACGATCGCGACGATGGATCTTGCGATGGGATCAGGAGCGATTGGTTTCTCAAATGATGGTATTGTTTCCCTGGATTTTGCCATGCTCTGCTGCCGCCAATCGGAAGAGAAGTCAGCCAAAGCTCCGTTAACACATAAAGTAGGGACTGTTCAGGCGAACCCAAACCTGGGATAAATGTTCCGGTACGCTGGAAGCGCCGTGGCGCTGAACCCCTGGCGTTGCCCGCTCTATCGAGGGCGAAGCCGCCGCGCTTGGACTGCCGGTCCCTGATGCTACATGTCCTATGGTATCGCAAGTTCATAGCCAAGGGGAGCGGTATGTGCAACAAGGGAGATTAATTCAATTTTCTGCACGCATGAAGCGGCCCTCCCATCGCGGAGCCCAGACGACGGATCATCAATGGAGGAAATTTATGTCACAGCGGATGGCGAAGGCGACAGACACTCGTAGTGCGACCCAACTGTATTCCGAAAGAGAAGTCAAGGTACTGATCGCGTCTCCGGACGTGCATTCGAGAGTTTATTCTTGATCCTGGAGAAGAGGTGCCAGGGCATTACCACACGAATATCGTCGATACTTGTATCTGTTTGCGGGGACTCGTGCGTGTTGACACACGCGCTCCAACCGTGAGCCAGGAGCTCCGGCCAGGTGAGAACCATCCGGTTCCGAAGGAGACCGCCCACCGCGTGGTCAACATTTTCGACGGTGAGAGCAGCTTCCTGCTCGTGCAAGGCATCGGGCCATACGACTTCAATAAAATCCCTGACGCGCAGAGCACCTGACGGCCTCAGCCCGGTAGTGTCTCACTTTGAACTTCCGTAGGGGTGGATTTGGGCCCTTGCAAGTCGCCCTCGAACGTGCCTGAGTATGAGACAAACACGGGGAACAGGATAGCGGTGTTCAATGAAGTGCGAAGACGTTTTCGACTTTCTGCGTCAGAAACGCTTGGCGGTGATATCAACCGCCCACCCGTCTGGAACTCCCGAGTCGGCCCTCATTGGGTTTGCTATCACTCCTGACTTGGG
>JALZAY010000115.1 GCA_030948025.1 Pseudomonadota bacterium
ATGCCCGGCGCGACGACCGCAAGCGAAGTATTGCGCGACGCCGCGATCGAGCGAAACGCGGTCATGATACCCCAGACGGTGCCGAACAGGCCGATGAAGGGACCGGCCGAGGCAACCGTCGCCAGCACCAGAAGGCTGGATTCGAGCTTTTCAACTTCGCGGGCGATCGAAACGTCGAGGACTTTCTCGATGCGCGCCTGCAGGCCCATGAAGGACGACGCCGCCCCTTGCACCGAACGCCGCCATTCCCGCATCCCGGCGACGAACAAAGCCGCCATGCCCGACGCCGGGCGCGACGACACGGTCGCATAAAGTTCGTCGAGCGAGGCGCCCGACCAGAAGACCTCCTCGAACTGTGCCATGGCGCGCTGGGTTTTGGAAAATAGCAATATCTTGTTGATAATGATTGCCCAGCACCAAACGGAGGCGCCGAGCAACCCCAGCATGACGAGCTTGACCACGAAATGGGCCGACCAAAACATGCCGAGAAGAGACACCTCCATGGCGGGCGACGCCAATCCGGACGCTAAAATATCGGCAGGATTCATTACATCATTCCTTCTGAAATCTAGGCGAGGCTCGTGCTGCGAGTCAAACCCCATTTCAGTCATCTTTTGCCTGGGAAATCGGTCATTTCTGGGGCTTCACGCGCTCGAACCTGCCCCGTGGCTTGCGCCGGACGTCCACGCGACCAGGATGGACACGATGCGAAAGTTAGCCTCGATCAAGGTTAAAACACCATTACCATTATGTTTTAAGGCTCCTTTATACGTGCGGCCCCGCAACCATCGACGCCTTAAGCTTCGCCAAAATTCCGGCGGGAATCCGCCTCGCCTTGCCGCCCGCGACAACAGCTATTCTGACTGTCGCGGTCAAAAGGACTTCGTCGCCGCGCCGGATTTTCTGCATCATAGTAATCGAGGCGCCCCGGGTGGCGGAAGGGTGCGTCTCGACGCAAAGCTCGTCGTCCATCAGGGCGGGTTTGAGAAACTCGATGGTCATGGCGCGCACCACGAAATGGAAGCCGTCCGCCCCGACGTTTCCAAAAATCCCCCGGTGCGCGATCCCGAGCGCGCGCAGAAACTCGGTGCGGCCGCGTTCCAGGAAACGCAAATAGGAGGCGTGATAGACGACACCGGAAAAATCCGTGTCCTCGTGATAGACCCGCACAGTGAGGCGGTGGGGTGCCACCGGGGAAGCTGCTTCTCCGCGGGGTCGATCGCGTGGATGGGGCGCCATGCTGGGCATTATTATTAGACGCGCAGGCTCCACATAACTGCCAAAGACGCCGCCACCACCCAGTCGGCGACGGCGCAAAATGGAGGCCACCATAAGGGTATGGCGACGAGCTTTGAGGGTATGGATGCGAGCCTTGAACCCTGGTGGTGCGCATAATCCCAAATTCCATGCGCGGCCCAGGCAACCGGAAGGATCCACGGAGTGACCCAAAGACCCGCCAAAGCAGCAGCAAAGAATCCCGTGGCGACCGTCAACTCGGTCGCAATCTGGGAACGGGTGCCCGTTTGCAGGCTGAATCCTAAGTATATCGCGCCCATCATGGCGAGGATGACTGCGGCGAATTGTTCCGATTGCGTCTTCGACAAAAGCAAGTGGAGCGGTATCGTGGCCATAGCGAGCAGCGCGCCCATGGCGGCGGCGGGAGATCGCGCAAACGAATTTGTCATATGACCAAAAATTACCCAATTCGTTCTGCACTGCCGCCGCGCCGGATTTTCTGCAGCATATCAATCGACGCGCCCCGGATGGCGGAAGGTTGCGTCTCGACACAAAGCTCGTCGTCCATCAGCGCGGGTTTTAGAAACTCGATGGCTACGAGGCCGCCAGCAATCGAAAGACCGTCTTGATCTTGAACCCCCGATGCCCGTGACCATACCTGTAACCTGAGGTCGGACAAGGCGGCGCTGCGCGCCGCCCCTTTTCTCAAGTCGAAAGTCTGTCCTTCACCAACGTGAGCGCCTGACTGACCGCCGCAAGAAAGGCGCTGACCGTTTCCGGGTCGGTTTCCCCTGGCGCATTCCAGTTGATGGTAAACGCGAAGTAGACCCATCGATCGGAGAAGAACATGCCGCCCGGTATGCAGACGCAGTGGAAGCCCGGCACGTCGATGCTGCCGCCCTTGACAAAGGCGCTCACGCCGAGCGGCACGAGCGAAACGGCGCCACCCAGCGAGAGGATCCGCCGGAACTCCGTCACAGTTTCGCGGCTCTTGAAGAACGCGCCCTGCAGGGCGCGCGAGTAGTAGGACACGAAATCATCCGCCGAGGACGTCATCGTCTCCACATTGTTGAGTGGTGGATTCACGAGCGGCAGGTTGGTTGAGGCCACCAGCTCGTCCCAGGTGAACGTCTTGTAGTCCTTCGCGCCCAGCAGATAGCCGACGAAGATCCGAGTGCTGTCCGGGATCAGTGTCTTCTTCAGGCCTGCGGAGGCAATGAATTTGCGAACGTTGTCAGGCCCGACGAGCTTGAGCGACATGTCCGTGCCGGTGTTGTCGCTGTGCATGATCATCGCTTCAAGTGCAGTGCGCCATGCCGATCAGATTGGGCGGATTGAAGGTCGCGCTGTCTGTCGACCAGACGCGCGCGTCGAGGGCGAGCTGCCTCTGGGATATGGTCTGCACGACATTCGGCGAATCCACCTGCCGCAATGCTTCGCACAAGATAAAGGTTTTTATCGCGCTGGCAACAAACAGCATCGTGGACGCATTGGATGCCGCCAGGAACTCAGGCTTGCCATCTGCGGCTGGCGCCAAGATCTTGAATGCCTTTTCACCGGGCAATCGCGTGAACAGTGACGCAATCCCGCTTTGGGAAAGCGCCTGATCCTGCGCTGTCATCGCCGGCGCCGAAAGCGGCGCAGCGCCGACAGCGGCTGCGGTGACCGCAAGGAAGGCTCGTCTCGAATGAAGCATGATGTCCTCCGCTAGTTGCTGTTACCAGAATCTGACATCCTGATTGAACTAAGTTGGCTTTCCTTACTCGCCCCTATGAAAGCGAAGCATGCGCGTCGAGGGTCCCTCTGCGGCTGCCGACGCCGAAGGCCCTTCGTGCGGCGGGACAAAGTCTCCGCCCTGTTTCTTACCGAATTTGTCTTCGGTCAAGGGCCGTCTCCCGGCGTTCGAGCAAATCCTTTAGCGGGTTTTTGACCCCGTGCTATTCTAGCTGGCATTCTCCAGATAGCCCCCAGTTCTCGCCCGATCCTGCTTCAGTTTGGCTTTCCGGACAAGCGTGAACCCTTGCCTTTGGGTCGGGTGAAGGTTGGATATTGCCATTCGCGCCAAGACGATTGCGCGGCCGGACGGTAACAGCCCGCAGAGCAAGGAAGCATTCGATGGCACCACACCGTAAACGCCAGATCGCCGTTCTCGGTGCCGGCGCCTGGGGCACGGCTCTCGCCAACCTCGCCGCCCGCCCAACCGGCGAGGAGGAGACCGAAGTCACGCTCTGGGCGCGCGATGCCGCGCATGTCGCCGAGATGCGGGCAACCGGAATCAATGCGCGGCACCTCCCCGGCGTCCCGCTGCTCACAAATGTCCGCCCCATCGCGGAACCGGCCGAAGCCCAAGGCGCGGAGCTCATTCTCGCCGTGGTCCCGGCGCAGGCGCTGCGGCCGGTCCTGGAAATTTTCGCGCCCCATATAACGGCGGGCGGCGTACCGGTCGTCGTTTGTGCCAAGGGCATCGAGCACGCGACCGGACTGTTCCTGACCGAAGTCGCGGCCGGGGTATTGCCGGGTAATCCGCCAGCCATTCTTTCCGGCCCGAGCTTTGCCGCGGACGTGGCGCGCGGCCTTCCAACCGCGGTTACTCTGGCCGCGCGTGACGGCGATCTCGCGGCCACGCTCGCGGCTATGCTGGCGGCGCCCTCGTTCCGGCTCTATTCGTCGTCCGATGTGAGAGGGGTCGAAATCGGCGGCGCGGCGAAAAACGTTCTCGCCATCGCGAACGGGATCGCCGCCGGCCGCGGACTCGGGGCGAGCGCCGGGGCGGCCCTCATTGCGCGGGGCTTCGCCGAGCTCAGCCGTTTCGGCCAAGCCCATGGCGCCGGGGCGGCTACCTTGATGGGCCTTTCGGGGCTCGGCGATCTGGTCCTCACCTGCACATCGGCGATGTCGCGGAATTATGCCCTCGGCGCCGCGATGGGGCGGGGATTGACTCCCGCCGAAGCGATGGCGCGAAGCGGCCTCTGCGAAGGCGTGCATACGTGCGGCGTGCTTGTCGATCTCGCCCATGCCAAGGACATAGACATGCCGATCGCGGCGGCCGTCGATGCGGTGCTCGCCGAACGGATTGGCGTCGAGGAAGCCATCGCGGGGCTGCTGGCACGGCCCTCGAAAGCCGAATTTGCCGGACGCGATTAAGCCCCCCGCGCGGATCTCGATTCCTTTTCGAGTCGCGGCATGTTGTAATCCGCGCATAATTTTCCTTGCGAATGAGGGCACCGATGGCGCATTGGCTGATCAAGAGCGAGCCCGGCAAATGGTCCTGGCAAGACCAGGTTAAAGCCGGCAGGAAGGGGACCTTTTGGAGCGGCATCCGCAATCACAGCGCCAAGCTAAATTTGATGGCGATGCGGGTTGGCGAGCAAGCCTTCTTCTATCATTCCAACGAAGGCAAGGAGATCGTTGGCATTGTCGAAATCATCAAACCCTATTATCGCGATCCGTCCGATCCGAGCGGCAAGTTCGGAATGGTCGACGTTCGCGCGGGCGAGGCGTTGAAAAAGCCGGTTAGTCTCGATGCCATCAAGGCCGATCCGCGCTTGGCAAAAATGGCGCTTGTCACGAACGCCCGGCTTTCGGTGCAGCCGGTGAGCGATAGGGAATGGGACATCATCCGCGCCGAGGGCGGCTTATGACGCCCCGTGATGCGCGGGGGACGCCGTTCTCGCGGGGTCCCCCGGCGAGAAAATCGAAGGTCTTATGGTCCCAACCACCTATATTCTTCCCAATAGGGCAAGAATCACAACAACCACAAGGACCGTGCCGAGCACGCCACCGGGCGCATAACCCCACTCCGCACTGTAGGGCCAACTCGGCAATGCTCCAATGAGCAGCAAGATGAGTACGACGATTAGAATCGTGGAAAGCATTCCATTATCTCCTTTGTTATTCCCGACGCGTTGATGGCGGTGCAGGAGCAAAGTTCCATGCCTGCGGAACGATCTGTATCTTCGTCGGTTCGATCGCAAAACGGCGAGCATATGGCCGAAGTGGCCTCGCCACTTCGGCCATGTTTTTAGCGCCAAAAAAGAACCAGCAAAATTATAATTGGCAGTGGTCTGCCCAGCAGCCAAAGCAGTGCGCCGCGTCCTAGTCCCATTGTTTTTCTTCTTCAAGCCTCATATTGAGCGTTACTGTTTTCGCGCTGGCAAACGCCCGTGCTGGATCTTGGTTCCTCGCGCGAAGAAGTTTTTACGGATGATCCTGCGCGGCCCACAGGCCCAAGGCGCGAAGATCGCGCCCGGCCAAACCAATCTTTGGCTACGGGCGGCGCAGCGAGGCGGGAGGCGGGAGGGACGCCGCGCTCGCGGAATCCCTCGGCCCGAAAATCGAAATTCTTATGGTCTCATCCTATATTCGCCCAAGCAAAACCAAGATCAACACAATAACAAGCACAAGGCCGAGGCCGCCGCCCCCGTAGTAACCAGTACCGTAAAAAGGGCCGCCGCCGATTCCACTAAAGCCGCCTAACAATGCGATCACCAAGATGATAAGAATGATGGTTCCAACTGACATTCTAGAATCTCCTTATCCAGAATCGGCCGCAACCGCCGATTTGCCCCTAAACGTTCATGGGGCGGGTTGGTTCCAATGTTGTGTTGGCTTAATCGGCCGAACCCTGGCCTCTTGGCGGACGTATTGATCGCGCGACGCTTGGTTGTCGCCGTTAACCCTCGCCGCTTTGGGGAAGACTCCTGCGCGTCGCCGCGGCCTTCTTCGCCGCAGCTGAACGCTCGGCCGCTGGCCGACTGGCCGATGCTTGGCCCCCAAGCCGGCCGCCTCTTTGCGATGAGACGTGGGATTCCGGATGACCGCGGCCGGAACCGCTTTTCTTTCCGCCGCCGCTTTCCTTGTTCACTGTTGCCCAGGCTCTGCGCTCGGCTTCTCTCTCGGGCACGCCACGTGATTCATAGCTTTCGGCGATGTGATCCGCTTTGCGTTCCTGTTTTCCAGTGTATTTCGATTTGTCGCCGCGAGGCATCGCCACTCTCCCATCCACCTAATTGCTCCTGCCTATCATTATTCGCTGGCTGGGACCGAATCCTCGGGCCTGCCCGATTGTCAGGCTGCGGCGTTGCGTAGATTGCGCACGCGATCGTGATTTGCCTTGACGCCTTGGTATTGCCGCTCGATGAGCGTCCTTA
Source organism: Pseudomonadota bacterium (assembly GCA_030948025.1). Classification (GTDB taxonomy): domain Bacteria; phylum Pseudomonadota; class Alphaproteobacteria; order Rhizobiales; family Beijerinckiaceae; genus Methylocapsa. Next base: position 6,387 of record JALZAY010000115.1, read on the forward strand.
CGTCGGCCGGCAAGGTCTTCTTGAGCGCTGCTTCATAAGCAGCCTTCGCAGCGTCTTCGCCACGCTCACACTCGGCGAGCACCGCGTGTTCGCTCATGCCAGTGATGGTGGCCTTTATATTGGTCCAAGCGCGATGCATGGAGCCGCCGATTGAGCCACCCTGTGCGGGCTCACCGCCTAGACTGCGAACCTTGGCATCCAGTTCCGCTGCGCCCTCGGCGCAACGCCGCGCCGCTGCCGCGAACAGCGCCTTGAGATTAGGGCTCTCAACGCCTTCGGCACACGTGTGGAAACCTTGTTCCCCATCGCGGCTTATTTCAAGTAAATCGTTTAACGTCGCGATCACCTCATGATTGTCCATGGTTAGTTCCTCTTTTGAGCCACCCGTTACGGCGCTTTGCGCCGGGGAATTCCCTCTTTAAAAGTTCCCGTCGAAGGCCGCATTCGAGCGAGAAGCTCAAGCGGCCTTCGACGCCGTGCACTCGGACCATGCATTCGCTCGGGTGCGCAAGACTCGATCACTGCTGCTTCTTCAGCCAGTCGTCGACATCCTTGCGCGCCGCGTCTTTGGTGATGCCGGCGCGTTCCTGAATCTTCCCTTCGAGCTGTTCGCGCTTGCCGGCAATTTTGTCGAGATCGTCATCCGTAAGATGACCCCATTGCTCCTTGACCTTGCCTTTGAACTGCTTCCAGTTTCCTTCGATGCGATTCCAATCCATTGCAAACTCCTTTCATTTCAAAGGTGCGGCAACATATTGGCCGCCGACCTTGTACCGCTAAACGTCGTTGGGCGCTGTCGGTTCCAACGTCGTCTTGGCTAAACAACCGAACTCCGGGCTTTACCCTCACATTGGGCTTTTCTTATCGTAGGCCGGGGCCATCTTGAGTTCCTCTTTGGTTTGATTGAGAACCAGCCAATCCTTGTTGTCGCGCGTCACAACCTTTAGGTCTTTGAAAGGAACGGCCACTTCCTTCTTGCCAGCGCCGAGAAAACCGCCGACGCCAACGACCGCCGTCGCGACGTTCCCGCCATTATCGATGATAAGATCGGTGACTACGCCAATCTTATCTTCGGCATTGTCATAGACATCCGCCTTATAAATATCGGAGGCTAGCCAATGCGTCGTCGAAAGCGACGATGTCGCGGCCATCGCGCGGCCGCACGGAGCGATTGCAAGGCTGCCGGCGAGAGCAAGGACCGAGGCGGACAGAGTGAGCTTACGTAACATGGGGTTCTCCTTCTGTTTGAGCGCAATGATTTGCGCCGCTCTCAAACACCGGCGGTGGATTTTGGTTCCTCGCGCGAAGCCGCGTTGAACGCGGCAATCGTGGTCAATATTTCGTGATCCGGACAACAATCCAGCATGGGCGGAACCGACACAGATAGTGCGCGTTTAAAAATAAATGCGGCTGCAATGTGGCGAGAAGGACAGATGGTAAGCCCTTCTGTTGGCGCAGGACGGTTAGCTCAGTGGCGCAGGGCTTCGCCAAGTTCGACACCACGAACGAATAGCAAAATATGGGGTTCCTGTGAGTATTTCGACGGACGGATCAGTCTCAGTACGCCCGGCAAGGCGTTTGCGTCGGGTGCCTGCCGCAGGGCGCATCGACACGGCATCGCGCGACAGCGAGCTGCAATTCCGCCAATTGCTCGAAGCACTTCCCGCAGCCGTCTATACGATCGACGCGGAAGGGCGAATCACATTCTTCAACGAGGCGGCAGCTGACCTCTGGGAGCAGGAGCAACAGAATCTTCTCCTCAAAGAGAGCTGAGCCATCGCGTTAAGAATCTTTTCGCCGTTACGAGTGGCCTGGTGACCCTCAGTGCGCGTTTCGCCCGCACGCCGGCGGACTTGGCCGAGGCAGTCCGGGAAAGGTTGGGCGCGCGCGCGCGGGCTCACGCGACCCGGCCTGCTGAACGGGGGCGAGAAACCCGGCCAGGACACGACCTTGCACGCTCTCGTCCAAACGATCTTCGCTCCCTACGTCGATCCGGAGCGCATCAAAAGGCCACGGGTTCTTCATCATCACCGGGCCTTGTCTGCCGATCGGCGGGAACGCCGTCACGAGCATTGCTCTTGTTATGCACGAGCTCGCGACGAACGCGGCCAAGTACGGGGCTTTATCGTCTCCTGGAGGCTACATCCACATCGACTGGTCCGTGAAGAAGGACGAACTTCTGCTAACCTGGAAAGAGCATGGCGGCCGATGCCTGGACGGGCCGGCGGAACATGAAGGGTTCGGAAGTTCGCTCGTGCGCCGGCTCGTGACGGGGCAGTTCGGAGGTCGGCTTTCCTACGACTGGAAACCCAAAGGCTTGATTATCCGCCTCTCGGTGCCCGTAGAACGTCTTATGACGTGAGATGAGCAGGACAGGATTTCCTGTGGCTTTGTTATGCGAGCGATGGGACGAAGCAATCGCGGTCAAGCGTTTGCGCTTTGCCGCCCTCGCCGGCTACGTCACTTTTAGCGAACGGATTGAAGCGGATATCGCGCGCGGCAAGACCTGCTACGAGGGATTGCAAACCGCCGGACTCAACGCCGGGACCGAAGCCGGAATCCCGCGCCTCGAAAAACGCCGCGCGTTCGAACTCAAACGCCGTCTCGCCATTCCGCGCCCCTCCGCATCGGGAAGGCATTTTCGATGCTTCGCCCATGTTGCGACGGAGGCGGACTGGTCTTACTCTGGCCGGATGTTCGAAAGTCTCTATCAATCCTTCGAGGATCGGGCGGATCCCTCGCAAGGCGCGATCAGGATCGCGGCTTTGCGGGCCGCGTTCACTCGCCTCGGACTCGACGGGTTTTTGGTTCCTCGGGCGGATCAACACCAAAATGAATATGTCGCCGCATGCGAAGAGCGTCTCGCCTGGCTTTCCGGTTTCACCGGTTCGGCGGGGCTTGCCATTGTGCTCAAAGGTAGCGCCGCGATCTTTGTCGATGGCCGCTATAGTTTGGCGGTCAAGGATCAAGTCGATCTTTCGATCTTCAAACCGGTGGCATGGACCGAGACGAGTCCTTCGGATTGGCTCGAAGCCAATCTTAGCCCGGGGGCGCGGCTCGGCTACGATCCCTGGCTGCATACGCCTCGCCAGGTGAAGTGCCTTGGTAGGGCAATGCAAGCCGCGGGCGCCGAACTCGTTGCCGTGGAGCCGAACCCAATCGACATGATCTGGGCGGACCGCCCGGCGCCGCCGCTTGGCAAAATCACCTTGCATGGGCTTAGATTTGCCGGAGAGAATGCGAAACGGAAACTCGCCCGCGCCGCCGCCGCGCTCGGGGCCAAGGATGCGTTGCTGGTCAGCGATCCGCACGCGGTTGCCTGGGTCTTCAACATACGCGGCCATGACGTCGCGCATACCCCGCTGCCGCTTGCCTATGCGTTGATCTTGAAGGAAGCCAAGCCGCGCCTTTACGTCGACGCGCGCAAGCGCGACAATCATACGCGCGACAAGCTTTCCGGCCTCGCCGATATTAAGGAGCCGGATCGTCTCGCCCGCGATCTCCAGGTTCTTGGCGAACAAGGCAAGAAAGTCGTGTTCGATTCCACCACGGCGCCAGCCAAGCTCGCCGCGATCCTGAAAGAGGCCGGCGGCGCCTGCGAGTTGGGCCAAGATCCGGTCGTCGCGATGAAGGCGCGCAAGAACGCGACCGAACTCGAAGGCGCGCGGAATGCGCATTTGCGGGACGGGGCCGCGGTGGTCCACTTTCTGCATTGGTTCGCAATCCATGCGCCGCGCGGAAATCTCAGCGAAATCGATGCGGCGCAAGCGCTCGAAACTTTCCGCCGCGACACGGGCAAGCTGAAGGACATTTCGTTTCCGTCAATCGCCGCCGCCGGCGCCAATGCCGCCATTCCGCATTATCGTGTGACCATCAAGACCAACGCGAAGATCCGCAGAGGGATATTTTTGATTGATTCGGGCGGTCAATATGAGGACGGCACGACCGACATCACCCGCACCCTCGCGGTGGGCAAGCCAACCGCTTTGATGCGCGACCGGTTCACCCGCGTCCTCAAGGGCCATATCGCCATTAGCCGCGCGGTTTTTCCCAAGGGCACCACGGGTGCGCAAATAGATGCGTTCGCGCGGGTTCCCTTGTGGCGGGCGGGTCTCGATTTCGACCATGGTACCGGCCATGGCGTCGGCTCTTATTTATCCGTTCACGAAGGGCCGCAGCGGATTTCAAAGCTTGGGTCCTCCGCGCTCGAACCCGGCATGATCCTCTCGAATGAGCCGGGCTTTTATCATGCCGGTCATTGGGGCATCAGGATCGAAAATCTGGTCGTGGTCGAGCGCCGGGAGATCACGGGCGCCGAACGCGAGATGCTGGGTTTCGAGACGCTGACGCTCGCGCCGCTCGACCTCGCGCTCATCGAGCCAAAACTCCTCGACGGCGAAGAAATCGCTTGGGCGAATGCCTATCACGCGCGGGTGCGCCGGGAAATTTCGCCGCTGGTCGAGCCAATCGTGCGCCGTTGGCTCCATGGCGCGACGAGACGGATCAGCGCCCGGCGCTAGAACAATCGAACCTCAGCGGATACAGCATTTCATGGCAACCCCTTTCGCGCTCGTCATGACAACTTGCGGCGACAAGGCGAACGCGGAGCTGATTGCGACGCGTCTCGTCGAGGAGCGTCTTTCCGCCTGCGTCCAGATGTTTCCAATCGCAAGCGTTTACCGGTGGGAAGGCGTGGTGGAAAACGCACAAGAATGGCTGCTGTTTTGCAAGATCAAGTCGAACGACTACGCAAATGTCGAAGCCGCCATTCGCGCGGCGCATACTTATTCCAACCCCGAGATCGTCGAGGTGGGAATCGAGAACGGCGCGCAAGCCTATCTGGACTGGATCGCGTCCGCCACGCGTGACGAATAGCGTTTCGCCGCGTCTCGACATAGCTTCGCGGGCGTGCCAAAAGCTGCTCAACGCTTCGCCTGGATCACCGAAACATGCCGGACCTGAAAAATCTGCAGGCGCAAATTCTTGGGCAAATCGCCGCCGCTCAAGACGAAGCCGCGCTCGAAGCCGCGCGGGTCGCGGCGCTGGGAAAAAAGGGTCGGGTTTCGGCCCTGCTCGCGAGTCTTGGCAAGATGGCGCCGGACGAGCGCAAGGAGAGTGGCGTCGGGATCAACGCGCTCAACGACGAAGTGACGGAGGCGCTCGCGGCACGGCGCGCGGTTCTGAAGGATGCGGCGCTCGAAGCCCGCCTCAAGGCGGAGATCGCCGATGTCACCTTGCCGGTGCGCCCGCATGGGATCGGGGCCGGGCGCATCCATCCGGTGAGCCAAGTGATGGACGAGCTCGCGGTCATTTTCGCCGACATGGGGTTTGCCATCGCCGAAGGGCCGGACATCGAGACCGACGATTATAATTTCACGAAACTGAATTTTCCGCCGGACCATCCGGCGCGCGACATGCACGACAC
>JALZAY010000116.1 GCA_030948025.1 Pseudomonadota bacterium
ATTACTTTAGCCATGATTGCTCTTCCTTTCGATCCGCAAGACCACCGGATCCCGAGGCGATCCGGCAAATGGGCGGACGGATTTCCGCCCGGTCCCCGATTAAGTTCAAATTGGTATGGCAGCGCATAAACGCAAGATGCGCCGAATATAAGTGGACGATCGCGGTGTGCAAGACGAAGGTTCGACGCAAGCGGTGGCGCGGGCCAGAATTTTTCACACCCCATGCCGCCGGCAAGGACGCGGCCAGGCCGCCGGAATCCTTACGGGAATCCGGTAAGTTTGCCTTGTTTCGATTGTCCAATCGCGCAAACGTGCCAGGGCGCGCGCGGCCCAAAGTGCTATCGTGCCGCGGCATTGCATCCGGGGCGGGATTCCAGTTGCGACATTTTCCTTCGATTGTGCTTCTTGCGGCTCTCTTGACCCCGGCGTTGGCGCGCGCCCAACTCATGCTTCCAGGCGCCCTCCAGGCGTTGCCGTCCACGGCGAAAGACACGGCCCCCAATCCCACCGGTGTCGCGCCAGGACAACCGAAACCGGCGGGACTCAAGCCGCCCTCGGAGGAGACGATTTTCGGGCATGAACTGTCGCGCGACGGATTTGCCGGGATCGTCGCCTTCCAGCGCGGGTCCGGCAAGGGGCTTGAGATTACCCGGCTTTCGATCGCCGGAGAAGAAATTTCGCATCCGGGCGAACATTGCCAGGTCGAAGTGGTCGCGGGTACGCCGATCCAACCAAGATTCGCCGGGCGGCCCAATGGAATATCGCGCTATGAAGTTGAGATCGAAACGTGCCCGTTTTCGCTTGATGTGCTGGAGGGAGCCGTCCTCGTCACCCGCGCGCTCCCGACATGCGATTTCCGGGCGGCGGATTGCCGGGTCGATCCGGGCGGGCTTTGGGGCCCCCCGGGGAACACTATCGGTCCCGATCAGACCAAGCAGTTGGAGCGCGAGCGGGGCCGCGTAGACTCGGCTATGCTCGCCAAGTTTCACGCGCTGCTGATGAGCGCCGGCAAGGACAAAGAGGCCATCAAGCAAATCGCCAGCGAACAGGCGGGGTTCTCGTCGGAGCGCGAAGTGATCTGCCGTAATTATTTGCGCGAGGATATTCACGGATTTTGCGCGCTGCGGATCACCCAGGCGCGTGCGCTCGCCTTGCAGGCGGCGTTCGAGGACCGCGCGAAGGCAGGGCCGAAACCGGCGATGGCGAAAAAGAAACCGGCGTCAAATTTCAAGTTAAATTCGAAGGTCAATCCCAAGCCGGAACCCGGCCCCGCGCCCCAATCGAAAGCTAGGTCCGAGTAGCCGCGCTGTTTCACATTGAAAAACACGCGGAAATCACAAAGTTAGAGCTGAAGTTGCGCGGCCCCAGGTTTGATCGCAATTCGAACGCCGGAACCGGAATTCACTATCCTTTTGGTAAAAATCCGGCTTCAATAGGCATGGTCGAGGGCACTCGGCGCCTAGGAGAAAAACGTGGCAGCCACCTTCAAACCCGCGCGGGCATTGATGGCTAAAGCGCTGGCCGCTTTGGTGCTTGCCGCGCCGGCCGCCGCTCAGACGGGGGTCGATGCCAATCCGCCCCCCGTCTCTTCGGGCACCTCGTCTCCGTCGGAACTCACGGCGCGTTTCGTGGCGAGCGCTATCCCTAACGCGAATTTCATAGCCGCCGCGAGCCGCATGGCAAGCTCATATTCACGCAACGGCAAGCTCCGCGATCTCGCGGGGGAACTCGCCAAGGACCAAACTACCGCCGCCAATTCGCTGGCGGCCTGGGTCAATGTGAACGGTCCCGTTGTCACCCTCCGCTCCCCCTATACGGGGAAAGTCGGGCCGGGAGCCGCCAAGTTAAGCGCGCCGCAACTGCTGCCGTCCCAGGTAAGCAATTTGCAGCGCCTCTCGGCCGCGCAAGGCCGCGACTTCGATTCGCTCTACGTCTCCACCCTGACGGAGGCTTTGGTCCAACTTCAAACGCTGTATCGCGATTTTGCCCAAACCGGCGCGGATCCCGGCTTGCAAGCTATTGCCGTTCGTGAGTTGCCGAAGGTCGAGCAAACAATATCGGCGCTCGACGCGCTGTGAATCCAATCGTCCTTCCAGAAGAGGTTGGCGGTAAGCCACTCCCGCATCTGGCCTGCGCCTACCTCGTTGCACGGGCTTTCATGGCATGATCGGCCAAGGTCTTGCCGAGAGACCAAACCGCGCCCGGCACGCGATGGCTATCGGCGATCGCCGCCTCAAAGGCGCGTTCGATCCATTCGCAATCCGAATCCGTTATGACGAGCGCCGGAAGAAGCTTCACGGTGTGGTTCGCGTGGCCCGCGACCTGGGCAAGAATTTTATGATCCTTAAACAGCGGGATTGTGATGAGCTGGCAAAACAGGCCGGGGCTCACCGCTTCGAGCAGGGTCCACGCCGCCTTGAGTTTTAGCGAACGGGGTGGCCCGAATTCGATGCCGATCATGAGGCCTTTCCCGCGCACCGTTCGGACGAGTTCGTACCGCTCCGCCATGGCCTCGAAGGCGGCGAGAAGCCGCGATCCAGTCTGCGCGGCTTTTTGGACGAGTCCTTCGGCTTCGATGACTTCGAGGGTGGCGAGGCCGGCCGCCATGGCGAGATCGTTCTTTCCAAAGGTCGAGCCATGCACCACGGCCCGATCCATGCGGTTGAACACTTTTTCAAAGATTGCCTTGCGGGTTAACACCGCGCCGGTAGGCACATGACCGCCGGAGAGCGTCTTGGCGAGCAAGACCATGTCGGGCTCGACGCCCCAATGTTCAATTGCGAGGAATCGTCCGGTACGGCCAAGTCCGGTCTGGATTTCGTCGGCGACGAACAAGGTCCCATATTTACGGCACAGGGTCTGAGCGCCGCGAAGATAGAGATCGTCCGGAAGATTGACTCCCTTGCCTTGGATCGGTTCGACGATGAAGGCCGCGGCATCGCGCGCGGACAAGGCTTTTTCCAACGCCGCAAGATCGTTGAATGGAATTGCGGAGCAGCCAGGGACGAGGGGACTGAAGCCCTCCCTAAAAATCCCATCGCCGTTCAACGACAAGGCGCCATAGGTCAAACCATGAAACGCATGATCGCAATAGACAATGCCGGGACGCCGGGTGGCGCGGCGCGCGAATTTAAGCGCGGCCTCGACGGCCTCCGACCCGGAATTCGTAAAGAAAACCTTGTCGAGAAACGGAACAAAACCAAGCAAGCGTTCGGCGAGCAGACCGGCGAGAACGGACACGTCCATCTGCACGAGATTGGGCAGATCGCTCGCAAGGACACTGTTCAATGTTTCGCGTAGTAAAGGATGATTGCGGCCGATTCCAAAAACGCCCCATCCGCTGAGGAGGTCGAGATAGCGGTTGCCGGCGCGATCGAACAGATATTGGCCTTGGCCAGCACAAAAGCCGACGTCGAAGCCGAGCGTTTGCACCACGCGCACCATCATCTCGTTCAGATGTTGCGTGTGCAGGCCATAGCGCTCCGCTTCCCGCTCGGCCAGCATGGCGCCGATGTCGAAGCGCCCGCCGCTCCGGTTGGATTTCATCTCGTGAACCTGCGTGTTTCTCATATTCGACGCCTTGTTCGCGCAACGATGAGCGAAGTATTTTCCGGCATTTCGACCCGCTCACGCCCCTTCGGCCAACCCGCCGGGAAGCTCGTAGCAATTCGCAAACCCGAATCAAAGTCATACCAATCGAGGCACGCAAAGAAAAACCTGGTCCAAATGCGTGCTCTACCATCCCAGCTGAATCAAAAATAGCAGCCATGCTTAAGCGATATCAACTCAGCGCGGCAGCAATTAAATGCGGTGGAGATCTGTTCACGCCGCGGCATTCGGCTTTCGCGAGGCGCGGTTTATACCGTGGGCCGCGGGCAGTGCGTTTGCGGGCCATTCCGCCAAGCTTCGCCCCGCGGAATCCTTGCCTAGCCTATTCATGGCGCATTTGTCAAAATTTCACCTTTTCAGAGAGATAACGCAAATTTGAGAGAGGAGCCAACGGTCCTTCTTGGGGGTCGTCGATGCGAGACGGCCTCTCAGCCTTCCTCAGCGCGGCAGCCTTGCGATAAGCTTTTCATAGAGCGGGTTTTCCGCCGAGAACACATAGTCTTGCGCCACGACGCAGACATGGGTCGCGCCTTGCGCGATCAGCCAATCGGCGAGCGGCGCGGCCTTGTCCTTCGGGCAATTCAAGATCAGGCGTCCATCGGCCGCATGGAAGCGCGCGCGGGCAGAAAACGCTGCCTTCGATTCCGCGAGCAATTCGTCTTCCAACTTCAAAACCACGGCCGAGACCTCGCGCGTGGTCCGCGCTTCCTCTTCCGCCGCGATGCGCGAGAGAATGATGCGAGCGGTTTCGCGGGGACCAGGACTCCAATCGGCGCCAACCGAGGCCACGAGATTGGCCTGCGAGCGCAAAATCGTGCCGTCGTCGAGAATTTTGAGCGCATTGGCGGCAAGCGTCGCGCCGGTCGTCGTAATATCGACGATGAGCTCGGCCTTGCCCGCCGCAGGTGCCCCCTCGGTCGCGCCAAGGCTCTCGACGATGCGGTAATCGGCGACATGCCGCGCGGCGAAAAAGCGCCGGGTCAGATGGACATATTTGGTCGCGACGCGCATCCGCTCGCCGCGCCGCGCCCGGAAGGCCGCCGCGACATCCTCTAGATCCGCCATGGTTTTCACGTCGATCCACGCGCGCGGCACGGCGACCACTACATCGGCGTGGCCGAAGCCGAGCGGCGCCAAAAGTTCGACTTTCGCTTCCGCTTCGGCGATGGTTTCGCGAACGAGGTCTTCGCCGGTGACGCCGAGATGCACATGGCCGGCGGCCAATTGCGCGACAATGTCGATGGCGGAAAGAAACGCGATCTCGACATTCTCCATGCCGGCCAAACTTCCGCGATAGTCGCGCGAACCGTGCACGAGTTCGAGCCCGGCGCGTGCGAAAAAAGCCGCGGCGTTTTCCTGCAGCCGCCCTTTGGAGGGAACCGCGAGCACGAGAGGTTTTTTGGCGCCGCGTAAACTCATGGCGCCACCTGTTCTGCGCGCAGGCGGCCGATCCAGATCGCCGCGCCGACGGCGGCAATGGGTTTTTCCGCGCCAAGCGCTTGCGGAAGCTGGTCGTAGCGGCCGCCGGCAATAGTGGGCTCTCCCGCGCCTTGCTCATGCGCCTCGAAAACAAAACCTGTGTAATAGTCGAGGTTGCCGGTGAAGCGCGCGGCAAAATGGAGTCTTGCGGCATCGAGCCCCTGCGCGGCGATAAACCCAAGCCGTTTGTCGAAACTGTCGAGGACGGCGGAAAGATCGAGGTTCGCGCCGGCGGCTAGCGCGCGCAATTGCGCGGAAGCCTTATCAGGCTCGCCCTCCACGCCCAAGAATTGCTCGATGACCGCGCGCTTTTCCGCGGAAAATCCCGAGCCCGCCCTGAGTGCCGCCTGTTCGAGGAAACGATCGGCGATCTCCCCTGGGCTGCGGCCACCCGCCGGGGCTACGCCCGCGATGGAGAGAAGATCCTCGACGAGCGCGCGCGCGCCCTGCTTGTCGGCGCCTTCGAGAACGCCGAGCACGCCGGAATGATCGGTGCCGTTCAAGCCTGGGCTCAGGATCGTGGCGAGGGATTTGCCTTGACCATGGCCGCGCGCGATGCGGCGGCGCCATTGCGGCGGGAGATCGAGCGCTTCGAGAAGCCGGGGAAACAAGCCGGCGTCGCCGATCCGCACGATGAGGCGCGAAGCGGCGGCTTGGTGTTGTTTGGCGGCGCCTGCCGCTTCGAGCGCGAGGGCGATGATTTCCGCGTCCGCCGCCTCCCGGTCGAGGCGGCCAAAACTCTCAATTCCGGCCTGCGTGAATTCGCTTGGGCGGCCTGGGAGAAACCGGAAAACAGGCCCGCAATAGGAGAAGCGCGCGCGCCCTCCAGCATGCTCCGTGGCGAGATAGGCGACCAGGACAGGAATCGTATATTCCGGACGCAGGCAATAGTCGGCGCCGGAAAGATCGCTTGTGAGATAAAGCTGGCCGCGCAGATCCTCGCCGGAATCGAAGAAGATCGACGCCGGTTGCAGGATTGGCGGTTCACAGCGCGCGTATCCGGCGCCGGTGAGATGGGCGATGACTGCTTCCGCACGCTGATCGACAAAAGACAAAGCCCGGCCCCGGAAAGCTCAAGGAAGTTCGCCACTCTTAGCAAGGCGAGCCATGTTGCGCGACAGGTTTTGAGAAAATAGGGTGAACGCAAGCGAACGCACGCCCAGTTGCTTGGGCAGAGTCTTCTGCCGCGCCACCAACCGAGCACGGCGAGGCTATCGCGCGATTTATACCAAGGCTTGTTGATTATGACCGATGGGCCCGGTCTCTTGATCCGATGGACATGATTTTGCAGGGCATGCCGATGCGGTTTCGCCATGTTACCCCGCGCCGATTTCCGCCAATTTCAAGACACGCTGCGAGAATCAGCGAACCGGGTTTCAGCTGTCGCCAGAGATCGGTGGAAATTGTCGGCGATGCGTTCTCAGATTTGGGGTTGATGTCAGAGGTCCCTGCATGTCCCGTTGCGCCTTTGAGCAGGCGCTCGAGTTCAGTAATTATTTCTGGCGACGCCGGCAATAGCGAGCCGCGTCGCCTCCATTGTCCCTTTCGATGCCAGCCGTGCCCAAACAGGGTCCATTAATTGCTGAGCTTGGCGACCGCTAGGGCAGGTGCTAGGGCACAAAATAAATCAATTGCAGAGACAGCAATAATAACAATTACTTATGCAATTTATGTGGCGGGCCACGGCCGACGATGATGAGCACTATATCTACGCCACGGCCCTATGAATGGCGCTTTGTCCGTAGATGTTCCGTGACTTGTTTCTGGGGGCATTCCATCCTGCGCGTCCACCGGGCATTGCTATGCGGCGCGATTTCATTAGCCAAACTCCTGCGTCGATGGCATCTCGTCGCCTTCGCGGGCGACTTGGACCTGGTCATCACGAAGCGGCCCGACCAGCTTCGAGGGACAGTCCACCATCCTGCGATTTATGTCGCGTCGTCATTGACCTCGCCATCATATTGAACTGAGCCTGCATAGACTTTCAGAAACTTTACCGCCCGCCCCAATCGTCGGCCCTGCACGGTCGCATGGAGAGTCCGTCCCGCCGCGTCCGCAACGGCCCCGGTTTCCTCGATCTCACCATTCAGCCGGCTGTCATGTTCGCTCAAGGTGGCGACGAACGAAACCGGCTCCCGTTTGTCAGTCGCGTAGCTGAACCGACCCACTGCCCGGAGAGGTTGAGCGGCTCCAATTCTCCGCTCCCGCGCGCTGAGCCACCCTCGTCATCCAGGATGTCCCCCAGAGCATAGATCCTCGGCGTGGGCGGGTAGCCGTGCTTGATGCGATGGGTTTCATCGGCTCCAAGGGGTCGCACCCCCATATTGTTGGAGAGGGAGATGTCATTGACCGCGCTACTGACCGACGTCGTACAGCCGGGAAAAAAATGATGGAGCTTGCCTGGGTCAATCAAAACGCGTCCAAGGGACTTCAATTGCATGTTCGCGTAGTGACGGGCGGTCAAGGTGCCGGCATTCCTCGAAAGCCACATCCGCGGTCCGAACAGATCGGCAATAGTGGGTTCGTGTACCAAGGGCTCGCAGATTACCAGTCCGTCCGGCGTCGCGGTCGAGGCCTCCCGCGTTTGCCGCCGGGTCCGCGTCCTTGACGATCAAGGTCGACACGAGAGCCCTTGTTTAACCGCAGGAACGTGCCGAAAGAAGCGGCGCGGACCGTTGTTGCTGCGGAAGCATCTTGATCTAAGATGGTCCCGGAAAAACGAGAAAATACCCCGGTTTTTCAATAGAGCAGGGATAAACAATAGGGGGTGCACATGTCGGCTGGCTATCCGTTTCGTCATTGGAGTGTGGCTTCCTCGCGGACCGTACTAGCAAATCGTGTTTTGAAGGTTCGCCAGGACACCTGTGTCATTCCCGCCAGTGGGGGCGCTTTGGAGTATTTTGTATTGGAGTTAGCAGACTGGGTGAATGTGGTCCCCGTGACATCGGCGCGGCAGCTGGTGATGGTCAGGCAATATCGGCATGCGACCCGCGGCGTTACATTGGAGATACCGGCTGGTTCGGTGAAGGAGAACGAAGTGCCCGCCGATGCGGCTCGCCGTGAGTTGTTGGAGGAGACGGGATACGCAGCCGGGAATCTAATTCACCTCGGGACATGGGAGTGCAACCCTGCGCTTCAGACTAATCGGCTCCATACCTTTCTTGGGCTTGACGTTGAGAAGGTCGCTGAGCCAGCGGCTGAGTCGGACGAACGCTTAGAGGTCATGACGGTTCCTCAGGCGCACTGGCTGCCTGACCGGATAGATAGTGCCTTTAGCCACTACTTCAGTTCCTATGCGATTGAGCTGGCACGCGCGCATGTTCGTGCTGATCGTGTCTCAGGCTGAATTTAGCCCCAGTGATCATGTTAGTGTCTTCAGGACGACCGCAGATTGGTATCGGGATGACTTGGCGTTCAACGGACACATAATCGCATTGTGCGACACACGATCATCAAAAGTGAATTTCAACAATTCCGCCAACACGGCCTTAAAATCGCGCGTTCGCTTGATTTTCATATGCTCATCTTGATTTTCATATGCTCATAAAGCCACCGCGCAATCTTGAGAAGCATTTGCTACATGAATGATAGCAGCTGAAACGGCGGCGATTTGAATTCGTGAGGTAAAAATTACACCATCGCTTATCGACAATCCTTGATCCCTAATCAGGTGAGCAAGCGTTCGATTGTAGTCTTTCAATGGAATGCCCGCGCTCAATTCCTCGCCAACGGCGCCACCTTCATCTGAAGCGACAATGGTTTCAACACCGCCTCGGACCGTAACTTGAACGAGCCCATTTGACGGATACATACAGTGAGTTGTCACGCGAACACCATCCACGGTGCACGTAATGACGCAATGCTGTCGAGGCTGCGGCCAATCAGATTCGCGAAGTCCGGCTGATAGCTCATGCAAGGAATTCCGGGGGCCGGAAGCGAAATCAGATGGCCCGGCGATTGTTGCAGCGTTGTCGCCCAACAACTGCTAATTTAAAAAGGCATCGTCAGCAGTGAGATGGTTCGTCGGCAAATCTGTCCGCATGTGAGCCTCGAATTTTAGGGAAGGGTGCAGGCCATGACCAAGATCCCCTATGAAATCCCCGCCGAAATCCGTGACTTGACCGCGAAGAGCGTCGAGGAGGCCCGCAAGGCCTTCGGAAGTTTTATTGAGGCCGCTCACAAGGCAACCGCGCAGGCGGAAGGCACCCAAACGCCCTGCAATCGAGCGCCAAGGACGTCAGCGCGAAGGCGCTCAGCTTCACCGAAGCGAATTTGAAGGCGGCGTTCGATCACGCCCAGAAGCTCTTTCAAGCGAAGGATCCCCAGGAAATCCTCGCCCATCAGTCCGAATATGTGAAGAAGCAGCTCGCCGCAATGGAGGAGCATGCGAAGGAACTGGGCACCGCAGCCCTGAAGGCAGTGACGCCGGACAAGTAATCACGCCTTCATTTCGCAAGGTCACCCAATCGCGACCCCACGCAGAGTTGTCACGGCATTGTGGGCTTCCGGTCTCTTGGTTCCCGCTGGCAGGTGCTGCCCGCAAACATCAGCTACGAAGCCCCACCTTATCTCTCAGTTGCAATGCCGTATCGGCGTGGCTTGCTTACGCGAAGGATCGAAGTAATGAGTAAACTACGGAGTCTGATGGAGGGAGTGGGACAGGAAGGCAGGCGACAGCAGAAATCGCCAAACCCTCGATCGCAGAAGCCTGGCGCAGGAAGCACCCCGTTGGTAGCTGATGTCAAACCTCGCGGACTGGACCTCCCTCGACGCCGCCTACCGGCGGGGCCTCGCGCCCCACGCATCCCGGACAAACAAACCCAAATCGAAATCAGAGCTTGGGAAGATGATCGAAATACCAACCACGCTAAGGCCGACTGGCAGTTCACCACGGCGGACGCACGCATCAAACCTAAGCATCTATACTCGTCGGTCTGACTGAATCGAGCCACTAGGCCGGAGGAAGGGACCCCCCGGATCTGACATCGCCTAATCCGCTTTCGACACTTCATCGACGGTTTGCTTGCGCTCGCCTCTCTCAATCGTGTCTGCCGAAATCTTGTTCCGACTTTTCCGCAACGTTCACCACCATCGCTTTTCACGACAGCAGCTCGCGGCGGCTTGAGATCAAAGCTTCTCGCCAAGGAAAAGGAGTTCACGAAGCTGCGCGATCAGTTGAGCCAAGCGCGCCGGGATCTGCCTTGGGTGCGCGTCACCAAGCGATATGTATTCGAGGGCCCCGAAGGGAAGCAGACGCTTGGGCAGCTATTCAACGGCCACAGTCAGCTCATCGTCTACCATTTCATGTTCGATCCCGATTGGGAGGCCGGCTGCAAAAGCTGCTCATTTTGGGCCGACAATTTTAACGGTGTTGTGTCGCATCTGAATCAGCGCGACGTGACGTTCGTCGCCATCTCGCGCGCGCCGTTGCCGAAGCTGCAGGCCTTCGCGACGCGTCTGAGGTGGAGCTTCAAATGGCTGTCATCCTCCGGCAACGATTTCAATTACGACTACAAGGTGTCGTTCACGCCGGAAGATCTTGCCGGCGGCGGCGCCATTTACAACTACGCGGCGAACAAGATGAACATGACGGAATTACCCAGTATCAGCGTATTCTTCAAAGACGCCGATGAGAAGGTCTTTCATACCTATTCCTGCTACGCGCGCGGCCTCGACATGCTGAACACCGCCTATCACTACCTCGACCTCGTGCCCAAGGGGCGCGACGAGGCGGGCCTGCCCTATAAGATGGCCTGGGTGCGCCTTCGCGACGAATATGGCAGTTGATTACAAAAGGGGGAGGATTAGCGATGAAGTACAAGGAGACCGCCGAGAAGCTGGCCGAATATCGGAGCCAAATCGCCGGCATTCGTGAGAAAATGCGAAGCACTCAAGCATCGATCGACCCCGAGGAAGTCCAGGACTATGAATTTGCGACGCCGCAGGGCAAGGCGCGGCTGTCTGCTTTGTTCGGCGACAAGGACACGCTATTCGTCATCCACAATATGGGCACCACCTGCGCGCATTGCACGATGTGGGCCGATGGCTTCAATGGTGTGTTCGAGCACTTGCGCGATCGCGCGGCTTTTGTAGTGTCGTCGCCAGACACGCCCGAGCGACAGCAGAGTTTCGCCGCCGGTCGTGGCTGGAAGTTTCCCATGGTGTCGAACCAAGGCACGACGTTTGCAGAAGATATGGGCTATCGCCCGAATGGCCGCGCTATGCCGGGCGTTTCGGTCTTCAAGCGCAAGGGCGACAAGATCATGAGGGTGGCGGATACGGCCTTCACGCATGGTGATGATTTCTGCAGTGTCTGGCACCTCTTTGATCTACTTCCGGAAGGCGCCGCCGGTTGGCAACCGAAATTCAGTTATGCAAGGTGAGTGAAAACGATGAGCGGCAATGACGGCCGGGATCGAACTTCGGCTTTGGGTCGAAACAGTTATTCGCCGGCTCGCAGGCGAATGTCCGCTCCTGCGCCGAACGTAGGTGCCGGCACGGCTCGCTTCCGGCAGCTATCTGGGGCATTCCGGAAAACATATGCTCGTCGCAAGCCTTTCTCAGGATGACCGATGATGTTGAAAAACCCTCGCGGTGAACAGCGAATGGTGATTCCGTGCTGTGGGAGTCAGCAGGGGTGATTCGCGATGATGGGGCGGCAGGCCGGCGATCAGAGCCAGCTATT
>JALZAY010000298.1 GCA_030948025.1 Pseudomonadota bacterium
ATGGCGAAGGGGGCGGCGATGATGCGTTCGGCGACGCAGGCCATCATGTAGCCGCCGCTCGCGGCGACTTCGTCAACGGAGGCGGTGAGCCTGATCCCGGCGCTTTTCAGCCGGCGCAGCTGCGATGCCGCCAGGCCGTAGGTATGGACCATGCCGCCCCGGCTCTCGAGCCGCAGCAGCACCTCATCCTCAGGCCTGGCGACCTGCACCACCGCGCTGATCTCCTCGCGCAGATGCTCGACTGCCGAGGCGCGGATGTCACCATCGAAGTCCAGCACGAATACGCGTGAGCGCGCAGTCTTGCCCTTCTTCTGCTCCTTCGTACGCTGCTTGTATTCTTTTTTTTTCGCCTTGATGTGGGCCTTGCGCTCATGGGGGTTGAGAAGATCGTGATTGAGGACATCCGCCATCTGCTCGAAACGGCGGTTGAGATTCTTCACCTCCAGGTGCTCGGCCGTATATTCGCGGGCATGACGGATGGCATTGAAGAGAAAGCGGATCACCACGCCGATCGCGATGACGACGGTGATGACTTCGGCCAGGAACAGGCCGTATTGCAGCAGGTAGTCCAGCACGTGAAAGCTCCAGTTGAGATGACGGGCCGCCCCCCAGGTCCAGCAATCTAGGGTCTAGTCAGCACCACGAAAAAGCGCTAAGCGGCCGCCCGAGCGTTCTGCATCATCGCATCTTGGCGATGCCGGCGGCGCTGGTGACCCGCTTTTCTTTGCTGTGGCGAAGGCGAAACAGTATGTTGCCGATATGGCCGCCAAGACTCATACCATCCTGATAGCCGGCGGTAGCGGTCTCGTCGGCCACGCTGCTATCAAATTCGCTATTGCGGCCGGGCATTTTGTCATTGCGCTCGTGCGTCGCGGCGGCAGCCTGTCCGTCGAGGGTTTGGCTTCGGAAGAGACCCTGAAGATCATCGAAGTTGATTTCGATGCCTTGGACCAATATCAGCCTGAGATCTCCGCTCTGGCACCAAATGCTCTAATCTGTGCGTTAGGGACGACCATTCGAAAGGCCGGGTCGAAAGATGCCTTCGCCCGGGTGGATCGGGACTACGTGGCGGCATTCGCGGCGCTCGGTAGAGCGGCGGGAGTCACTTCGGACTGGTGTCGGCCGTTGGCGCCGATGCTCGATCCAGCAGTTTCTATCTGCGCACCAAAGGCGAAGCGGAAGCGGCCGTTCGGGCCTGCGGCTATCTGCGCGTCGACAACGCGCGTCCGAGTTTTCTTTTGGGTCAGCGGGCTGAAGCTCGCACCGGTGAGCGCGTCGGCATCGTTGCAGCGAAGATGGTTGCGCCATTATTGATAGGCCCGCTCATGATTTATCATCCCATCCCGGCTGCCAGTGTCGCGCGCGCGCTCGTGAACCTTAGCTTTCGTGACGAGCCCGGCGTTTTCATTCAGCAATATTCAGAGCTCGTCGCTGCCGCCTGATGCGCAGCAGATGGTGACGCCGCGGGCGCTGGCGCTCGATGAGCTAACGGGCATCGTCGCACAATTCCGCTGGCGCGCCAAGAATGCCAAGGCGGCCGGCTTCGACGGCGTCGAGTTGCACGGCGCGCACGGCTATCTGCTCCACCCGGTGCTGATTCGTAGCGGAACCGACACATAAGCTGCAAAGTCTGATCTACGGCTTAATTCTACGTCGGCGTGCGCAGGCACCTTGGATCAATGGGTGAAGCGGAACTCCCAACCGCCCTTCCGGACGGCTTGGCGAAGACCTGTTCGATCGGGCTTAGCGCCCAAACCCGGCGCGACTGAGGTGCAGGCGCTGGTGGCGGGACTCATCGTGAGGGATGCGGAGCCTGCGGCCAACGCGGGAGCTCTCGACAGGCTCGCTCTTTGGGCCCTCCAGTGTTACGCACCGATCGTCGCCGCCGATCCGCCGGACGGGCTGGTGATCGAGGTGACTGGCTGTCGCCGTTATCACCGTCTGCTGACTCTCGTATGTTCTACGATATTTTGAAAGGGATGAGCGGCGCGCGACGGTCCGGTCCGGTGGGCCCACCGGGCGTGAACCGAGCGGGCGGCCTCGTCGCTCAACTCGAGGCACTTCAAGATTTCAACGTAGCTTGGCATCGGCGATGCGGCTTGCGCGACGCAGCGAGCTGCCGCAGCCATCGCTTCCAGTTGCAATTGCAGCGCGATAAAATCCCGCGAAGGCACAAGCAACGGAATGTTCGCGGCAGCGTCCCAATCTTCCGTCTCGACGACGTAGGGCTTCGCCGCACCCTGGGCGGAAGGCTTAAGACCGATCCCCAGCTCACAGCCTGAAAATAAAAACAGCCCGCGTCAGTTGGAATCTGAGGCGGGCTTAAGCCATGGAATTCCGCGCCCGGTTTCTGGGGATTCTCGGCGCGGCGGCCCTCCCTTAATCGGAGAACCATGTTGGACAACAACAATGTGTTGCCTTCGTACTGCGTCACACCATCTTTCGCAAGCGGGGCTTCAGTCAAATCAACGTGACTACGCGCCGGCGTTCCACGTCATCAACGGGAGCGAGCCGTGAGCCGGAAACCTTGAGCCGGGAGCTGCGCGCCATGGGCTATCGCAAGCTCTCGGCTCGTCCGCGCCATCACGCCCATACCAAGGGGGCGATTGAGGATTTTAAAAACTTCCCCACCCGTCTGGACGAGATCGCGCGCGCGAAAAGAAAGTCGATCCGGGCGCAATAGAGATCTGGTTCGCCGACGAGGCGCGCATCGGCCAGAAGAACAAGCTCACAAGGCGCTGGGCCAAACGCGTTCGGTGTGCAGCGGCGTCTCGCGCTGTCACCACCGAAACCCCGCACAAGCGAGAAAGCCGGCGGGGCAGGATCCCGGAGGAGCCTTTGGTGCTCTACGAGGGCGGGAACAGTGACGCTCTGTTCTCAGGCGAAGTCCAGTTCTTTTTGGATTTTCTTATTGTTGGTTTGTCACCAGAGGAAGGCCTTGTCACGTCGCCGGAAGTCTGCTCCGACGGGGTTTGTTTCAAAACACGCCGTGTTACGATTAGTCAGACTTGTCGTTTGGCAGAGCGAGTAGCCAGCCGTCCGCCGACTGTTGCCGCCCACTTTGGGGGCTTGCGGCGGAACGGCACGACGGCATCGGCCAGGGAACGGAACGATGGCACGAGGGAAGGTGACCGTATTCGGCGGGACTGGCTTTCTCGGCCGCCACGTCGTCCAGCATTTGCTCGAGTGCGAATTTTCGATACGAGTCGCGTCGCGGCATCCGGAACGCACCGAAGCCCTTTTCCCCGAC
>JALZAY010000299.1 GCA_030948025.1 Pseudomonadota bacterium
GGGCGACCTCGCCGCTGTCGGCTGCATGGTCGATTCCTGCCGCACTTGCCGTTCCTGCCGCGAGGGCCTGGAACAATTTTGCGAACGGGGCTTCAACCCAACCTACAACGGCGTCGACAAAGTGATCGGCGGCCCGACCTTCGGGGGCTATTCCAACGCGATCGTCGTCGACGAGGCTTTCGTGCTGCGGATTTCCGGCAAGCTCGATTTGGCCGGCGTGGCGCCTCTACTCTGCGCCGGCATCACCACCTATTCGCCGTTGCGCCATTGGCGGGTCGGACCAGGCCAGAAGGTCGGTATCGCTGGGCTTGGCGGGCTCGGCCACATGGGCATAAAATTCTCCCATGCCTTTGGCGCCCATACGGTTTTGTTTACCACATCGCCGGGCAAAGTCATGGACGCCAAAAGGCTCGGCGCCGACGAGGTCGTGATCTCAAAAAATCCCGACGAAATGGCCGCGCATGCTAACAGCTTCGACTTTATTCTAGACACCGTCGCCGGGCCGCATGAAATCAGCCGTTATCTCGACCTTTTGAAGCGCGACGGCACGCTAACCCAGGTCGGCGCCCCCGAAATGCCCATGGCGGTCGAAATCTTCAGCCTCATCTTCAAACGCCGCAGTTTTGCCGGCTCTTTGATCGGCGGCATAGCCGAGACGCAGGAGATGCTCGATTTCTGCGCCGAGCATCAGATTATCGCGGACGTGGAAGTGATTCCGATCCAGAAGATCAACGAGGCCTATGAGCGGATGCTGCGCAGCGACGTGAAGTACCGCTTTTCGATCGATATGAGCTCGCTATCGCACGCGGCATAACGCCCTGGTCTCGGCCTTGCTCCGTGGCTCGCCGGGGCGGCTTCTGCGACCTGCGTTGCGCAGCATCGTCTATTGATTCACAATTTCCTCGATCTGACGCACCAAGGCCTGGCCGTCGTAGGGCTTCGGCAAAAACCTTCCTTCGCGCGGAATCGTCTCCGCGCGAATACGACGGCCGGAGGTGAGGACAATTCCGATGCTCGGCCAGCGCTGGCAAATACGGCGCGCGAGGCCCAGGCCATCGAGGGAGCCCGGCATTTCGACATCCGAGAACACGACGCGCACCTCTGGGGTCGCTTCGATTATCCGCAACGCTTCATCGGCATTACCCGCCTCCAAAACCTCGAAGCCGGCCTCGGCGAGAAGGTCCGCACCCGTCAGACGCACCAAGGGCTCGTCCTCGACAATCAGGACAATTTCGCGTGGTTTTGTGGGTTTTGCTTTCATCGTCTTGTAACAATTGGATTTGACATAAGTTCCTATGAGTCGTCCGGTTGATTAACAAATCATTTCAATCTTCACCGGCACGCGAGCGGGGCAGGGGTGATTTACATGGCTATAGCGGAGCTTCCGTTCGAAAGCCGTTTTTACTCCGCGCCGGATGGGTTGAAACTTCATGTTCGCGAATACGGCTCAATGCTCGATCGCGGCGTCCCCGTCGTCTGCTTGGCTGGACTCACGCGCAATTCGGCGGATTTCGGCCGCTTGGCGAGCGCGCTCGCCGCCGGTCTGAAAGGAGCCACGCGGCGGGTGCTGGCCCTTGATTATCGCGGCCGTGGCCTTTCCGGTTATGACCGGAACTGGAAGAATTACAGTCTCGAAATCGAAAACGCCGATGTGCTGTCGGTTCTCGCCGCCATGGAGATCGAGGCCGCGATCTTCGTCGGCACCTCACGCGGCGGCTTGCACACGATGCTGCTTTCCGCGACGCGCCCGGCGGTCATTCGCGGTGCCGTCTTGAATGACATTGGCCCGGTTCTGGAGCCGCGCGGCATGGCCCGCATCCGTGGCTATGTCGGCAAGCTGCCAGAGCCACGTTCGGTCGCCGATGCCGTCGATCTCCTCAAGGAAACGATGAGTGAGCGGTTCAACGGTCTCAGCGAGGCCGATTGGGAAGCTTACGCCAGAATAACCTTCACCGATGCGGTGGGACGCATTTGCCAGCGATACGATAGCAATCTGATGAAGCCGCTCGAAAGCCTCGATCTCGAACAGCCGCTTCCCACGCTCTGGCCGCGGTTCGACGGTTTGCGCGACGTCCCTTTGCTCATCATCAGAGGCGCGAATTCCGATCTTCTCTCGGCCGGAACGCTTCGGGAAATGGCCGACAGGCACAAGGGCGCGGCGATCCTTATCGTCGAGGGTCAAGGCCATGCGCCGCTTCTGCTCGACGAGGAAACGATTATCCGGATTTGCGGATTTGTCGCGGCGGCCGATAGCGCCACGCGCGAAGATTATTAATCGCCCACGGGGAACAATCTGCGTCGTCCCGCTTTACATCAAGAACAGCCAGGTGACCGCCGCGAAGATGGGAAAAAGGATCGCGCCCGACCAGATCATATAGGAGAAGAAACCAGGCATGTTCACGCCGGCGCGCCGGGCGATGGCATAAACCATGAAATTAGGCGCATTGCCGATGTAGGTGTTGGCGCCCATGAACACCGCGCCGAGCGAAATCGCTGTCAATGTCTTGGCGAGCGGACCCATGAGCGCCGCGGGGTCGCCGCCGGCGAGCTGAAAAAACACAAGATATGTCGGCGCATTGTCGAGGAAGGACGAGAGGACGCCGGTCGCCCAGAAATAGACCGCGTTGTCTGGCGTTCCGTCCCGTGCCAGAAAATTGATCGCGGCCGAAAACGGACCTTTCGCGCCGGCTTCAAGCATCGCCATCACCGGAATGATGCAAATGAAAATGCCGGCGAAGAGATAGGCCACTTCCCTGATTGGCTCCCATTCGAAGCCGTTTGCCGCGCGAAGCCCCGGATTCGTTACACGAAGCGAAGCAAGCCCGACGAAGACCATGATGAGTTCGCGGATCAGGTTTTGCAGTTCGATCCTTGTTCCGAGCAAGTCGAAGCCGATGCATGGACGCCAAAAACCGCTTGCGACGATGGCGAGGATCGCGATACCAATGAGCCCGATATTCACAAGGCCGCTCACGCGCAGTTTCACGGCGGCCGTTCCGGCGGGCGGAGGGCTTTTTTCGTGCCGGTCAAAATACGAATCGACAAGAAAGAAGATCGCAAGCAAGACACCGGACGCGAACAAGGCCTGTGGCCACAATGCGCGCGTGGTCCAAAAGAAATCGATCCCCTGAAGGAAGCCAAGGAACAGCGGCGGATCGCCAAGCGGCGTCAACACTCCGCCGATGTTCGAGACAAGAAAAATAAAGAAGACCACCACATGGGCGTTGAAGGCGCGCGCGTTATTGGCGC
>JALZAY010000300.1 GCA_030948025.1 Pseudomonadota bacterium
GTCTTTTTAGAGTCCGCAAATCTACGTTTTTGTTAGCTGTAGCAAGCAATTCGGGCTGGCTGAATCTTAATTGCATCCGACAAGCTCGTCTGAGCTTAGCAGCCGCTATGACGAACGTAATGCTGATTGTCGCTCTTCGCGTAGCGGACGTGGCCATGGCGGCTGGTTAAGAATCCGCGCAGCGGGGCTGAGAGGAGCGGTTCCCGCTCTCCGAGTCGCGCCGATGATGACGACGACCGCCGCGTGATCGACGCTTTCCCAAATTCGCGAGCTTTGACAGCATCTCGCGAAGCCGTGCACGTCCACGCTTCGGCGGGTCATTTTCTTGGATTATCGAGAGCGAATTTGCGACAATGTTCTAGATAGGTGCCTCATGGCTGACCTGTAGATCGACCGTGCCGCGCCAACGCCAGGAAGGCGCATCGAAGACAAGTTTTTCCGAGAATGAGGTGCTGCCGGACGGCTCCCGTCCGACAGTTTGGTTCGCCTTCGACGAGACTCGGCCATTGGCCTTCTTTGCCGGCATCTGGACGCGCTGGACCTCCGTCCGGAAAGTGAAGGAAGGCGAAACAACAAATGACATCTTCGCGTTTCTGACGACCGAGCCGAACGAGGAGGTCGGGGCGATCCACCCGAAAGCGATGCCCGTCATTCTGACGGCGCGGGAGGAGATCGACGTTTGGATGAACGCGCCAGCCGAGGAAGCGCTCAAGCTGCAAAGGCCGCTTCCCGACAATTCGCTAAAGATTGTCGCGAAGGGGGATAAGAAAGATGAGGGAGGCCTCGCGGCCTGACGTTTCATGCTTGCGGAGGATAATGATCGAGATGGGGAGGACGCAAAGCCGTAAGGCTGATTAGGCGCGTCTCGCCGGGGTTTATCGGACAAACCCTCGGGTCCGTCAGCAGAACTTCCCGAGCTTTGGAAGGCTCAACATCTTTTCTGCAGTTGGGCAGCAACGTTGGTGCTTTGCGGGCCCTGGATTGTGCAATTTTGATTACGAGGCATCATCAGCTTGGCTCATGTGAGGCCAAACAACGTAAAAAGCGGGCTGCTGCGACTTCGCGTCACGCGTGGACCGTAGCAAGAATTGGCCCCGGTCAGCCCGCGCAACCGCAGGCGGCGGAAGTTGAGGTTTCGCTTCAGATGTGTGAAACGCCCGAAAATTTGCTCAAGTGGCTATCTTCTGGCATTCATCGGCGCAGGCCTTACAAGCGTCGCCACAATCCTTGCATTCAGTGATCTTGGGGAACTTGTCGCATTCTTTCTTGCAATCGTTGCAAATCATCTCGACGGTTTTAGCAAGATGGCCGGTATGCTCGGAATTAACCGCCGCAAGCGTGTTTAGCGCGGCGCAGGCGGCAACGAGCTGAAAAGCCGCGTTGGCGCAGGCAGCCATGCTCGTGTCCTTCATGGAGAACATGCCGTAGCAATGCCTGAGGCAATCACTGCCTGTCACGACACACTTCGACGCGGAGTCCTCAAGGCCTTGTATTTCGGCGGATGCATTTCCTCCATCTCTCCGCCCCCGATGGCCTCGGTGATCTTTTCAATGACACCTTTGACACCTTTCTTCGCAGCTCCTGCTTCCCCTTCGACACCCTTCTTCGCAGCTCCTGCTGCTCCTTCGCCGACAGGCACCTTCTTGATCGCTCCAAAGTCAGGATAATCCTCGCGTCGTCAAACGTTTCGATAAAACGCAGCGCACACAAGCGTCTGGCGACTGAATGGGCATCCTCGAGCGAGGCATTATCACGTCGTAGGTGGGCTTGCCGTTCAGTGACTTCAGCCGCAACCATTTGAACGGGAACCATTCTTGGGCGTTTGGGAACCGGAATGTCGCGGACATTAATCCTGCTCGGACTGATCCTGGTGGCGATTGGTCTCCTGTGGCGATGGATCGGCCCGCTCAGGCTGGGGCGCCTGCCGGGCGACATCGTCGTGGAGCATCAGAACTTCTCTTTCTATTTTCCAATCGCTACGGGACTCCTGATCAGTGCGGTTCTGACGCTCGTTCTTTGGCTCATCAACCGGTGAGCCGCGCAGTCCATAACGGCCTTGCGGGAGGCTGGCGACGGCCAACTCTTAAACCTTGAGGCTTGCCAAGCCCGCGCTGCACTCCCAGAGCAAGGGGGCTTGAGAGCGGCCAGAGCCCCGCAGACTGAACGAAAGTTTAACGTGGTTTCCTTAATGTTGCGTTAACTGATGGGGCGCGCAGCCGCCGCAAGACCCAACAAAGCGCGCGAAGCTTGCAGGTGAGATAGCGAAGGCGCGGCGTCGGGCGGCTTCCGAGCTTACAGTGAGGCCGGAGACGCCCGGGCAAATCTGGGTCGCCTGTCTACGTTGGTGTCTGACCGCCTAGAGTTCGCACTGCTTCGTCCACGCTATGAAATAGCCGGTCGGGTCCGAGTTGCGCATCGGGCTGGTGAGGTGACAGAAACTCGTAGGCAGCTCCCAGTGGGCCACAGCACTTCTAGAAAATTGTTCTCAGATCGGACGCGTGACCGGCCTCCCTAGAGTCTTGCCCGACCGTCGACTATTTTGCGAAACCATCCCTCTTTGGCCACTCGCCGATCGCATTGACGATTATGTCGCGCAGGCGCTTTTCGTGGGCGATATCGTCCTCGATGAAGTGTCGAAAGCGCTTGTTCTTGTGCTCTTTGAACATGGCGCTAAGTTCCTCGATCTCGCGGGCGCATTCGTCGAGGCGGGCGCGCAGCTGATCCCAGACCACTTTTTCCTCTTTGGTCATTGGACCTTTGACGATGACTTGGCCCGTCTTCATATCGATGACGATGTCGTCTGGGTGGGGCAGGGGCTCCGGCCCAGTGATCCCAAGCGCAGCACGGCGCGCAAGTTCTTGCTCCCATTCGTGCTTGTACTCAATCGCCGCTTTCAGCCATTCGTCGCTCTGCTGTTTGTTGGCACGCTCGGTCTCGGAGAGAAGCTCGGCGAACAATTGTTGTGAGCGATGCTGGCCCCGTGCGGCGTTGACAGCCAGAGCGCGGATGACGGCCTGGGCCATCGGAATGGTGATCTGCCGCTTGCCCTCGCTGACCTTGATGGTGCGGTAGGCCTCGTCGACGATGATCGTCTTGAGCCGTTCCTCGTTGAGCGCCGGTCGTTTGTTACGCGCACCTTTAGGGCGGCCCTTCGGATTGCCGGATCGCCCGGGTTTGAATTGCGAGGCCGCGGGCGGCTTGCGATAACCGACGTCGTATTCCGTCGGCTCCAGGG
>JALZAY010000301.1 GCA_030948025.1 Pseudomonadota bacterium
GCGGCGAGACTTTTTGGACCAGATCTTGCGAAACAAAGTCGGAGAGGCTGCACGAAATATTGGAGCGGGTGAAGGGAATCGAACCCTCGTATTCAGCTTGGAAGGCTGCTGCTCTACCATTGAGCTACACCCGCGAAGCTGTTGTGTCACCGGCCTCGGGAGGCCGCACCGGCGCATGCGTGGCGCTCCGCGTGACGCCGAACCTATAAGGCAAGTCCGCGCGCTGTCAAAGCGGCGTGGCGCCCGTTTCCGTCCATTGCCAGGTTCCCGCTCCTCGTTCAATTGATGAGTGGCACCAAAGCAACATCCCGCAAAAAACGGTAAGCCAGTCCGCAACAATTAGGCTCGCTCCAGGGTCGAGCGGTACATCGCGCATGTGCAGTTTTTACTTATTCTAAATCTAACTTATATAAGTTTAGAGCCCCTACAATATAAGAGTAACTAATTGACATATTATGACTGCGAGTCCAAATTAGAGAAATTAGCTAGCTTAGAAAGCTTATAATCTACGTTAAGCTAGCGTTCTATACTAAAAGATGGGGGTTGGCGATGCAGCGCAAACAACAAGCGGCAAGCCGGCAAGATGGCGAAAGCGGTAGCATTTTTGCCTCGCGTGCTCGCCCGATCTATTTCAATGCCCTGGCGCGAAAGCGATACTGTGGTTTGACCTCCTCGCTGACCGTGGCGTCCTTTCTGGCGATGGCCGGAAGCGGCGCGCTTGCGGACGACGCGACGGCGCTGGGAAAGCCTGTTGCGCAACCCACGAACGAACAATTGATCGAAAAACTGGAGCGCATGGAGGCGCGGATCCGGGTGCTCGAAACCGAACTTCATCGCAAGGGCGAGACGGCGGAAAGCAAAAAGCCGAAGGTGCGAACCACAGCATCGCGTGGCAATCCGGCAAAGGCGCTGGCGGGGGCTAAGGACACCGCGCCCGGCTCTCCCGCGTATAACGAAACAGCCGCGCTCGAACCGCCGCCGCCAAATAAGGATCTCTTCGGCTTGGCCCCATCGCCGCTCCCCGGTCTCAAGATCGGCGCCTATGGCGAACTCCGCTTCGGAGCGCAGCAAAATCCGGCCGCAAATGGCCAATGGCAGACGGGCTTCGACGCCGCGCGGGTCGTGCTGCTGCCAACCTATCAGTTCAACGACAATATCGTCTTCAACTCGGAGATCGAGTTCGAGCACGCGGGCGCGGGCTTCGACGCCGACGACAAGTTGCATGGGACAGCCGAGATCGAGCAGGCCTATGTCGATTTCAGGATTTCTCCTTATTTCAACATTCGCGCGCCCGGCATCGATTTGGTGCCGATCGACTGGCTCAATCTGCATCATGAGCCGACGCTATTCTACAGCGTCCGGCGGCCGGAACTCGACAACGGCCTCATCCCGACGACCTGG
This sequence comes from Pseudomonadota bacterium, assembly GCA_030948025.1. GTDB lineage: Bacteria > Pseudomonadota > Alphaproteobacteria > Rhizobiales > Beijerinckiaceae > Methylocapsa. The sequence goes on from JALZAY010000301.1 coordinate 1,402, forward strand.
AAGGCGCCCGCAACCAGTATCTATGGGCAAATCATCGAGGGTTTGAATTACCAGTTTCAAATAAGCCAGGCTCTGGAGGATTTTGGCGGCGATTTCTCCCTGCGTACCGACGCCAACGGGGTTTCGCTGTTCCCGATCCCCTATGCGCCCGGTATCGACGGCGTAACCGCACTCGGTTTTTCCAAAGCCCCGTTAGGGGATTTCCGCCAGCTTAGCAACTATCTCGGCTACACATTTCGTCTGAGCTATGCACCTTCTTTCTTGCCGGGATTCGACGGCGGCTCGTCCGTTTATTTCACGCCGAGCACGACGCCGCGCGGCGCCCACGCCGATACCGGCGCCTTGCTCGGCCGCTCCAGCCTAGCGATTTTCGAGACCGATTTCCGTTACCATGTCCCAGACACGGGCCTCGAATTCCGCGGCGAATTCGCCGATGTGATCGTCGGCAATCCCGCCAATCTGCGCGCCAACAATGATGGCGACCCAACCAATAACGCCGGCAAAACCCTGTTTGGCGCATCCGGGGAGGTCGCCTATCATATTCCCTTTGGGCCGGTTCTCGGAAGCAATTGGGAAGCAGTTCCGTTCTATCGCTACACCTATCAGAACTTTCAGACAGGCGGCTTCGCGGGAACCGATTTAAACTTTCCGGCGGGCTCCGGACGAATGCAATTCCACGATGTAGGCGTCGCCCTCTATCCGACCCCCGAACTGGTCTTGAAGCTCAACTACACGAAAGCGCTGAATGTGGCGCCGGGCGGAGCTCGGTCCGACAGCGTTTTGGGCGGAGTCGGTTTCTTCTTTTGACGGGCGGACGGACCATTCGAGGCAAAGGAATATCGGAGTCTTGCGCATGGATGGTTGGATTCGTTGGAGCGCGCCGGCCGCCGCGATCGCGATTGCCCTGCCCGCTTACGCCTACCAATATTCGACCGTGGGCACAGCGCAGCAGCAGGCCTTTCCGGGAGCTCGTTTCGAGGAAATCCAGCCTCAACGGGTATGGAAGGCGCTCGCCGGCGACCGGCTCATCGGTTATTTTTTCGTCGACCACGTTATCGGCAAGCATCTCTACATCGATTATTCGGTCGCTCTCGGCGCGGATGGCCGTGTCCGCCGCGTGGAAATCCTGACCTACCGGGAATCCTACGGCTTTGAGGTGGCGAATGCAGGCTGGCTCGCGCAATTCTCTGGAAAGACGAGCGGCAGCGCGCTCGAAATTAATTCTGACATTCGCAATATCTCGGGCGCGACCTTGTCGTCGCGGCATGTAACCGAAGGCGTGAAAAGGATATTGGCCTATTATGCCACCCACTTGCGATAATATTCGCCGGTTGCGGCCATTGCTTGGCACCTTCGTCGAGGTCGCGGTTGCGGGCGCCGCCGTCGCGGACATGGCGGCGGCGGTTGAAGCGGCGTTCGCGGCAATCGGCACCGTCCATCGCTTGATGAGCTTCCATGACGAGGAGAGCGACGTGAGCCGCCTCAACCGTGGCGCTTTTGAAGCGGCGACCGGCGTGCATCGTTGGACCTACCAGGTTTTAGAAGCCGCGCTCGACTTCCACCGCCGCTCAACCGGACTGTTCGACATAAGAATAGCCCCCGCTCTGCAAAAACTTGGCTTGTTGCCGTATCACGCGGGCGATCTTGCCCATGATGCGGCTTTAACTTCGGGTCATGGCGAAATTGAATTGCTTTCGGGCGAACGTGTCAGGTTTGGTGACCGTGCCACGCGGATCGATCTCGGCGGGATCGCCAAGGGATTTGCCGTCGATCGCGCGATCGATGTCTTG
>JALZAY010000117.1 GCA_030948025.1 Pseudomonadota bacterium
GACACCAATGGCGGAACGCTCCCGCATGAGATCGCAAGGATTGTCGAGGAAGTTGCCGCGCATGTGCCGGGCTCGCACATCGGCATTCATGCGCACGACGACACCGGCAACGCGGTCGCCAATTCGCTTGCGGCCGTTCGCGCCGGGGCGCGGCACATTCAAGGTGCGCTGAACGGGCTTGGCGAGCGCTGCGGCAACGCCAATCTCGTCTCGCTGATCCCAACGCTTCTGTTGAAGCGCGATTTCGCCGAAAAATTCGAAATCGGCGTGACGCCGGAAAAGCTCGCGACGCTCGCCAAGGTCAGTCACACCCTCGACGAATTGCTCAATCGCGCGCCCAACCGGCACGCGCCCTATGTCGGCGCCTCGGCTTTCGCGACGAAAGCTGGGATCCATGCCTCCGCGGTGATGAAGGAGCCGAAGACCTACGAGCATATCGTGCCGGAGGCGGTCGGCAACAAACGGCGGCTTCTGGTGTCGGACCAGGCGGGGAAATCGAACATCCTTGCCGAACTGGAGCGAATCGGGGTGCGTCTCGACAAGGACGATTCCCGGGTCGCGCGTCTTCTCGACGAGGTCAAGCAAAAGGAATCGTTTGGCTACGCCTATGAGGGCGCGGAGGCCTCGTTCGAGCTTCTCGCCCGCCGGATTCTCGGGCAGGTGCCGGAATATTTCGAGGTCGAACGCTTTCGCGTCGATGTTGAGCGCCGCCACAATGCGCAAGGCGAACTCGTCTCGGTGGCGGAGGCGGTCGTCAAGGTGCGTATCGGCGGCGAAACCCTGATCTCGGCGGCCGAAGGCGAGGGGCCGGTCAATGCGCTCGATCTCGCGTTGCGCAAGGATCTCGGCAAGTATCAGCGCTTTATCGAAGACCTCGAACTCGTCGATTTTCGCGTCCGCATTTTCCATGGCGGAACCGACGCGGTGACGCGGGTCTTGATCGAGTTTCGCGACGCGTCCGGAGAGAGCTGGTCGACGGCCGGCGTCTCCGCCAATATCATCGACGCCTCGTTTCAGGCGCTGACCGATGCGATCACCTACAAGCTTCTAAAATCCGGCGCGCGATAAAGGCAAACGAGAATTTTCAGCGACGCCCTGCGTGGCATGCTCTAATTCTGGTTCGAATATTGCAAGATGAACCCGTGCGGCAGGCCTCTCGGAGGAGCGGGAAAAGGCGCCGCGCGGCGGACCGCCGCGAGCCACGCGGTATCGAGGGCGGGCTCGCCGCTCGCGCGGTAGAGCGCCTGATGCGTGAGATTGCCTAGCTCATCGACGAAAAGACCGATTTGTCCCACGGCAATTAAATGCTGCGCACGCACTTCCGGCGGAAGATGCAATTGGCGGGTTATCAATCCCATCAGCAATGACTCATAACTTGCCTTTTCAGTTCCGCCACTGATCGGCGCGGCCTTGGCCGCGGCGCCGAGCGAATAATTAGGTGCGGGAGACAAAGCGGCGAGCTGTTGCGCAACCGTCGTCTTTTTGCCCTGGGCGGGGGGGCTATTGCTGTCTTGCGGTGCCTGCTTTTTTTGCGGCTTGGCAGGCGGCTCCGGCTGTGCCTTGTCGAGAGCCTCGGCGTCCGGCGTGTCGTCAGCGAGCTTTTGCGGCTCCGCTGGCGGCGACGGATTGGCCGCTTTCTCTTTTGTTGCAGTCGCGGCCTTTTCCTGCTCGGGCTTTTCTTGGGCAGGCTGCGGCAGCGCGAGCTTTGGAGGTGGCGCCACGCGAGGCGCCTTCGTTTCCTGGTCCGGTTCTCCCTTGTGGGTTTGATCATTATTGCCCGATAGCGGCGCATCGTGTGCGACTTCGACGTCGTCGAGGTGCACTTTTTCCGGCGGCGGCTTCTCCTTCACCGCGGGCGGGGTCACGAGATCGGGCGGCGGAGGGAGAGCTTTCTGCTCGGGCGGGAGCTCGGCGACGATCTCCACCGGAATTTCTTCCGCGCGGGTGGGCTCGGAGGTGACGGAGAAGTCCTCGAAAAGAAGGATAGTTAGAAGCAATGCGTGGGCAGCCAAACACGCCGCAAGAATCAGGGCGGACGGCGTGCGCGCGCGGCGTTCCCGAGGCACGATCAAACGTTCGGACTGATCCGCCTTGAAGGCGGCATCGACGGGTTCGCGATCGAGCGTCACCTTGCCCTCGACATCAACGGCCTTGGCCCTTTATCGGTTGCGCCAGCTTCAATGCCCAAAAACAAACTTTCATAAGCGCGGATCGACGGTCTCCTTGCGGATGCCGAGTACCGCGGCCTTTGCCGTGGCGCTTTCGATCATCGGCACAATATCCTCGATCTTTTCGGCGACAAGATAGCGGACCTCTAAGGAAGACTGGATAAATCGCCGCTCCCGCATATGCGCGAAAAGCCGCAGCAACGGCTGCCAGAAGCCGGCGATGTCGGCGATCACGACGGGTTTGGTGTGACGTTCGAGCTGGACCCAGGTCAATTGTTCGGCTAGCTCCTCCAGGGTTCCAATGCCACCAGGCAGCGCGACGAAGGCGTCGGCGCGCTCGAACATCAGGCGCTTGCGCTCATGCAAGCTGCCGACGACAAGGCATTCCTGGAGTCCTGGCAGGAGTCCTTCCCTGCCGACCAAAAACGCCGGAATAACGCCGGTGACGTGGCCGTCGCTGGCGAGCACCGAGTCGGCGATCGCGCCCATGAGACCGTTGGCGCCGCCGCCATAAACGAGGCCGATGCCGGCCTTCGCCATGGTCTGGCCGAGCTGTCGCGCGGCGGCTTCGTAAACCGGGTCCACGCCTTGGGCGGAGCCGCAGTACACACAGATGTTCCGTACGAGGCGCGAGTGCGTCTCAATGACGGTGTGCTTCGATGCCATCGTCTGCTTGTCGCGCGCCGCCCATAGTGGGTCAAGTGGGGCTTAAAACCGAAGGCGGCGCGGGGTGTATTCCCGTTGCGCCGCTGCAAGTGGAAATCATTTAGCGGATCATGGTAATGCGAGATTAAAAAGCCTAGAGAATGCTCCGATCCGCCGGATCGCCTTCGAGGCGTTTGAACGCTTCCGGTCCTTTATGAGCCTTCGTCAGCAACCGAGTTGCATGTCGCGTCCTTTCTTAACTGCTTCGGCGCCTCAGACCAAGGCTTCCGCAAGACCGGTGCCTGGCGCGGCCCTCCGCAAGCTCTGGCCCTACATCTGGCCGTCCGGGCGGCGTGACTTGACGCTTCGGATTTTCGCCTCCGTGGCGTTGCTGCTGGCCGCGAAGGTCGTCACGATCGCCGTTCCCTATTCCTTCAAATGGGCCACGGACGCCATCAGCGATCCGGCGCGGACTTCCGTTTCCGCCGTGGTCGCGGGCCCCCTGGCATTCACGCTTCTTTATGGCGGTCTGCGCATTTTGATGGCTCTCCTCACCCAGGCCCGCGATGCGATCTTCGCCGATGTCGCGATGCACGCCGTGCGCCGTCTCGCGCGCGACGTATTTGCGCATTTGCATTTGCTGTCGCTGCGCTTTCATCTCGAACGCAAGACCGGCGGTCTCACCCGGATCCTTGAACGCGGCCGCAATTCGATCGAGACGATCGTGCGCACGACGATGCTGACGGCGGTTCCGACGATTGTCGAATTCGTTCTGATTCTGGCGGTTTTTCTCTATCAATTCGATTGGCGTTATGCCGCCGTCGTGACTTTGATGATCCTCGCCTACATGGGCTTCACCGCGAGCGCGACCAATTGGCGGATCGCGATCCGGCGAGCGATGAACGAGAGCGATACCGACGCAAATACCAAGGCGATCGACAGCCTGCTCAACTTCGAGACGGTCAAATATTTCAATGCCGAGGAGCGCGAGAAGCAACGCTATGACAAATCCATCGCCCGTTACGAGCGCATGAGCATTAAGACTTACACGTCGCTTGCCTGGCTCAATGCGGGGCAGGCGGTCATTTTTACATGTGGGTTGACGGCCGCAATGGCGATGAGCATCGAAGGCATCAAAAACGGCGCCAATACGGTCGGCGATTTCGTCCTCATCAATGCGATGATGATTCAGCTCTATCAGCCGTTGAACTTCATGGGCGTCGTCTATCGCGAGATCAGGCAAGCGGCGATCGACATCGAGATGATGTTTGCCATTCTCGGCCAGCGCCCCGAGGTCGAGGACCGCGCGGACGCGAAGCCTGTTGCCGTGACGAACGGCAGGCTTTCGTTCGAGCATGTGTCCTTTAATTACGACCCGCGCCGCGCAATTCTGAAGGACGTGAGTTTCGACGTGCCGGCTGGCAAGACGGTGGCGATCGTCGGTCCCTCGGGGGCCGGCAAATCCACGCTTTCGCGGCTGATATTCCGTTTCTACGAGCCCTCGGCCGGGCGGATCGCCATCGATGGTCAGGATATTTCGATGGTGACCCAAACCTCGCTGCGCGCGGCGATCGGGGTGGTTCCGCAAGACACGGTTCTTTTTAACGACACGATCGCCTATAATATCCGCTACGGCCGGTTTGAGGCGAGCGACGCCGAGGTCCGCGAGGCGGCGCGTCTGGCGCGGATCGACCATTTCATCGAACATATTCCGGGCGGTTACGAGGCGCAGGTCGGCGAACGCGGACTGAAACTCTCGGGCGGCGAAAAGCAGCGCGTCGCAATCGCCCGGACCATTTTGAAGGCGCCGCCGATCCTCGTTCTCGACGAGGCAACCTCGGCGCTCGACTCCTTCACCGAAGGCGAGATTCAGGACGCGCTCGATCTTGTCGCCAAGGGCCGGACGACCCTTGTGATCGCGCATCGGCTTTCGACAATCGTCAATGCCGACGAGATCATCGTGCTCGACAAAGGCAGGATCGTGGAGCGCGGCGCGCATGCGGCGCTGCTGGCGCGAAATGGGATCTACGCGGCGCTGTGGAAACGCCAGCATGAGGTGAGGCAAGCCGAGGAAACCTTGCGCCGCGCGGCGATAGAGGAAGGAGGCAGGCTCAGCATCAAGATCGAGCCGGAGGAATTGCCGGAGGCGGGCGGCGAGCGGGAGGAAGAGCTGGGCAACGACCAGGTCATTCCCAGTCTTTGAGGGCGCGTGAGCAAGTACGTCAGGCAAACCCGCTAGCTCTTTACGGGTCAGCTGCCGATGCTCTTAGCGTGAATCTACCCACCTATTAATCCAGATTCTGGTTGTTCCTGAAAATCCGTCCGGAGCGAAATCACATGGCACCACTCACCGCCTGCAATAGAACGCCTGATGCATCGTTGTTGTAAAAAATATGCAATCGAAATTTTCAAGTACTTATTTGATCCCGTAGCATGTTTTTTGACATGCTTTCATCAAAGTTTATTTTCTCGCCTCCAAGAACTAATCTCAAATGTCTTTTTCTTTTCTGATGTAGCATTAATAAACGAGACAAAGTCTTGCGCCAGATCAATAGATGACAGTTTTTCCATAGTATTATTTATCGCAGCCAAGTAAATAAATACCTCTCCCTCATCTGAAATTTGCGGAATAAAAAAAATAATTTTAGCATCGATAATTTTGGCAAAATCAAAAATTCCAATTCCAACGTATAATTGATTATAGATTGATCTCTCGTCAACGCAACAGCAGATAACCCTGCCTTCTTTTAATTTACGCCTTGCAATCAAAAACACATCCTGTGATCGGAGAATTACGTCTATTTTATTATATCCTAATACCCCAACCTGCCTATGTGAAGCATCAGCCATTACAAATGAACTTTTAATACCAAGCTCTTGTAAAATCTCGATTATGATCGAAGAAATAGCTGTGTGGACCGTTACAACAATAATTTTTTCCTCTATATTGAATAAAGTAGAAATAGATTCGCTAGTTCTAACCCTAATATTTGGTTTATAAGCTGGATACTTAGTCCTTACAACTTCTAGAATATTTTTAAACACGAAATTTTGCAGAGGAATGTGAAATCGATTTGGAAAATATTCCCCAAGCGCGAATAAGAATTTATAATGGCGGCAGAAATTCCAAAGATCGGAAAACAGATCTTCAGGAGACGCGCCCATCGATAAATGAACTCGCACTCCCAAGAGCAGCTTCAAGAGCAACTTGCCTGCTTTGCGCGCGAAATAGGCCATCATTTATGCTCGTGCCTTGCTTTGAAGGGCGACCCGCACCAGATTTACCAAGTCAGACACGGCATTACATTTTGAAACGGCGCCTTCATCAAGCATCACTTCAAATGCGTCTTCTATTTTCATTATGACCTCCAACTTCTCCAGGCTGTCAAATTTCAGGTCAACGATTTTTGTGTTCAACAATTCAATGTCGCTAACTGAAGTATGGGCGTCACTTTGCGCTTGTCTAATAGCATCCCTAAATATCCCTATATTGATTTGCAGGTCATTGTCATTCATCGACGGAAATCTCTATAGAGACCGGACAGTTGAATACATAATCTGAAGATCTATATCGCGCTTGCAAAATACTTACGTTTTTGCCGATTGTCTTGAATTTTGACGTCAAGATTTGCCATGCTTGCTGCGAAACCGCTCTACCTAGACAAACATGACGACCCGCTCCAAAATAAAAATCTGATCCGTTCGATTTAAAAGCATCTAAGTAAACCCTTATACGCTCATCTTTTAAAACATGTATACCAGAAACGACGGCCGATTTATTTGCAATTCTCTCGACGTAAGGAACCCCTGTGATTGGAAGCTTATCACTCCAATTTATTTCGCTCATGGATTTTTTGGGATTTGAGGAAATTGAATAAATAAAGGACTCCCCTATCGATCCCAATAACGGGTCAGTTCCCAAGATCATCATGGCGACCCGCATGCCTGCGTTATCCACTGCAGAATCCTGAACGGCATTTGTATAGATTTGACCGATGACGTTATTTAAGAGTTTTCTTCGATTAACACTAAGAGATTTGTCGAAGACTTGAGATATAGAGACGTCACCATTGAGGTGAGCTGCGCGTGTCCGACTCAATTCGGAAATCAGCATTGCCACAAAAGGCGCAAAAATCTCAGAAGCGATATCAAACTTTTCATTTTTATCAAATTTTTTCGAGATTTTTGCTTGTGCAAAAGAATCAAGCTCTCGAAGCCCAACAGAGGACTTTTGATTGAGCTCAACAGCCATCTGCTTACGTAACGCCGCATGACTGTCTCCTTCTTGCGTCAAGGGAATACTGCCCAGGATATTTGCCGTGGCAAAAAGATCAACGCCTAACCCGTGCGCAAGCCTGACGGTTTCTTTTTTATAATTGATAACCTCGAAATCGGTGCTCTTAAGGATGAATATTATGGTGCTCGGGTCACACGTCATCCAACAATTAAGTTCGTCTGACCAAAACAATGGATCCTCCGAATTATAGAATTTCAATTTCTCAGAGGATCGGTGGATCAGCAGATGGGCGGTGTTCATTGGCAAGGACCTTTGCGAAAAAAGAGACGAAAAAAGGGATGCCTGCTCCGATGATTTTCATCCCCACTTTATAACCGCTTTCGTCTATATGCCTATCACCCAAATCGGCTATGAACTTGGCTATTCCGATCCAGCCCATCTCACGCAGGCGTTTTCCGGCTGGACCGGGCGAACGCCGCGATCCTGGTGGCGCGTAGCCGCCAAAAGCATTTAGCCGGCATCCACGCCCGATGACGGCCTTGTTGAGGCTGAGATTGCCGCCTTGGACGAGCCTTGGCAAGGCCAACTCATCGCGCTAGGCCTCGCCACGCCCGAGCCGATCCGTTCGCGGGGGCGATTCGCGGAGCATTACCGGTGCGAGCGGCGAGGGCAGAGAACAGATGCGAAACCATCCGGCTTAAAGTTGTGCGACGCGTGATCAGCCCCGCTTGCCGATGGCGGCGTGCTCACGCTGACATGCGCGTGTCAAATGACCGTCAATGTTGACGGCGTTAAGAGGGGAGTTTGCCGTCGGGGGTCACCTTGTCGATGGCCTGCGGCAGATGTTGCGCCAGCAATTCGGCGAGTTTGTCGGCGGGAAGGCCCAGCTTGGCGGCCAGTTCCTTCACCTTGTCGGAACCGAGCGCCTGATGAATCTGATCCACCGTGATCGGCAAATTTTGTCCCTGCGAAATCCATGACTTCATGGTATCGCCGAAGCCATTCTTCTCGAATTGGCTGACGACGTTTTGCAAGCCGCCTTGCTTTTCGATGAAGCTGTTGAGGAGCGTCGTTGCTCCGACGCCGATGACGCCGCCCAGAATTTTGTCGAACATGCCCATGACCCTCCTAAGCGGACATCCCTCGAATAATGGGCCTTGAACCCTCAGCCGAGATCCACCCGATGACCAGATTTCGAGGCCGAGATTACCGCCATGGATGAGCCTTGGCAAGCGCAATGGTCTCGTCATCGAAGGTCGGAACTTGCGCATGAAACCATACTATCCGCGATGGGCCAATGCGAGGCGGGCGTAATAGCGGCACAATATTGCGGCGGCGGGTTTGACTTGGCGCGAGGCGTGCTGTTAAAAAGCCGCTATAGGCCGCTGCGGAACACTCGCCGCGTCCAGGGGATGGGGTGCCCCCTTAACCGCCGGCAAGGCTGATGACTCCTGCATTGCAACGTCAATTCGGCGGGCGGTTTTGCTGTCTCGCCGGCAGGAGGAAACCCTAAATGGATCAAAACCTAACCATATTCCTCGCGCCCATTCTCATCATCGTGGGCGGCGGCCTCGTCGCCTTCGGCGGCCTGACCTTATTTGGTCTCGATTTAGTCTTTAAGACCAAAAGCCAAGCTATTCTAGGAATTTGTGTTGGTCTTGTGCTCCTTGGGGTGCTGGAAATCCGATTCTATGCGTCGGGCGCATCTTTTTTCGAAAACCAGAAAGTCGTGGTTGGCTACTGTCACGTTGAGGCGGAAAAAGCGAATCCGAGCCAGCGAGGCACCCAAAGCGATGCCCTCAACAAGTCGATTGCCGCGTGTTTGAGCAAGGAGGGATATGAATGGAGCCCCGACCACCGGCGCTGCAAAGAGGCGCCGCTTGCGATGAACGAATATTGTTATCGCCCAACTGCATTTTTCAGCCGGCTGATCACCAATGTGCAGCTAATGTTCGAGTAACGCCGCAAGCCGCGCCCGGCCGGACACATTGCTAACTTCCCGGCCACAACGCACCTCTTAACTACCATCTCTTTCGGGGCCACGATAGTCTCCGTCGCCCGCGACGGGAGAGAATCATGACATCATCTCATCTTCAACGACGCCGGCCGTTCGCGTCCCATTTTTCGATTGGCTCGCCGGCGAAACCGGCGGCGGCCTTTGCGATGGAACGCCCGGAGATCGTTAAGCGAGGCGCGATTTCCGCCAAGGGCACCAAAACGAAAACGCGTTCGAAAAGATCCTTGTGCGGTAAATTCAATTGGGCATGCGCGAAAGACGCATCTCCGTGGAAAAGAATGTCGATGTCGATGAGGCGCGGCCCCCAGCGCACCGACGGTTTCCGGCCCATCTCGATCTCGACCGCAGTGGTCGCGGCAAGGAGTTCGAGCGGCGGCAGGCGGGTTTCTCCCACCGCGCAGGCATTGGCGAAAAAGTCCTGCTCCACATAACCCCAAGGCGCGGTGCGGTAGATCGACGAAACCGCATTCAGCCGGATAATACCGCGCCCCTCCAGCAGCTTCAGCGCCCGCGCGATGTTGCCTGCCTTGTCGCCGATATTGCTCCCCAGCCCGAGACCGGCGTTAGTCAGCGGGCCGGCGCCCAAAAGGTCAGCGGCGGACGATGGCATCGAAAACCTTGAAGGCGACGGCGTGTTCGGCCGCATCGTGAACCCGGAAAACGGAGGCGCCGTTGGCGGCCGCCGCGAGATTGGCGGCGAGCGTGCGAACGAGGCTTGTCTCGACCGGCGTGGCGGTAAGCCCAGCAAGCAGCGACTTACGCGAAACCCCGACGAGGACCGGCAGCCCGTAGTCCTTCAGCGCGGCAAGATTGGCCAAGGCCGTGAAATTTTGCACCCGGCTTTTGCCGAAACCGATGCCGGGATCGAGAATGATACGTGCGGGGGGAATACGAGCGGCTTCCGCAAGACGCAATGACCGGTCGAAGAAGCGGCGCATGTCCGCGACGATGTCTAGATCGGGATCGACGCCGTCGCGATTGTGCATCAGAACCACTGCCGCGCCGGTTTCGGCGACCGTATCGGCCATCGCGGGATCTTTCTGCAATCCCCAAACGTCGTTGACCACGCTGGCGCCAAGTTCTGTTGCGCGCCGCGCGACCTTGGCTTTGGAAGTGTCGATCGAAAACGGAACGTCGATGGAACTCGCTAGCTTGCCGAGAATGGGTTCGAGGCGGGCGAGTTCCTCTTCCGCCGCGACGGGCGTATGGCCTGGGCGCGTGGATTCCGCCCCCACATCGATAATGTCGGCGCCATCTGCCGCGAGCTTTTCCGCCTGTTGCATGGCGGCATCGAGGCTAAAGAATTTGCCGCCGTCGGAAAAGGAATCGGGCGTTATGTTCAATATGCCCATGATGACCGGCCTTGTGCCAAGCAGACCGAGAAACCGGTCGCGGCGCTCGATCGTTGCGAGACGATCGATTTGCGAGATGGAAGCCCGGCTTTCGTCAACCATTGGCTCGACAACCCTTGATCGAGGGAGGGATGAATGACGTTGTTGTGTCGAAGACTGCCGCGCTTTAACCCGGCAGCCGCTCCTGGCGCGGCCATCTTACGCGGGGAAGAAAATTTCTCCCTTTCCAAGGGCCGCCATGTCTCCGGCGAAACGGATGAGCGGGCGGGAAAGTAGCCTCGCGGCGGCGCGGCTTTCGGGGCGCAGCAGGCCCGAAAAAACGCTGGCGAAGGCCAAATCATGCGCACCGCAATCGACGAAAGTCGGCGCCAGTTCGGGCGGGTTTGCAAGCACGATCGTGCCCCGCCGCATGAGGTAACCGGGCAGGCTGCCGCATTCCCCGAGCACGATCAGCGTTCCGGCGATCATCCGGCTTCCCGGATAGTCCCCGGCGGACCCTTCGATCACAATGGTGCCGCGCCGTAGGCGGTCGCCGACGCGCGCGCCGGCATTTCCGCGCACGATCAACAACCCCCCGGTCATGCCCTCCATCTCGCCTTCGAGCGGCGCGCCGAGAAAGAAGCCGGCATCGCCCGCGATCTCGAGCCTGCCTCCGGACATGGCGGAGCCCGCAAAAGGTCCGCAATCGCCCATCGCGACGAGATTGCCGCCGCTCATGTTGCGGCCAAGCGATTTGCCGCAGTCGCCTTCGATGACGATTTCTCCAGCCTTCATAGCCACGCCGATATTGTCAAGGCGCGCCGAACCTCCCTCGAACCGGATCGATTCCGTGCCGCCGGACCGTATTTTAAAAATATCGCCGACGGTTATTGTTTCGCGGGTGGTCTGCAAATCTATCGAGGCGATGTCCTTGACTGATTTCCCATCAAGCAGATGCGGGGCGAGAGGGGCGAGATCGAGACGTTGATTGGGCTCTTGCTTGAG
>JALZAY010000302.1 GCA_030948025.1 Pseudomonadota bacterium
TTCCTTTGCAATGGTTGCACGTTCCCTTTCCAGTTCCACCGCAATGTTTACATTCGCTGCTTCCTTCCTTTCCTGTTCCCTTACATTGTGGACAGTCGCAGACCTTTTTGCCTTCACATACCGGGCACGTAGCCATTAGGTTTCTCCATATGTAGTCGATGCAAGGTTCATCCTAACTAATTCGCGTGGTTTGTAAAGTTCATAATCGCCCTTTCATTTAAGGCCAAAGGATCGTCACCTATGAGATCGAGCCGATGGGCGAAGTCGTGCGGCTCACCATGACCGAATCCCATCCGACACCAACTCCGGACTATATGCTGGAAGGGGGACGGCGCGGCTGGCCAGTCATTCTTTGCGGTTTAGAATTGCTCCTCGAAACCGGACGCGTCCCAAAAATTCCTGTGCGCCAAATAAGCCGGACCAGTGATCATCGCATCCGATTGTCCGCATGGTGACTTTGCAATCATTTCTTATCGACAACCGCTTCCAGCGCCGCCTCGAAGCTGGCAATATTGCGCGGGTTGGCGCCGAAATCGTAAGGCCCGAAGCGCGCCACCGAACGGATGTCGATTCGCGTCTGGCCGGCGAGCGGCCTTAGTCTCAACGTGATATCGGAAGGAAAGCCGAGGATAAAACTGGTGGCGATGGCATCGATATGGCCAAGACCCGCGCGCCCCCCCGGCGGCCTCTGTTCGACGATCTTCCAGCCGTTTGCCGCCAGCGCCTTCAGAGCGGCATCGAACGCTTCCCGCGCGTCGAGATCGAGGAGGATCGGCTGGATCTGCGGATAGGCCTTGATCTGCGCCTTGCGTCTCGCGATCGCGACGCTTGGCGGAGTGGTATCGCCGCGCGCGGCCAAGGCCGCGTGTGAAAGGGAAAAGTTTGGCGGATCGGAGATATCGGTCGAGAGATCGGCAAGACGCGGTAGGCGCATCGTTTGTTGCGCGAGATAGGCCGGGTATGCCAACAGCAGGGTGGCGAGAACGAGCCCCGCGAAGGCCTGTCCGGCGCCCTTGCGCCCGCTGTGCCAAATGATCGCAAAAGCCAAAATCGCGGATAAAATCGCACCGCAGGCAATCATAACCGCCCCGCCGAGCACCGCGATCAGGTCAACGCCACGTGCAACGCCCAAAATGCCTATAACAGCGACGGCAAGCGAAAACACCGCGAGGCGCCGGCTGAGCAAGGCCGCCTTGGAATAGGGCTCCTGGACGATCAGAGGCCGCACGTCGAAATGTCCTCTTGCGATCTATTTGCGTGAAAAGCGCCAAATGGCTACAGCATTCCCGGCGAACCAGCCATGCTGGATTTACTCGATTCCGCTTCCAATTTGCACGCGGCGCTGCTCAGGCGAGAATTTTCCGCGCGGGACCTCCTTGGGTCGACTCTTGCCGCCATCGAACGCCTTGATCCGGCCTTGAACGCGATTGTGCAAAAGGATGCCGCATCGGCCTGGCGTAGCGCGAGCGACTCGGATGCGCGCATCGCGCGCGGCGAGGCCCGCCCCCTCGAAGGCTTACCGGCGACGATCAAGGATTGTTTCGAGGTTGCGGGCATGGTGACCTCCGCGGGCGTTCCCGCGCTGCAAAATTATATCCCGAAAGAAGATGCGAGCGCGGTGGCCCGGCTGCGCCGGGCCGGAGTGATCCTGCTCGGCAAGACCAACGTTCCCATTTTCACCGGCGACTTCCAGACCTACAACAGCATTTACGGGACGACCAATAACCCTTGGAACCCCGGCTTTTCCCCCGGTGGGTCCTCGGGCGGAGCCGCGGCGGCCATCGCCACCGGCATGAGCGCCCTCGAACTCGGCTCGGATCTCGGCGGGTCGATCCGCTGGCCGGCGCATTGTTGCGGTATTTTCGGCCTGAAAACCACGTGGAACCTTGTCTCGACTTATGGCCATATCCCGCCGATGCCCGAGTTGCGCCTCGAACGCAATCCCGAGCTCCTTGTCGCTGGCCCGCTCGCCCGCTCGGCCGCCGACCTAGCTCTCGCCCTCGACGTCTTGGCCGGGCCGCGCGACCCTTCGATGCCGGCGGAGGCTCTCGCTTCACCCCGTAAACAATCGCCCGGGGGACTGCGCGTGGCGCTCTGGCTCGACGAGCCTTTCGCTCCCGTCGATGCAACGGTGGCGGCAGCCGTGCGCAAGGCGGCGCTCATGCTTGAAGAGGCCGGAGCAATCGTCGATGAGTCCGCGCGCCCGGCGTTGTCATTTGAGGAAGCCTGGGAGGTATTCGCGGTCCTTACCCATGTGCTCATCGGCGCCGGCCTGCCCAATAAGGCCCGCGACAAATTGGCCGCCCCCGAACACGATTTCTTGACCGGCGATCTCTCCCATCGCGCTCTGCAAGCCCGCGCGATGCGCCTGAGCACGCCGGATTTCCTCGGCATTCAGGCGCGGCGGGCGCGGCTTCGCGAGGAGTGGGCACGGTTTTTCGAGCACATCGACGTGGTGCTTTGCCCGCCCGCCCCCACGGGACCCATCCGGCACGACCAAAAGCCCGATCCGCACGCGCGATCGATCGAGGTCAATGGCAACCAAAGGCCCTATTTCGACCTGATGCTGTGGGCTTGTCTCGCCACTGGCGCCGGTTTGCCGGCCGCCGTGGCTCCGGTGATGCTTGGACCGGATGGCTTGCCGCGCGGCGTCCAAATCATTGCCGCGAGCTTCGAGGACCGCACGGCCATCGCCTACGCCGCGATGCTCGAAACACTCGGCGCAAGTTTTAAAGCCCCGCCGATGACATCGCCTTGAGCGCGGCGGCAAGGCTTACGTCAAAACAATTCGCGATCTCGGCACATGCTTCGTGCAAGTCAGGCGAGTTAGCGTGATCGCGCCTGGCTGGACGCCGCAAAGATCTCGTTAAAGGCCTGCTCAGCGTGGCGGTTTCGCTAGTTCAATTCAAAAAACTGCACGAGGCGGGTTACACGGCGTTAACTTCCTCCCCACATAATCATTCGTGAAAGCTCCCCGGGAGCCGACGTTGCCGCTTACAATTTGGATTTATGGAAATGAGCACCGATCAGAACATTCCGCAAAAAGCCGCCGCCTCCAATCGACCCCCCGATCTCCTTTCAAGGCTCTATCGCGAAATCGGGATTTCCGCCGTCGCCGCTGCGCTCGAGGCAACCGCCCGCAAGCCGCAACAGTCCCCCCCA
>JALZAY010000013.1:0-32196 GCA_030948025.1 Pseudomonadota bacterium
TTCCTTGCAGCGGCGCGGCGCACTCTGTCCGGTCCGGTCTCCCGTGATGCGATGTCCGGCCCCTTGGCGGCCGCGCTTCTTGATGTCGATATGGATCATCTCGCCCGGCTGCTTCTTTTCATAGCGGCTGATCTCGATCCTGGGATCGAGGGCGGACAGGCGGCTCAGCCCCTTGGCCTTTGCGATGCGGGCCACCGGGCCAAGGGAAAGCCCGGCCTCACGGGCGATCTTCCAGAAGGGCTGACGGGCCCGGCGCAGGGCTTCGACCGGCGCGATCTGATGTGATGTGATCCGTGTCCGCAGGCGGTGCGGCCGGCTGGTCCGGTCTTGGAGACATCGCCCGTGAAGTCGGGTGCGCGATCCGGATAGTCTCCAAATCGCGGATGGGTTATGCGCGGGATCGCCTCGCCGGCTTCGACGACACCGGCAATCGCGGCGCCGCGCCGAAATACGGACCTGAGACGGGCCGCCGCATCCTGGCGCTTCTCGACATGAAACTTCCCGAGAGTTACGCCAACGGGACGGGTCCGCGCATCGCCCGGACGCTTTGCGACGTGCATGAGCAATATGTCTGGCGGTCCTGAGCTTGCCGAAGGGCTGCGCGCCCGGAAGATCGACCTTGCGGGTCGCAATCCTGGTGCGAGAGCAACGATCCCCAGTTCGTGGCGAAAGCGGCCGAGATCGTCGGTCTTTAATATGGCCCCGCCAGAGAACGCGATCGTGCTCACGGTCGACGAAAAGCCTTCGATCCAGGCCTTGCAGCGCGCGCTAGGCTATCTCAAACTGCCGATCGGGGGTTCGCTCACTGGCCAGTCGCTCGATTACAAGCGGCTCGGCACGGCGACGTTTTGCTATCTCGGCCCAATGGCCTTCGCGGAAAAACGGCTTGCCGATAAAGAAAGGCTCGCCGGATCACCGCTCGGCGAAGAGACCGTAACCGCGGGCAAGATCATTATGTTTCACATGAAACATTGTGGTACGATTGCGGGCGCCGGCTTTGCGATAAAGATCATGCGAGGCGAACCTTGGAGCATGATCCAACTCCCTTTGGCCGGAGTCGCTCCAATAAATTTCCGGCCCAGCGCGAAACAAAACTTTGCGCTCTGGCGGGCAGCCTCTTTCGCCTTCGGCCAGTGATCGCAATCTATTATTGGGGAGGGAATGAGAAACCATGGCGAACGCCGATCCGATCGTCATTGCCGCCGCCGCGCGCACGCCGATTGGCGGCTTTCAAGGCAAGTTCAAGGACCTTGCCGCCCCAAGTCTGGGCGCCACCGCGGCGAAGGCGGCGCTCGTTCGTTCTGGGGTTGCGCCCGAGGACATCGAAGAAGTGGTTCTCGGCTGCGTCTTGCCGGCTGGCCAGGGTCAGGCTCCCGCCCGTCAGGCCGCGCTTGCCGCCGGCCTGCCTGAGGCCACTCCCTGCACGACTGTCAACAAGATGTGCGGTTCCGGCATGAAGGCGATCATGCTGGCGCATGACATTTTATGCGCCGGGAGTGCGCGGATCGCGCTTGCGGGCGGCATGGAAAGCATGAGCAACGCCCCCTATCTGCTCGATCGCGCGAGGTCCGGCTACCGCATGGGGCATGGCAGACTTCTCGATCATATGTTCCTCGACGGGCTCGAGGATGCCTATGGCGAGCATTTGCCGATGGGCGCCTTCGCGGAGGATTGCGCCGAAAGATTCCAATTCACTCGCGCCGCCCAGGACGCCTTCGCCGTCGCTTCCCTGGAGCGGGCGCAAAGGGCGATCGGTGACGGCAGTTTTGCAAAGGAGATCGCGCCAGTCACGGTCAAGTCCGGCAAGGCCGAAGTCAGGATCGTTTTGCACGACGAGCAGCCGCTAAAGGCGAAGCTCGATAAAATTCCTCATCTCAAACCGGCGTTCAGGGAAGGCGGCAGCGTGACGGCGGCGAATTCGAGTTCGATTTCGGACGGCGCCGCGGCACTCGTTCTCATGCGCCGCTCGGAGGCCGAAAAGCGGGGCATCTCGCCCTTGGCGACGATCCTGGCTCATGCCACGCACGCGCAGGCGCCCAGTCAATTCGCCACCGCCCCCATCGACGCGTTGCGAAAACTGATGGACAAGACCGGCTGGTCCCTGGCGGATGTCGATCTTTTCGAGATCAACGAGGCCTTCGCGGTGGTCGCCATGGCGGCGATGCAAGAGCTTTCCTTGCCAGGTGAAAAAGTGAATGTGCATGGCGGCGCCTGCGCGCTCGGCCATCCGATCGGCGCGTCGGGCGCCAGAATCGTCGTGACGCTGCTTGCGGCCTTGCAAAAATATGGCTTGAAACGCGGCGCGGCGGCGCTTTGCATCGGCGGCGGCGAGGCCACCGCCATCGCGGTTGAAATGCCTGGTTGACACGACCACCAAACTATCCGCCAAATTGACTGGGCCGGGGTCTTCCCACCTCCTTAGCTTCGATTTGAGAGGTACCGCATGAGCGAAGATGACCGTTCATCGCCTCACAGAGGGAAATGCGCCTCCTTCAGGTTCCCGTCCTAGTTTGTGTCCCAGCCGTACCAGCCAGTGGCTTTTTAAGCATATCCACACGCGGTGCTTGCGATCCGGCGCCGATCCAGCATGGTTGATGATCCCCTTCGCCAACCAGGATGTTTTGAAATGAACACGACCATAAAATTCTACCTATTTGCGCTGTTCATCGCACTCATCGCCTTTGGGGGGACCAGCTTCATTTTGCGGTACCGGCAGGCCACCGCCACCGCGGCCCCAGCTACAATCGGCCAACAGGCCGGCGCCTCCCGCGAAGAAAAACGGCAAAGAACAGGGCTTACAAAGATAAGCTTGCGAGGATGCGCACGTTGCCCAAGGGCGGGACGCGCGCTCGAAAATGAAGCCGGACCGCTTGCACATGAAAGCCCATATCGAAGGCTTGCTTGTAGCCTTCGACACTGACCGAAGATTTGTCCGCTTAACGAGGCAAACAAAATGCGTCTGGGCTTGTCGAGAGGTCTCAATCCCGGAAATTAAATCGCCGGTTTCCTATGCCAGCGCCTTGCATGAAATCGGGCATATTCTCGCGCCCCATGGAGACAGCCGCCGGTGCCTGGTACGCGAGCGCGCCGCGTGGCAATGGGCGAAGGCTCACGCGCTCACTTGGACGGAGTCCATGGAAAGGTGCCGCGTTTCGAGCCTCGCATGGTATGGCGCGCCGGGCAGAGGCGGCTTGCCGCGTCATGGCGTTATCGACCGCCGCCGCGCCATGGAAGACCGGCAGGACGCCGCTATCGAAACGAGCCAGGGCGCCCTTTTGCCGGACTTGTCGCGGACACGGCGCGGCGAGCCGATCAAGCGCTGCGATCACGGCGAGGAGACGCTTGTGATTGGCCGCAGTTACAATGTGAGCCGCTGGACGATTTCGAGGCTCACTTCATAAGGTGTCCAAATTTCCGTTGCTGTTCCTTGAAACGTCCGATGAATGCATTTCGCTCCGAAGAGCGGTTTCCCTTTCAAAGAGTGAGAAAAACTGTGATTCAAAGTCATCTCGCCACACAATCGCCTTTACCTCTTTATTCACACCATAAAAAAGCTTGATAAGCGAAAGCGGGATTCCTGAAGCCATCAGTAAATCGCCCCTCACGAAGTACGCGTCATCGATGTCGAAAAACGGGATACTAAATTCACTGCCACTATCAGCAAGGCGGAAATTTTTTTGCGTGTTGACGATGCTTGCGTGAGCGCTCGAACTGTTGATATCGGCCTTCATTGCTTTGATGCGCGCTGACCCTTGGGGGATTTTCTTGGCGAGCCATTTGTACGCATCGTCCAATTTTTTTGATGTGTCGAGCGTACCATCGGGCGCGGTGCTAGCGAAGTGAGTTGGTTCTGGGTTGGCGATTGCAAACGCTGCGCACGCGCCATTCTCAAGCACTTGACGCAGATTCATCCTCGCCTGAACCTGATGTAGGCGGACGGTCGAGAATACCGCAAGCAAGTAATGCTTTTTGACTTATGACAGAAAGCGGACAAAGATCGCGTGGTTGCGATCAACTGATTTTACAGCCGAGAAGAGGAACTCTGACACATCGAGTGCGATTGTATAATACGCGCCATATCGTTGAATCGCGGTCGAAAGCAACTGATGTTCGTTCTCAATAAGATCGTCGATTGTCGTCTGTTTGAAGTCCATTGGCACGTTACAAAAAGTGACTATTCCTGACCCGCCTTGAAGGGCGGGCTGCATAGCGGCCGGATTTCGGGTGAAGAGTTCATAATCGCAACAACGAAACTCCTCCAAAGCCGCCTCGGAGTGCCTGGGCCGGGTCCGGGATGTTCGGCTGGGCGGGTTTTCGGTTGTCATCTGGCGACAACATTGCGTTTCGCGGCGGGCGGGGCGTGGTCGCGCGGCGGCGGCTGCGCGCCGGGATGGGACTTCGCTATGGCGGTCGCTAGGCGCCATGCTGAGGGTCATATCATTTTGCGTGTATGAATTCATGTTTGAATACGGCAAGATTTTTGTCTGAGCAATCGCGCGCGGCCTTGGCTTCATCTAGTGCAAAATTGGTGGCGTCTACGAGCGCCCCTATTACGGATTTGTTCTTATTCTCACGTAGCGCAGTGGCAAGAGCGATGCAACAAGCGCCAGCCGCCATGTGCCTCTGTTCAACAAGTTCATCGCTGGCGATCACAAGAAGCATCGCATTACGAAGCGGCTGAGCAAGCGACGGGGTGTCATCATAGAGAGATTGCATTCGTACAATGCCGGATTTCGCCTCATTCACCTTCCTAATACATTCGGGAAGGGATCTCCTTGCCTTGTCGATGTCAGCCATAATTTTTAAATTTGAAAAAAATCCCATAGGTTTGTCCTCGGGTTACTCCTTGAAGCAAGGGCGCTTCGCAATGACGGTTGAGGCCGTCAGGCCGAAGGGTCAACCCGTTATTTCAGTCGAGAGTGTCCCATTTTTTGGTTTGATTATTGAATGTGATCCTTTTGCCTGTATCGAAGTTAACGCACCAATCCCAAAGACTGATCTTGGTTTTGGGGCTGACACAGATTTGCCGCTAGTCCAGCACGTTGCTTACGTACTCTTCATCAATAGCATGAATTACGCCATCATTACTGCTGGTGTAAACAAGTGCAAAATTGCATGTTTCATCAACACATGTTTTATGATGGGCAGCACCAGGGATCTTTTCGGCGATAGCGATGATTTCGTCCCATGTGATGGTCGCTTGCGCTGGAATGACCGCCACGCCAGTTATGACAGCGGCCAACAAAATTGTTTTCATCGAAAATACTCCTTGAAGCAAAGGCGCTTCGTGAGCAGGCGCTTCCGTGAGCGGCGTTTCGCCCGGCGCCCAGTATACATGTGATCAAAACATTTAATGAAGATGCCTCCATTCCATTAAAAACGAAGCAGGTTGGATCGGCGTCCATCCCGGCGGGGCCACCACGAGCAACCCCGCCGGCCACTCTAAGCGCCGATGACCACCGAGGAACGAACCGGCGCCGAGCCCTATCGAAACGCGAACCAAAGCAACGCTGCCCATGTGCAGGCAAACGCCGCGCTTATGAGCCAAGTGATTCTCACGCCGTCGCCGTCGCCGCCGCCACCGCCATCGCGCTTGAAATGGCTTGTTGACACGACCGGCAAACTATCCGCCAAATTGACTGGGCCGGGGTCTTCCCGCCTCCTTAGCTTCGATTTGAGAGGTACCGCATGAGCGAAGATGACCGTTTTGCGCCGAAGGCACCTCCCCATTGGACAGCGCCTGAACGGCCGCCTACCCCGCCCGGTATCCGCTCGGGTCCCCAAGAGACGGCGCTCAACCGTTTTCTCGGCGGCTCGCCGGGCGGCGTCTTCTTGCGCCTTCTTTTCGTATCCCTGATCGTCGGCGCTTTCCTGATGTGGCTCGACATCAGACCCTGGGACGTATTTCGTGGATTGAAACAGCTCGTTGATCGAGTCTGGGACCTGGGGTTCGATGCGATCCGCGAGATCGCCGATTATATCGTCGCGGGGGCGGCGATCGTCGTTCCGGTCTGGCTGGTGCTGCGGCTCATGAATATGCGCAACGCCCGCTGAACCGGGCGGCCGTGCCGTGTCCGCCGACGCAACCGCCGTTGTAAATCCTCCGCGCGTGAGTCACGCCCGCGTGGTGCGGCTCGCGCTGCCGATGACGCTCGCCCATTTGTCGACGCCGTTGCTCGGCATCGCCGACGCGGCGATTATTGGCAGGCTCGGCCAGGCGCATCTTCTCGGCGCGATTGCCGCCGCCGCCGTGATTTTCGACTTTATCTTCTGGAGTTTCGGCTTTTTGCGCATGGGGACGGCGGGGCTCACCGCGCAAGCCCTTGGCGCCGGCGACGCCGCCGAGCAACGCGCGACGCTCGTACGCGCCCTGATCGTCGCCGTTTGCATCGGAGCTGCAATGATTTTGCTCCAGGCGCCGATCGCCTGGATCAGCTTTGGCGCACTCGATGCCAGCCCCGAGGTCACCGGCGCGGCGCGGCTTTATTTCGATATTAGAATCTGGTCGGCGCCTTTCGTTCTAATCAATTACGCGGTGCTCGGCGCAATCGTTGGACGCGGGCGGACCGGCGTGGCGCTCGTCCTCCAAGTCTTGATTCATCTGGTCAACATCGCCTTCAACATCGCTCTTGTTTACGGCTTGGCGTTGGGCGTTCGCGGTTCGGCGGCCGGCACGCTTGCGGCCGAGGGTTTGGGCGGGCTCGCTGGTTTTTTTGTTGTGTGGCGCATGTACGGCGATCTTTTTCGGGCGGACGTCGCACTGTTTCTCGATCGCGGAAAAATCGCGCGGATGTTTGCGATCAATCGCGATATTTTCATCCGCAACACAGCGCTGCTCTTTGCCTTCGCGTTTTTTACCGCGCAGGGCGCGCGCGGCGGCGATATTGTTCTCGCGGGCAACGCGATTTTGATTAATCTCGTTCTCGTCGCGGCCTATTTTCTCGACGGGTTCGGGACCGCCGCCGAGCAGATGTGCGGCCAATCGATCGGCGCGCGGGACGCCAACGGTTTTCGCGCGTCGGTGCGTATCACTGCCTTTTGGTCCTTCGCCTTTGCCGCCGGCTTGGCGGCCGTGGCGCTTATTTCCGGCAGACCGTTCATCGATTTCCTTACGACTGAACCACAGGTGCGGGCATATGCCCGCGATTATCTTTTGTTCGCCGCGCTGGCCCCGCTTGCGGGCGCGCTCGCTTATGAACTCGACGGCGTGTTCGCCGGCGCGACATGGACGCGCGACATGCGCAATATGATGCTCGTCTCGCTCGCGCTTTATATCGCAAGCTTCTATCTGCTGCGGCCTTTCGGCAACGCCGGACTGTGGCTCTCCTTGCTGCTTTTTCTTCTTGCGCGCGGTCTCACCCAAGCGTGGCGCTATCGAAAATTGTCCGCGTTGAGTTTTCCATTGGCCCGGTCCGCCGCCGCGACGCCGGTGGCGTCCGCGAGCCGCAGATAGGATTTTTGCGCGAGGAGGCGGAGGAGGCCGCGCTTGATTTCCTCTGCAAGCGCACGCCCTTTGAACACAAAGGATGTGTAGAGCTGCACGAGACTTGCGCCGGCCTCGATCTTGGCGAAGGCGGTTTCCGCGCTGTCCACGCCGCCAACGCCGATCAACGGAAACTGATTCTCCGTTCGCACATAGGCGGCGGCGAGCATTTGTGTCGAAAGCGCAAACAGCGGCCGGCCAGAGAGGCCGCCGGGTTCGTTAGCCGAGGGGTCGCGCAATGTCATGGGCCGCGAAACCGTGGTATTCGAGACAATGAGTCCGTCGATTTTCCGCGACCTTGCGCATTTGACGATCTCGTCGAGTTCGGCGAGCGTAAGATCGGGCGCGATCTTCAGAACCACAGGCTTGCGGCAAAACCTCTCGGTTTGCTCGTCGCGGGCTGCAAGCACGCGGGCGAGGAGATCATCCAGCGCGCCGGGCTTTTGCAAACCGCGCAACCCCGGCGTATTGGGCGAAGAAACATTGATCGCAAAATAGTCCGCGACATCGGCGAAAACCTCGATCCCCCGCACATAATCGGCGGGGAGATCGGCCCCGTCCTTGTTGGCGCCGAGATTGATCCCGACGATTCCAGGCCTTCGCATACGCAAGGCAAGGCGCGCGTGGACAGCCGCATGTCCTTGGCTGGGGAAGCCGAGACGGTTGATCACCGCCTCATCGCGGGTGAGACGAAACAGGCGCGGGCGCGATTGACCTGCCTGCGCCAGCGGCGTGATCGTGCCTACCTCGGTAAAGCCGAAACCCAGACGCAATATCGCATCGACAACTTCGCCATTCTTATCAAAACCCGCCGCAAGCCCGAGTGGATTACGAAAATTGAGGCCAAAAGCGCTGACCCCGAGGCGAGGATCGTCTGGCGGGGCCGGCAGCCGGGGAAGTGTTTGCAGAACTTTAAATGCCCGAATGGCCCATTCATGCGCATCCTCGGGATCGAGCCGGAACAGGACCGGACGCGCCAGCGCATCCAGAAAGCCGATCACTCTAAAAGGTCCGCGAAATCATGGCTGCCGTCCGGCCGGAGCGGCAGAGGTTTTGCCCAGACAACGGCATCGAGCGGCAGGCAAGAATAAAGATGTGGAAAAAGAGCGCCTCCGCGCGACGGCTCGAAGCGCAAGCCGTCGCCAAGCCGTTTTGTATCGACCGCAATCAGCAGCAAATCGCTCTTGCCGCCGAAATATTTCGTGGCGGTCGCTTCGGCCTGCTCCGCAGTCGAAAAATGAATGCAACCGTCGGCGATATCGGCCGGCGCGCCGTCAAACCGGCCCTTGTCCTGGGCTTTGCGCCACAAGGAGGCAGGAGCAATTTTATAGATCAGTTTCATGCTCGAGTCTGCTCCTCGGGAAAACGCCGTGCTGTTTATGCCCGTGGCGCGGTCTCATCTTTGCGCTCGAAATGCGGCATGTTGGCGCAGAAGATCGCCGGCGAGCGCGTCGGCGATGAGTTTGCGGGTTTCGGCGATCCCGTAAAGCGCCACGAAAGACCCAAATCGAGGGCCACGGCTTTCGCCGAGCAGCACGCCATAAAGCATGGCGAACCAATCGTTCGAGACGCCGGGACGTTCGGCTGTCGCGCCCTTGGCTTTCATATCCTGATAGCGCGGTAGTTGTCGCGCGACATCGTAGAGTGTGGTCTGAATCGCTTCGGCGCTGGCGCCCAGGGGCAGAGCGGCGAGAGCGGCGGCGAGATTTTCGAGTCCCTCGCGCTCGATTGCGTCCGGCTCGCGGAATTTTTTGGCCGGGCGCACGAAATCGCGGAAATAGCGCACCGCATAGGTCACCAGCCGGTCGAGGCGCGGATGCGTCGCGGCCGAAACATCCGGCGCATAGCGGCGCAGAAAACCCCAAAGCACCTGGGGATCTTCGCTGTTCGCCACGGCGGCGAGATTCAACAGCATGCCGAAGGTGATCACGTTGGCTTGGCTGCCATGGCCGCGTAAAATTTCGGGCGGCGGCGGCTCGCCCGAATGAATATGCCAGACCGGGTTGCCGAGACGCTCCTTTGCCTCTTGCCGTGGATAGGCGTCGACGAAGGTGAGATAATCGTCGACCGTGCGCGGAATCACGTCGAAATAGAGCCGCTTGGCGGCGGTTGGTTTCTGATACATGAAAAGCGACAGGCTTTCGAGGCTCGCATAGGTAAGCCATTCCTCGATGGTCAGGCCATTGCCTTTTGATTTCGAGATTTTTTGGCCCTTTTCGTCGAGGAACAATTCATAACTGAACCCTTCGGGAGGAGTGCCGCCGAGGGCGCGCGTGATCGCGCCGGATAGTTTGACCGATTCGATCAAATCCTTGCCAGCCATTTCGTAATCGACCTCGAGCGCATGCCAGCGCATCGCCCAGTCTGGCTTCCATTGCAACTTGCAGGCGCCGCCGGTTACCGGAGTCTCGAAAATCTCGTTCGTGTCCGGATCGCGCCAACTGAGCGTGCCCGCGCCAGCATCGATTTTTTCAATCGGCACCTGCATCACAATGCCGGTCCTTGGATGAACCGGCAGAAACGGTGAATAAGTAGCGGCGCGCTCCTCGCGAAAGCTCGGCAGCATGATCGCCATGACTTCGTCGTAATGAGCCAGGACGTGGAGGAGCGCGGCGTCGAAGCGGCCAGACCTATAGTAATCCGTCGCCGATGCGAATTCGTAATCGAAGCCGAATCGATCCAGAAAAGCGCGCAGCCGCGCGTTGTTGTGCGCGCCAAAACTTGCATGCGTGCCGAAAGGGTCTGGAACCTCGGTCAGCGGCTTGCCAAGATGGGCGGCGACAAGCTCCCTGTTCGGAATATTGTCCGGAACCTTGCGAAGGCCGTCCATGTCGTCCGAAAACGCAATGAGGCGGGTTTTGACCTTGTCCCGGGTCAAGACCCGGAACGCGTGGCGCACCATGCTCGTGCGGGCGACCTCCCCAAAAGTTCCGATATGCGGCAGGCCGGAAGGCCCGTAGCCTGTCTCGAACAGCACCTCGGTCTGGCCGGTCGCCTCGATGCGCGCCAAAATCTTGCGTGCTTCCTCGAATGGCCAGGCATTGGCTTGACCGAGCGCACAGGCGAAGGACGCGTCCGCGGTTGCGGCGAAAGGCTTTACGGCGGAACACATCGAATTTCCTTTCAACTTCCCCGCTGGTCCCCAAAACCGGGTCCACTTCAATTCTCCGCGGTTCGAATCAGATGATTTCACCAGTTTCAGCACTTAGCCGGCTTGTCACGCACTTCTTCACCAGATCGCCCTGGCGGGGCCGCAACCGCCCTCCCGTTAACATGGCATTTACCCTATTCGCGCACCATGCCGCCAGCGGGGCAGTTTCGCCCTTTGATTTCGTGGGCCGGCTTACCCTAACGCTTGGGCGCCAAGTGTTAGCCGGACCATTAGGGAGGCCGCATGTCCGCCAAAATCCTGATCGCCGACGACGATCCCGTGCAGCGGCGGCTCCTCGAAACGTTGGTCCATCAATTTGGGTATCAGGCCGAGACCGTCGAAAGCAGCGGAGCGGTGCTCGCCCGCCTGCAAGCGTCCAGCGCGGCGCCCGTCGATCTCGTGATTATCGATCTTGTCACGCCAAACGTAGACGGCTTGGCGGTGCTCTCGCGTTTACGGGAGCGGGGAGAGAAACTTCCAATTATTGTGCAGACCTCCCGGGCATCGGTCGAATCGGCCGTCCCGGCGATGCGTCTGGGTGCTTATGATTTCGTGGTGAAGCCGGTTGGGCCGGAGCGGCTGCAAGTCGCGATCAAGAACGCGCTCGCCGCCGCCCGGCTCGCGGAAGAAGTGAGCTTCTTGACCCGGCGGGCCTTTGGAACCTTGGCGTTCAAGGACCTCGCGGGCGACAGCGTGGAAATGGCTCGCGCCGTTCGGCAGGGCGAGCGGGCGGCAAAATCCGTCATTCCCGTGCTTCTCGAAGGCGAGCCCGGCACCGGCAAGGAAATTTTCGCCCGCGCAATCCACGGGGCTTCCGGCCGGCGCGGAGGGCCGTTCGTGACCTTCAATTGCGGCGCCCCGCCGGACGATCTCGAATGGATGCTGTTTGGCTGCGAAAAGGGGGCGTTTCCCGGCGCCGCCGAAAAAGCCGTTGGCAAATGCGTCGAGGCGCAGGGCGGCACGCTTTTTTTCGACCGGATCAGCGAGTTGCCGATTGCGGCGCAGGGGGGGCTTTTGCGCGTCCTCCACGAGGGTCAGATCCATCGCGCCGGGGCGAAGCGCCCGGTGAAAGCCGATGTGCGCCTGATTTTCGCGGCCCATCGAAATCTGATCGAACAGGTAAAACGCGGCGGCTTCCGCGACGACCTCTATTACCGCATCAATGTGTTTCCAATTTCCGTCCCGCCGCTGCGTGCCCGGCGGGACGATATCGCCAGTCTCGCGCGCCGGTTTTGCGCGCGATTCGCCGCCACGGAAGGAAAGCCCGTTCGCGGGATCGGCGCCGAGGCGCTCGCCTTGCTCGGCGCCTACGATTGGCCGGGCAATGTGAGGCAATTGGAAAACGCCGTCTTTCGCGCCGTTGTGCTCGCCGATGGTGGCGAGCTGACGGTCGCCGAATTTC
Source organism: Pseudomonadota bacterium (assembly GCA_030948025.1). Lineage (GTDB taxonomy): Bacteria > Pseudomonadota > Alphaproteobacteria > Rhizobiales > Beijerinckiaceae > Methylocapsa. The sequence goes on from JALZAY010000013.1 coordinate 12,037, forward strand.
CGCAAATCGCCGCGAGGGTCGAAGGTTTCGACGTCCGCGTCCCCGCCGCGCCGGTCCCCGCGCGGCCCCCCCGCGAAAGAGAGTTCATCCGGGTGGAGGTGCGCGATCCGAATGTCCTGGCGCTCCTCGACGAGAACGGCAATGCGCGCCATCTCGATCGATTGGAAGCCGAAGCCATAAAATTCGCGCTCGTCCATTACCACGGCCAGATGTCGGCGGTGGCGCGCAAGCTTGGGATCGGCCGCTCGACCCTCTATCGCAAACTGAAACAACATGACTTGTTGAAACAACATGATTTGGAGCCCGCTCCCGAGGCGCTTGCCTTGGGAACGTAAACCGGGAAAGCATATTGTGGCGGCTTTGCCGCGCCGTAAAAATTTATTTGTCGTGACGTCGCGCGGGCCGGTTCGCGCGTTACCTTGGTAGCGTAGCGGCGGGCGAGTCGCGATGGAACGGGAAAGTTGAGAGGCAAGACGATGCGTGCGCCGTGGCGGGGGGCGGGGTTTTTAGGCGCGCCGGCGCTGGCGCTGCTGCTTTCGCTTGCGGATTTGCCCGGATACGCCGAGGATGCTCTCCTCGCCCCCCGCCTTGGGACGGCCGCGCCGGCTGGCAATTTGCCTGGAAAAGCCATTCCCGGCATCATGGCTATGTCGCCCGCGCATGGCGTTCCTTTTACCGAACCAGCGCCCGAAGCTCAGGCTGAGCCGCATGATGGCCCCGCCCCCACGCCCAGCGAAGCCAAACCCGAGCCGCCGGACGCAAGCGGCACCGCGCCCGGAGAGTCCGGTCAAGTCTCCGCGCCTGCGCTGCCTTCGGTCAACGCAGCGCTCAAAGCCGCGCTTGAGGCGCGTTCCGGTTTGCCAGGCAGCGTCGTCCTCCCGCATCGCAGGGAGCGCGAGTCGCTCGCCGCCTTTTACGCCTCGCGCGATTTCGCGCCGCTCTGGTTTAGCGGCGGCACGGCCAACGTCGAGGTTGCCCCGGCGATCGAACGGCTGAAACACGCCGCCGACGATGGGCTCGACGTCAAAGGATTTTCGCAAGCCGTTTCGCCCGCCACCGACGAGGAAATCGCCGCCATCGATCTCGCTCTAAGCGATGCGGTCGTGGCCTACGGCCGCCAGGCGAGCGGCAGCCGGGTCGATCCGCGCATGATTTCGCGCTTGATCGGGGTCGAACCGGAAGTCGCCGATCCCGCCGTCATCTTGGCGCTTGTCGCGACCGCCGGGGAAGACGCGGGCGAAGAATTGCGCCGGTTCAATCCGCCGCAAAAGGCCTATGAAGCGCTGCGCGAAAAGCTTCTCCAGTCGCGCCGGTGGCGCGGGATGGCCGCGCGCGATACCGCGATTCCCTTAGGCCCCGTTCTGCGCCGCGGCATGCGCGATCCGCGTGTCCCTCTCATTCGTGCGAGGCTCAGCCTCGACGACGCGGCCGCCGCGGAAGATCTTGTCTACGATACGAGGATCGCGGCGGCGGTCGCCGATTTCCAGAAAGCCAATGGTCTGCCGGCCTCGGGCAATTTGACGGCACGGACCGTCGCTGCCCTGTCCGGCGGCCCTTCGGGTCGCGAAGCTGAAATCCTAGCCAATATGGAACGCTGGCGCTGGATGCCGCGCGACATGGGCGAGACACATATCGAAGTGAATATCCCAGATTATGAAGCCGTCGTCGTTGAACATGGCGAGGTGATCGAGCGCGCCCGCGTCGTCGTCGGCAAGGAAGAAACCCCGACGCCGGTGTTTTCCGAAACCATGCGGTTTCTGATCGTCAATCCCGCTTGGAACGTGCCGCAATCGATCATCCGCAAGGAAATGCTGCCGCGCCTTGCCGCCGATCCCAATTATTTGAGCCGACTCGGCTATGAGGTTTCCTCACGGGCCGGCCATCTCGTCGTGCGCCAGCCGCCCGGCGAGCGCAATGCGCTGGGGCGGATCAAATTCGTGTTTCCCAACGATTTTGCTGTCTATATGCACGATACGCCCATGCGCGCGTTGTTTGCCTCGCAAAAGCGGGCGTTTAGCCATGGCTGCGTGCGTGTCGATGATCCGTTCCGCTTCGCCGAAACGGTGCTCGGCCGCGCCAATGGCTGGAGCGAGCAGCGGGTCAAGAAATTGATTGGCGGCAAGGAGCGCTATGTCTATCTGCCAAAACCCCTGCCGGTTTATCTCGAATACTTTACCGCCTTCGTGGACGAATCGGGCGAGCTTCAATTGCGCGACGATGTCTATGGCTATTCGCGCCGGGTGAAGGCGGCGCTTGGGCTCGATGGGTAAAGAGACGCGCAATGTCCGATTTTGGGCGCTGATCGTACCAAAATGTTTCACGTGAAACATTTTGGTACGATTGACGGTCTGCGCAAACATACATTTGCTGCGCGTGGAAAGATACGAAGCCAAGATTTGGAGCAAGCGCAATGTTGCGCTACGCTTTATTTTGGGAGAGTCTTTGTCAAATGCCTGCCGCATCGTTGTCACTTGGAGGGCACCATTGGTGCTAGTGGCACGCCAGCGGTGGCGGACGGGAGACCGGCTCATCCAGGGGCAAAGGAGCCCGTTCCTCGGCTTGGTTCCCGGCCCGTCTCCTGAGCTTGCCGAAGGGCGATCGAACCCGAACAGTCGCTTGGGCGAAGCTGGCCAAAGGTTCCGGCAGGCGCGGCCTGCTGGAATGGCCAGCGGAGGGCGTGCCGCGAGCCCGGTGGCGCAAGGAAGGGTGAAGATGGACACCATCGATCGATGTTTCGAAGGACAAGCGCGACATCGCGGTTCGCCCGAGCGGCGAGATTTTCAGCCCGCGCCGGGACGCCGCAGGTCCTTGACGCGGTGATCGCCCGTCTCGCGCCCTTGCCGCCCGAGGCGGTTGCGGTTTCAGAATGTCGCGTTCCTGACGGAGGATCCCGTTCTCCCGGCGGCGCCGCTTCGGCTCGGCTGTCATGTCCTCAGATCGCGCCTTCTCTGGAGCATCGATCTGGCGGTCGCGATTGCGGCCAATCCAGCGGGTCGGCGCCGAGCGGCCAACACCCAGATTTTCCGCCAATTCACGCCGCGTGTCCGCTGGTCCGCGCCAGACGTACCGCCTCATCCTCAAACTCTTGCGTAAATCCCTTCTGTTTCGTCATCGAGTTCACCTTACATCCAAGGAAACCTCTCCACTTTCTCGAGGCAAGTCCAGTGAGCAGCCGGCGAAGGTCGAGCGATTGTGCGAGCACCATCCAGATCAAAACCCGCCATGAGAATGATGCTCTTGTCCGGATTTTGCTTCACGAGTGGAACGAATGCTCCGACCAACCGTTGATCGAAAGAAACAATCCCATTGTCTGCTTTCCCGACCGCGCGATTTGACGATATCGCCCGTCAAGTTCACGAACGGCTGCCAGTCTTTCCCGCCAGCGGCATTCAACAATGTAATGCCAACCCTCAAGTTCGAAACCGCCATCGATTTGCTCGCCACCCGCATTGCGTTGAAATGGCCGGACGACCGCGATCCCAGGGGCCACGAACAGCCGATGCAGTACATCTTGCAGCAGACAACCTCGCTCTTGAGGCTCGCCACGGGTGGAGAGGTGGTCAAACTGCGCTAACAGAAGTGCGCTTTCCTTTCGTAGTGTACCTTCACGTTCTTTCTGTTGTCGTTCCGCGCGCTCCCGAACAGCGCGCTCCTCTTCAGCCTTCTCGCGAGCGTCCGCTTCCGCTAATGCACCTCTCAGTTCCCGCGCCTTCCGCACCACTGCCCGCGCTTTGTATTCATCCTGCGCAAGATCATAAGCATTCCAGCCAGCGGCAATGTCGATAAGCTTGCGGATCGTGGGCCATCATTCCCATCACGAGCCAGCTCTTCAAGTATCATGGCCCCGCCTGCCGCTTAGTAAGCGGCTCACCGATCGCGGCATCTTTATCTTTGAGAAATCGCTTGATAAGCACGTTAGGAATTCCGGCAGGCCGCAGAATCCGATCCGCCGCAATCAGTTCCACATTAACGAGCGTCGCCATTGCTTCCAAGGCGAGCTTACGCGCGTCAACACCTGAAGTTTCGGGTGTGCCGTCATCCATCGTTGGAAACCTGTTCCGGAAACAGCCCCGGCATCCAGCGCGAGGCGAGAACGGCCGGAAAGGCAAGGCGAAGTGGATCGCGCGATCCCTTTGAAACCAGGACACCCCGCTCGATTAGCGCCGAGACGATGCGCCGGGCATGGCGCGGTGTGAGATCGAGGAGATTCGCCATTTCGCCGCGCGGCAGCTCCCCGCGATAAAGCACTGCTTCGAGGACACTACCCGCCTGCGGTGGCAGCACGTTCATTCGCGCCTCTTCCTCGGCCCAAAGCAGAATACGCGCGCGCAATCGGTCCGGCTGGACAAGGGTTTCCATAAAGCTCACCTGATCGATACAGGTTTCAAGGAAGAATTGGGTGAACGAGGCAAGGGCCTCTTCGCTGAGACTGCCCCGACCGTCGAGATCGTTGCGGCGGAGGAGATCGCATTCGGCAAGATGTGCTTTGTAAGCGACGACGTTGCGGGCAAGGCCTCGCGCCACAGACCAGATGCCGCCAGTATCGAATGCATCGAGCAGCATCGAGTGCGACACGAGGCGCGTTACACGCCCATTGCCGTCGAGGAATGGATGAATCCACAAGAGACGGTGATGCGCGGATGCTGCCGCGAGAATCGCATCCGTCCTGCCAAGGCGGCCATATACGTCCTCGAAGCGGGAGAGAAATCGCGGAATGGCGCCGGGGCTGATCGATATGTGCCGTCCGACCTGCACGTCGCGCTGTCGCAGCTCGCCGGCCACAACGCGCACGCGCTCATGCGTCCTTCGTTCTTCGACCCAAAGAAGGTCTTCGGGGAGCATCTCGCAAAAGCGTCTGTGAATTTCGCGCAGACCATCGGCCGTAGCGGCCTTTGCGCGCATGTTGCCGTCATCGATCCAGCGCTGGACGGCGATATGAGCTTTAGCTTCAAGCTGAAGATCCCGCTTGTGCGGATCGGTGCTGTAATCGTTCTTGAGTGCCCGCTCGATATCGATAGGGTGCGTGTCGTGGCCTTCGATCAGGTTGCTGTAGTAGCAATTCATGGCCCGTACGAGATCGGCAAGCGCGGCGACAATGCCTCCTGGCAAGCTGCGGCGGAATCCGGCCCCCTTGCCGACAAGCTCGACGACAAGGTCGGTAAGCTCGGCGCGATGCCCGGAGCCCTCGTCGAGGAGCAGGGGTTCCATTAGGATGACGGATTCGCCCCGATCCAGGACCTCTTTAATGTCCGCTTTTTTGTCCTCTGATTTATTTTTCATAAGCGTAAATATATCATATGGTTAGTCAGAACGCACCTGAATTTATAGGCACGATAATGTCCGTTTCAAAGTCCACTAAATCAATGACTTGCCAGTGCTGGTACCGCTTCACCGATTCGCCTCGCAAAACCAGTTTAAGGCTCTGTCACCAGGGAAATGGGGAGCCAAGGCCCCCGAAGAAGTCCTCGCAGAGCGGAGACGAATTTATCACCATCCGCCAGAATTGGAATCATGCAACAAACAATTTTGAGACGACCTTCACGGAGAGGAAGACGACGTCATTCCGCTGAACTCGGCCAGGCGGCTCTTCGAACTCGCCAATGAGCCGAAGACATTCATGAGCTTGCGCGGCGTCAACCATCTTGTTCTGGAACTGGCGGATGTCTTTCCGCTCGTGTGCGAATGGATCGATGCGAGGACTTTTATCGCGCGTCTTTAAGGCGGCAATCGCTCAGCTGCGATGTTCGACAAGAGCGCGTTATCGGGAGCTGATCGGTTGGCCGGCAAAGACTCTCGCGGCATGCCAGGCCAAATACTGTCTGTGCTTGACAGTGAGCGGGCGGTCGATGCGGAGGCGGCCGTCGCCGAGCCGGGTGCAAGCTGCCTGGCTTAGCGCCGGGCTAAACATCGCCACGCCATTCGTGTCAAAAGTGACGAGCACCGCGTCGAAGGTAGCGCCCAAGCCGTCAAGGACGCCTACAAAAAACTCAAGGACAAGATTGCGCATTGGGCGGGCGCTGGCGTTGACGCGCTTGAAAAAACGCCCGCTTCCGCGAACCGGCGGGCTGTCATCGCGGAGGCGGTTGATGGCCAGCCTGCCGATGAGCAGGATTTGGTGAAAGCGCTGGCTGCCGAATTGGTCGCGGCTTTGAAAAGTGAAGGCGGCGGCCCCGTCGGGCTCGATGTCGGCAACCTCGAAGCTCTGGAGGTTCAGCTTGGGGCGATCACTGTCACCGAAGGAACTGGCGCCCGTATCAAAGAAGTGAAGACGCAGGGAGCTTTCACGGTTAGGCCGATCATTGTCGGTCCTCCGCCGGGAAAAACGGACCGGTAGCGGGTATTCCCCCGGCCGCTGCTCCGATAGGGGTGAAAATTGAGGGTGACGCAACTATCGGCGGCGACCTCCATGTGACAGTTGGCCCCTCTGGCCCTTCGGCCGATGAAATCGCCGAACAGGTTGTTGCTCGCCTCGACAAGCGCGAAATTGCGAAGGCCGCCGAGGCTGGCCTTGAACGGACGACAATTCTCGAACTCGCACGTCCTCTAAGGCCTGGCGAAGTTATCGACCCTGATCAGGCGATAGTGGAGCTGAGGAACGCGGTCAGCATAGCGCTTGACGTCATCGCCAAAGGCGAGCGCGGGTCGAATCAAGAGGCCTTTGTCGAAGACGTATTGAAGCGCCTCGCCGAGACGACCAAGAAGGGCGATTTCGACGGCGGCGCCAAGGCTGTGGACAACGCCCTTGCCGAACTCGACCGGCGGGAGGAGGAGCACCGTGCCGCGAGCGCGTGCCACTCGATTGGGCCCGGACCCAGAATAACCTCGGCAATGCTCTTGAAAGGCTCGGCGAAAGAGAGAGCGGAACGGCGCGGCTCGGGGAAGCTGTCGCTGCCTTCCGCGAAGCCTTGAAGGAACGCACCCGGGAGCGGGGGCCACTACAATGGGCCACGACCCAGAACAATCTCGGCCTCGCACTCGTCGCGCTCGGCGAAAGAGAGAGCGAGTCGGCGCGGCTCGAAGAGGCCATAACCACCTATCGCCAAGCCTTGACCGAACGCACCCGAGAACGCGCGTCGCTAAGTTGGGCCGCGACCCAGATGAACCTTGGCGTCGCGCTCGAATGCCTCGGTGAGCGCGAAAGTGGGACGGCGCGGTTAGAGGCGGCCGTCGCCGCGTTTCATGAAGCCTTAAAGGAATTTACCCCCACTCGCGTTCCGCTCTATTGGGCCAGGGCCCAGATGAATCTCGGCACTGCGCTCTGGCGCCTTGGTGAGCGAGTGACGGGAACAGCGCGGCTCGAAGATGCCGTCGCCGCATTTCGCGAAGCCTTGCAAGAATTCACGCCCGAACGTGTGCCGCGCCAATGGGCCATGACCCAGAACAATCTCGGCAATGCGCTCAGAGTGCTTGGCGAGCGGGAGAGCGGGATGGTACGGCTGGAAGAGGCGGTTTCCGCCTATCGCGAAGCCTTGCGGGAAAGAACCCGCGCGCGCGCCGCTCTATTGGGCCCAGAGCACCGGCAATCAAGGTCTCGCTCTTATGCAGCTAGCAGAACGGTGCGGCGATACAGAGATGGCGACGCTGGCGGTTCAGCAGATCGAGGCGGCTATCACGGCGTTGCGTGACGGCGGCGATGCGCATTCCGCTGCCATGTTTGAAGCGAAATTGCCGGAAGCCCGCGCCCTTGCCCAAAAACTCGCCAAGCGCTGATGGGTCAACGCGCCGCATCGACTTCGAACGTGAAGCCGTCGATGGCGCCTTGGAGGAATTTCGCAAGGCGAACGCGGCTTTTTACATCGAGAAGGCGGAGCACCTGCGGGAAAAGATCCTCGCGGCGAAAGCCGACCGAACTTCGCCTTGCCCGCCGGTCACGAAATAATGCCGGGCGGGAAGGTTGATCGCGGGGGGGCCGTCCGCTATGACCCCGTTCCCCTAGAACTTTCAAGGATCGGGGTCTTCCCATGCCGCGCACCAAAAAATCCCTCGGCATTTTCCGCAAGGCGCAAACTAGCGCTAAGCCGAAGTCAACGGCCGGACTCGGCGCCGTGCCGGAGTGGAACCTCGAAGATCTTTATCCGTCGATGGAGTCGTCGGCCTTCGCGCGCGACCTCGCCAAGGCGGCCGCCGAATGCACCGCCTTCAACGCCGCATATAAGGGCAAGCTCGTAGCGCTCGCCAAAAAAGCCTCGGCCGCCGGCCTTCTCGCGACCATCCAGCGTTACGAGGCGCTGGAAGAGCTGCTAGGGCGCATCATGGCCTTTGCCGGGCTCGTCTATGCCGAGGATACCACCGATCCGGCGCGGATGAAATTCTATGGCGATGCGCAGGAAAAAGTCACCAATGCTTCCTCCGATCTTCTGTTCTTCGAGCTCGAATTGAACCGGCTCGACGACGATCTCGCGGCGAAGGTGGCGGCGGGGCCGCTCAAGCATTATAGGCCCTGGCTCGAAGACATCCGCAAGGGCAAGCCCTACCAGCTCGACGACAAACTTGAACAATTGTTCCATGAAAAATCGATCACCGGTTATGGCGCCTGGAACCGGCTGTTCGACGAGACAATCGCGAGCTTGCGCTTCAACGTCGATGGCGAAAAACTCGCGATCGAGCCGGTGCTCAATTTGATGCAGGACCCGGAGGAAAAAACCCGGGAAAAAGCCGCGATCGCGTTTGGCGGGGGCCTCAAGGAAAACATCCGGACCTTCGCGCTCGTCACCAATACCTTGGCGAAGGACAAGGAGATTTCCGACCGCTGGCGCGGTTTTACGGACGTGGCGGACGCAAGGCATCTAGCGAACCGCGTGGAGCGCGAGGTCGTCGATGCGCTGGTTGGCGCCGTGCGCGCCGCCTATCCGCGCCTGTCGCATCGCTATTACCAGCTCAAGGCCAAATGGTTCGGCAAGCCCGCGCTCAAACATTGGGACCGCAACGCGCCGCTGCCGCATGTCCCGGCGAAGACCTATCCCTGGGACGACGCGCGGGACATTGTGCTTGGCGCTTACGACGGTTTCTCGCCGAAAATGGCGGGGATCGCAAAACGTTTTTTCGATGACCGCTGGATCGATGCGCCGGTGCGGCCAGGCAAGCAGCCGGGCGCCTTCGCGCATCCGGCGGTGCCGTCCGTGCACCCTTACGTGCTGTTGAATTATCAGGGCAAGCCGCGCGATGTCATGACGCTCGCGCATGAACTCGGCCATGGCGTGCATCAGGTTTTGGCCGGCCCCAATGGCGCGCTCATGGCGCCGACGCCTTTGACCTTGGCCGAAACCGCGTCGGTGTTCGGCGAAATGCTGACCTTCCGCGCCCTGCTTCTGCGCGCGACGAATGCCGCGCAGCGCCGCGCCATGCTCGCCGCCAAGGTCGAGGACATGCTGAACACGGTTGTGCGGCAGATCGCTTTCTATTCCTTCGAACGCAAGCTGCACCTCGAACGGCGCAATGGCGAGCTGACGGCGGCGCAAATCTGCGGCCTATGGATGAGCGAACAGGCCGAAAGCCTCGGGCCCGCGGTCGAGCTTGGGACCGACTACGAGAGTTATTGGGCCTATATCCCGCATTTCGTCCACTCGCCGTTTTATGTCTACGCCTATGCGTTCGGCGATTGTCTCGTGAATTCGCTGTATGGTGTCTATCAGGGCGCGCGCGAAGGGTTCGCCGAACGCTATCTCGCGATGCTTGCGGCGGGGGGCACGAAACATCATTCCGAATTGCTCGCGCCGTTTGGGCTCGACGCGCGCGATCCCGCCTTCTGGCAGATCGGGCTGAAAATGATCGAGGGAATGATCGTCGATCTTGAAGGTTTGGAAGAGAAGGCGTGACGCGTTTGGGACCGCGTTACCGCACGAAGCCCAAAATATCCTTCACGCAAGCCATGTTCTTGGCCGCGATCGCGCGTGCCCGCGTTGCCCCATCGACGAGAACGCCGTCGATAAAGGCTGGGTCGTCCTTCAGGCGTTTCATCTCGGCGCCGATCGGGCCGAGTTTGGCCACCGCAAGATCGACAAGCGCCGATTTGAAAGCCGAGAAATTGCCGCCTCCGAAAGTCTTCAAGACATCGATTTTCGTCTCGCCGTTGAGCGCGGCAAAAATGCCGACGAGATTTTCGGCTTCAGGCCGCTGCGTGAGGCCTTCGATTGCGGAGGGGAGCGCTTCCGGGTCGGTTTTCGCCTTGCGGACTTTTTGGGCGATCGTGTCCGCATCGTCGGAAAGATTGATCCGCGAATAATCGGAAGGGTCCGACTTCGACATTTTTTTTGAGCCGTCGCGCAAGCTCATCACCCGCGTGGCGGGCCCCTGGATCAGCGGCTCGGGCAAAGGGAAGAACGCATCGCCATGACCATGCGCGGCGATCGAGGCGGCAAAATCGAGATTGAATTTTTGGGCGATATCGCGGGCGAGTTCGAGATGTTGCTTTTGGTCCTCGCCAACCGGGACATGGGTCGCACGGTAGGCAAGAATATCGGCGGCCATCAGGCAAGGATAGGCATAAAGCCCAACCGAGGCGTTCTCGCGGTCTTTTCCCGCTTTCTCCTTGAATTGCGTCATGCGATTGAGCCAGCCGAGGCGCGCCACGCAATTGAACACCCAGGCGAGCTCGGCATGCTCGCCAACCTGGCTCTGGTTGAACACGATATGTTTTTCGAAATCGATGCCACAGGCGATGAAGGCCGCCGTCACTTCCCGGATGCTCGCCTTCAATTCGTCCGGCTTTTGCGGTAGCGTGATCGCGTGAAGATCGACCACGCAATAGATGCAGGCGTGGGTTTTTTGCAGGTCCACGAATTTGGCGATCGCACCGAGATAATTTCCAAGATGCAGATTGCCGGTCGGTTGCACGCCGGAAAAAACCCGTTCGACGAACTTTGCCATCCCGGAGGGACTCCTTGCGATCAAAAAAGCACTGTCGCGCGCAGCGAACTTCTGTCCGCACCAGCGGCAAATGAGTCTATGTCATTGGTTCGTGTGAACGTCAAAGAATGAACCGGCTCAAGTCGGCGTTCCTCGCGAGGTCGCCGATGTTTTTCTCGACGAACGCCGCGTCGATTTCGATCCCCTCGCCGAACCGGTCGGACGCGGTGAAGCTCACCTCGTCGAGGACGCGTTCCATCACGGTCTGCAATCGTCGCGCGCCGATATTTTCGACCGAGGAATTGACCTGCACCGCGATCCGCGCCACCGCGTTGATCGCTTCGGGCGTAAATGAAAGCTCGACCCCTTCGGTGCGCAGAAGCGCTTCGTATTGCTTGATGAGGCTTGCCTCGGGTTCGGTGAGGATGCGGCGGAAATCGTCCTCGTTCAAGGGCGAGAGCTCGACTCTTATCGGCAGTCTGCCTTGCAATTCGGGCAATAGATCCGAGGGTTTCGACGCATGGAAGGCGCCCGAGGCGATGAATAGAATGTGATCGGTCTTCACCGTGCCATGCTTGGTCGCGACCGTGGTGCCTTCGATCAGGGGAAGCAGATCGCGTTGCACGCCCTCGCGCGAGACATCGCCGCCGCCACGCCCCTCGCGCGCGCAAATCTTGTCGATCTCGTCGAGAAACACGATTCCATTGTTTTCGACCTCGCGGATCGCCTCCTGAACGATCTGGTCCTGATCGATCATCTTGTCGCTTTCCTCGACGATCAAGGGGGCGTGGGCGTCCTTGACCGTGGTGCGCCGCGGTTTTGCGCGATTGCCGAGCGCCTTGCCGAAAATATCGCCGATCGAAATCGCGCCGATCGCCGAGCCCGGCATGTTCGGCAATTCGAACATCGGCATCGTCGACGCGGCTTGCGTAATCTCGATCTCGATCTCCTTGTCGTCGAGTTCGCCCGCCCGCAGCCTCTTGCGGAAGCTGTCCCGCGTGGACGCCGACGCGGTGGTTCCGACGAGAGCGTCCAAGACCCGCTCCTCCGCGGCCAGCTGTGCGCGCGCATGAACCGCCTTGCGCTTTTCTACCTTCATCATCATGATCGCGGTCTCGACGAGGTCGCGGACGATCTGCTCGACATCGCGGCCGACATAGCCGACCTCGGTGAATTTCGTCGCCTCGACTTTCAGAAAAGGCGCGCCCGCGAGCTTGGCGAGACGGCGGGAAATCTCGGTCTTGCCGCAACCAGTCGGCCCGATCATCAAAATGTTCTTCGGCAGCACCTCTTCGCGCATCGCGCCTTCGAGGCGCAGGCGGCGCCAGCGGTTGCGCAGGGCGATCGCCACGGCGCGTTTGGCATCCTTTTGTCCGACAATGAAACGGTCGAGTTCGGAGACAATCTCGCGGGGAGAAAAATCAGTCATTCAAGAGGCTTTCCTGTTGCCGCGCAGTTACTTCGACGCAATCGATTCGAGCACGAATTTGTCGTTGGTATAGACGCAAATGCCGGCCGCGATTTCAAGCGCCCGGCGGGCGATCGCTTCGGCGTCGAGATCGGTTGCAAGCAGCGCGCGGCCGGCGGCAAGCGCATAATTGCCGCCAGACCCTATCCCCATCACGCTGCCCTCGCCGGCGGATTCCGGTTCGAGCACATCGCCGGTGCCGGTGAGAACGAGAGCCGCCTCGGCGTCGGCGACGAGCATCATCGCCTCGAGCCGGCGCAAATAGCGATCAGTGCGCCAATCCTTGGCGAGCTCCACGCAGGCGCGCATGAGCTGGCCCGGATATTGTTCGAGCTTCGCTTCGAGGCGCTCGAACAGGGTGAAGGCGTCGGCGGTGGCCCCGGCGAAGCCGCCGATCACCTCGCCCTTGGCGAGTCTGCGAACCTTTTTCGCATTTCCCTTGACGATGGTCTGCCCGATCGAGACCTGGCCATCGCCGCCGATGACCGTGCGGCCGCCTTTCTTGACCATAATGATCGTGGTTGCATGCCAACCTTCCCGTCGGGACGGATGATCTTGCATAAAAAACTCTCAAGAAACGCGCCCGGCGCGCCCCGTTGGAGGGGAATGGTTTATTCGTTTCCATCTATGGGCTCGCGGCGGGCGGCGCAAGGGTGGCGATGCACGAGCGCGGCGCGCCGGGGGCAAGAGGCCGCGCCGGATGCGTAAAGACCGGGGCTTCGCCTGCGATTGGGTAAGAACCGTTGGCCCAGGGCGTGTTGAAAACCATAAATGTTCGTGCTATGTTCGGCTTTCTATTTCTTGGGCTATTTCTTGCGCGATTATGCACCTGACTGATATGGCATCCGTCGGCCCTGAAACCTTGGTTCAAAACTTGCGCGACGGGGTAGATTGTGATTCAATAAAATTCGTCCGCGAGATTCGGTGACTTTTGCACAGAAAAAGTGCGAGGGTGACGAGATTCGAACTCGCGGAACCGGTGGTGTCACACCGGCTCTCCCGATTAACAGTCGGGCGCACCACACCCCCGCAAGGGGACGTTCTTTCGGGCTGGGAAGTGATTCCCGGCCCGATTTGATTTGTGGCACATGGCACATAGGCCGTCAAGGTGGTTGCGGCGACTGTGACGGTCGATCCGAGGACCTTGCGACACCTCAATTTTTACCTTGACGGAAGTTGCAAATGTAACTATCGTTCGTGCATCATGCTTGATAACCATGCCGCTCGGCGACAAATTCCATTTTATGGCTCTTACGCCGGGTTCTATAGGGCCATGAGGGTCTTGAAGAACGGCGGCTTGCCGCGGCGTATTGAGACGCGTGTTTTTGCGAATAAGCTAGAGGGGGAAGCATCGCGAGTCGTTGCGGGCTTTAACGCTCTTGGTTGGATAGATGAAGCGGGTCGTCCGACGGAAGACTTACGCAGATTAGTTTCTGCCTTCGGAACGGAGGAGTTGGGGTCTGTACTCGCTGAGGTGTTGCCGAGAGCATACCCGTATCTCCAGGAACTTGATCTTGAGAGCACAACAAACAATGCCCTGCGAGAGGCCTTTGTTTCGTATATTGGCCGCGAACCTGAGACGTTGCGGAATGCGGAGACTTTCTTTCTTTGCCTAGCGACAGAAGCGGGGCGTCCAATGTCGGAACATTTTTCCCGACGGGCCTCTCGCGGCGTCGGAGATGCGAAGCGATGGTTTCGAGTTGCCGAAACCGGAGTGTTGGAAGAGAAAGTAACAAAACCTGTTGGGCTTGATGACCCGCCAAAAACAAATGCGAATTCTTCCGAAGGAATAGGTTCACTGGCCAGCAAGATTGTCGAATTGACGGCGTTATTGGGCGAAGGCGATATGACGGATGAGGAAAAGACGGCAGTCGTTACCTTGCTTTCGTATTTAGGGAGACGGCTCAAGCGTTAGGGACAATGAATTCTGTCCGATCCGTCTAGACGGATCGGACAACGATTTCGGGTGTAGTGTAAGGAAGCATCCTCGGCTGGTTCCCTGGCCTGGAAAGTTTGGGGACCACCTTTGCCGATAGGAGAGAGGTTCGAATTCCTCTCCGCCCGTCCATATACAACAATAGTCCCGCAATGTCACTTGAATAGTGATTTGGAGGACAAAAACCTTGTGGAATCAGGTTAATGGCCGATAAGCCATTGAAAAATGAGTCACTTCCGGATCAGCCGCTTATCCTTCCCCGCCTTTGATTGCGTCGACCGCCCCACCTTGAGGGACAAAGGCGCTGGGGCGCGGATGAACAAGGCCGCCGCGATGCTCGATGACCGCCATTTCACTCATCGCCTGCCGCTTGCTCTTCTTCTCGCTTTGTTGAATTGCGTTCCGGCACGGGCTCGCAACGTTGAATGCCCGGCGGTTTGGCCGGGCGATTCCTCAAAAAGCAAAGTGAAGGACGCCGCCGTGTACATTAATGATCAGACCGAGCCGCCCTGGGAAGAGTCGCAACACGGAACTCGGTTCGAGGTCGTCGTCTATGGCGAATTTATCGATCTGCAATGTCTCTATGCCAAGCGGCGGATATTGTTCACCCCCTTGCCGGCGAGGACCCCGTGTGAGTGCCGTTCGGCCGCCGCCGAATCCCAAGCAAGAGAACAGTGTAGCAAAATTCAGCACGAATATTGCTGCGCCGCGTACAGCAGTCGGTTCCGCCCATGGAGATAATGCCGTACGTTGCCGAAATATTCACCGCGGGCGCAGGATTAGAGTCAAAGGGCGGGGCGGCGACATTTTGCGCAATTGCCAGCAGTGATCCAAAGTGCGACAGTTAGCGACAGCCTGGGCATGAGGCGGGCAAGCTTCGCCTCAAGCGGAAGCCGCTGCCTGACCCAAAACCTGGCGAACGCTGATTCGCCGCGGAAACTCATAGCGGCACCCTTTCGAGACAAGGATGAACAAGGGATGGCTATAGCCTTCGCGCTTATCCTGGTTTTGGTCGTGATCGGCTCCGTGTTGTTTCACGTTCTGAGCCCGTGGTGGATGACGCCGATTGCCTCGAATTGGGGTTACATCGATGGCACGATCAATCTCACGTTTTGGATTACCGGGGCCGGTTACATCGCCATTATTTTGTTTATGGCCTATTGCGTGTTCCGCTTCCGGCACCAGGAGGGAAGGCGGGCGGCGTACCAGCCGGAGAACAATAAGCTGGAGTGGTCGCTCGGCATCGGGACCACGGTGGCCGTCTTGGCCCTGTTGGGGCCGGGGTTGGTCGTGTGGTACCAATACATCGCGGTCCCGAAAGGGGCGGCGGTGATTGAGGTCGTGGGTCAACAGTGGCAGTGGAGCTTTCGCCTCCCGGGGAAGGACGGTCGGCTCGGCACGTCCGATCCACGCTACATCAGTTCCGCCAATCCCCTGGGTTTGAATCCGAACGATCCCGACGGGCAAGACGATGTCGTGATCGCCAGCGGCGACTTGCACCTGGCGCTCGGGAAGCCGGTCAAGGTATTGCTCCGCTCCATCGACGTCGTGCACGACTTTTATGTGCCCGAGTTCCGGGCCAAGATGGATTTGATGCCAGGCCTGGTCACCTACTTCTGGTTCACCCCGACCAGGACCGGGGCATTCGAAGTCCTCTGCGCGGCATTCTGTGGCGTCGGTCACGACGAAATGCGGGGCAGTGTCGTGGTCGACAAGGAGAGCGACTATCAGGCGTGGCTGCAGAAGCAGCATACCTTCGCGGAATTATCGGCTCACGCTAAAAAAGTAAATCTGACGCAATAATCTGCCCCTGTAAGTAACGCGGATGCGGCTCTGCGGAAGTGAGCCTCATCAGGAAGGAACGAGGAGAACGTTTGATGGTCGATATTGGCGCAGCCGAAGCTATCCCGCCTGCCGAAGTCGAAGACGTAGAGCTTTACCATCCGAAGAGCTGGGTGACGAAGTATGTCTTTTGCCAGGACGCCAAAGTCATCGCCATCCAGTACTCGATCACGGCAATCAGCATCGGATTGGTAGCGCTGGTGTTGTCGTGGTTTATCCGGTTGCAACTGGCGTTTCCGGGCACCTTCTCCTTTATCACCCCGAGCAACTACTACCAATTCGTCACGATGCACGGGATGATCATGGTGATCTACTTGCTCACCGCGCTGTTCTTAGGGGGTTTTGGCAACTACCTCATCCCGTTGATGGTGGGCGCCCGGGACATGGTTTTTCCCTATGTGAACATGCTGAGCTACTGGGTCTATTTTCTCGCGGTGCTGGTCCTGGTGGCGAGCTTCTTCGCGCCAGGCGGGCCCACCGGCGCCGGCTGGACCCTGTATCCGCCCCAGGCCATCCTCGAAGGCACCCCGGGGCAAGACTGGGGCATTATTTTGATGCTGGCTTCCCTGATCCTGTTCATCATCGGCTTCACCATGGGCGGCTTGAACTACGTGGTGACGGTGCTGCAGGGACGCACACGGGGGATGACGATGATGCGCCTGCCCTTGACAGTATGGGGCATTTTCACGGCCACCATCCTCGCGCTGCTGGCCTTCCCCGCGTTGTTCGTCGCCTCCGTCATGATGCTGTTTGACAGGGTGCTCGGGACCAGCTTCTTTATGCCGGCCATCGTCCAGGCCGGGGAACACCTGAAATATGGCGGAGGCAGTCCGATATTGTTCCAGCACCTCTTCTGGTTTTTCGGCCATCCCGAGGTCTACATCGTCGCCCTGCCGGCCTTCGGTATCGTCTCCGACCTGATCAGCACCCATGCGCGAAAAAACATCTTCGGCTATCGCATGATGGTGTGGGCGTTAGTGGCGATCGCCGTCCTCAGCTTCGTGGTATGGGGGCACCACATGTACATCAGCGGCATGAACCCGCCTTTCGGATTCTTCTTCGCCACCTCCACGCTCATCATCGCCGTCCCAACTGCCATCAAGGTCTACAACTGGGTGCTGACCCTGTGGCGCGGTGACATCCACCTCACGGTCCCGATGCTGTTCGCCCTCGGATTCATCGTCACATTTGTTAACGGGGGAATCACCGGCTTGTTCCTCGGCAATGTGATCGTGGATGTTCCGCTTTCCGCCACGATGTTCGTCGTTGCCCACTTTCATATGGTGATGGGTATCGCGCCAATTCTTGTTGTTTTTGGGGGGATCTACCATTGGTACCCCAAGATCACCGGGCGGATGCTGAACGAGAGGCTGGGCCAATTTCACTTCTGGGTCACGTTCCTTGGGGCCTATCTGATTTACTTCCCGATGCACTACCTGGGGTTTATCGGCGTGCCGCGCCGCTATTACGAGCTGGGCGAGACGGCTTTTGTCCCGCACTCGGCGGCGACGCTGAATGTCTTTATCACCGCCGCGGCATTGATCGTGGGTGCCGCCCAGATGGTGTTCTTTTTCAATCTGATATGGAGCCTGTCCAAGGGCAAACTTGCCGGCGGCAATCCCTGGAAGGCGACCACGCTGGAGTGGCAGACACCGCAAACCCCGCCCGGGCATGGCAACTGGGGCAAGGAGTTGCCGGTCGTCTACCGCTGGGCTTATGATTACAGTGTGCCGGGCGCCGGGCCGGATTTCCTGCCGCAAAACCAGCCCCCAGCCATACCTGCGCGTTAGGCAACCCCGCCATGAATATCACATTTCTATTCTTGGCGGTGATCGCGGCCATCGTCGCATGGTGGTTAGCGCGGCAAAGGCTGACAGCCAAGCCCTGGTTGGAGGCGGGCCCGACCGGCGATCCAGGCGCATCGTCCCTGCCCGCCGAGAAGATTGGGCTGGGAGTGTTTCTCGCGGTCGTCGGCTGTCTCTTCACGCTCTTGATCAGCGCCTACTCCATGCGAATGGACATGGGGGAGTGGAGGCCCGCGCCCGTGCCGAAGCTGCTGTGGCTCAACACGGGCATGTTGATCTTGAGCAGTGGCGCGCTGCAATGGGCGCAGGTTGCCGCGGGCCGGGGAAGGATGGACGGCGTAAGAGCCGGCCTGCTCGCCGGCGGCGTTTTCGCGCTTGCTTTCCTGGCCGGTCAGCTCATCGCGTGGCAACAGCTCGACGCCGCGGGCTATTACTTGACGGCCAACCCGGCCGCCGCCTTCTTTTACCTGATCACCGGCGTGCACGGGCTGCACTTATTGGGCGGCCTGGTGGCCTTGGGCAGAACCATGGATAAGGCATGGCAAGGCGTTAAACTGGACCAAATGCGCTTGAGCGTGGAACTCTGCGCGACGTACTGGCACTTTCTGCTTTTTGTCTGGCTGGTCTTATTCGGTCTGCTGCGGCTGACCGATCCGATTGAATCGGACAGCGGTCTAGTTTCTTTGATTTGTCGCATTTTCTGATGGTGAGCCGGTGTCCGCCTTGCCTGAAAATGCTCCAGAAAGGAGTTCGGGAGTACAAATGACGGAACCGGCACTTACGGACACGTTAGAAGCCCCCGCGCGCCCCGGGGGCTGGCAGGGCTTTGCCGCTGACTGGTCCTCGGACCAGCGCGCGTTCAAGAATGTCCCCTGGGGCAAGGCCATGGTATGGATCTTCCTCCTGAGCGACACCTTTATTTTTAGTTGTTTTCTGCTTTCGTACATGACGGTGCGAATGTCGACGACCGTGCCTTGGCCGGACACCAGTGAAGTCTTCATTTTGACGATCGGCGGCACAAAATACCCGCTCCTCCTGATCGCCATCATGACCTTCATCTTGATTAGCAGTAGCGGGACGATGGCCATGGCCGTCAACTGCGGCTACCGCCGCGATCGCGGCAAAACCGCGGCCTTGATGGTGTTGACCGCGGCATTTGGCGCCACTTTCGTCGGAACGCAGGCTTTCGAATGGACCACGCTGATCCTGGAAGGGGTCCGGCCTTGGGCCAACCCCTGGGGCGCGGACCAGTTTGGCGCGTGCTTTTTCTTGATCACGGGCTTCCACGGCACCCACGTGACGATCGGCGTGATTTTCCTGCTCCTCATTGCGCGAAAAGTTGGGCGGGGAGATTATGACCGTCAAGCGCGCGGTTTTTTTACCAGCCGGAAAGGGAATTATGAGATCGTCGAAACGTTGGGTCTCTACTGGCACTTCGTCGATCTTGTGTGGGTCTTCATCTTTGCACTTTTTTATCTTTGGTAAGTGGGAAAAACATGGCACATGTATCTTCGGTGAGTGGAAAAAATACGGCGCACAAAGAGGGACAACAACACCCGATTAAGCTTTATCTGGTGGTATGGGGTTGGCTGTTTGTCCTGAGCACTTGCTCGTTTCTTGTTGACTACTTGGGCTGCGAGGGATTTCTCAGGTGGTTTCTGATCCTGCTGTTCATGATTGTGAAGGCGGGCTTGATTGTTGCCGTCTTCATGCACATGGCCTGGGAGCGGCTGGCCCTGATGTATGCCATTCTGGCTCCGCCGGGGGCGGTGTTGCTGTTCGTGGCAATCATGGCGTTCGAGTCGGATTACACGCACGTCACTCGGGTCGCATTCTTCGGAACGGGGCAAGCCAGTGCTGAGGTCGCGACCCTTGCGCCCCAAACGTCAGGGACCGGAACCGCCACCGCCACGGCCACCGTTCCCCCTCAACGATTGAAGAATGAGGCGAAGAAAGACGGTCGCGATGTCTCGAAACCCGAAGCCGAGTCCGAAGGGCGTGCCATCGTCCTCTCGGGCAGCGCCGCCGCGACCGGGGAAGCAGAGAAAACCGCGCCGGCGAGCGGCAATGCGTCGGGCGCCGCCACGGTCCATAACGATACCGCGGCCGCCGCCAAGGCGCCTGAATCGAAGTTTTATACCCTCAAGCCTGGCGATACGCTGTGGAAGATCGCCGAAGCCGAATATGGCCCCGGCCATGGCGGCAAATATCATCTGATCTTTGAAGCCAACAAGGCTTTGCTGTCCGATCCCGGCAAGCTCTCT
>JALZAY010000013.1:32206-33895 GCA_030948025.1 Pseudomonadota bacterium
GGCTGAGACGACGCCGTTTACCAGGATTGAGACTCCACGGCTTGGCGTCGGACAGGGGCGGCCGGTTCCACGACCTTTCGGTAGAGATGCCAACTCGCATGGGCCAGGATCGGCACCGCGACCGCGAGCCCGACGAACAGCAGCAAGAAGCCGATCGCCAGGACCGCCGCGACGATCAATCCCCAGATCGCCATGGTGACAGGGTTCCTCCGTACCGCTCTGAGCGATGTGAGAATAGCCACGACCACGCCTACATCGCGGTCGAGCAGCAAGGGAAATGAGATGACGCTGATACTCAGCACCACCACCGCAAAGACGCAACCGATAGCATTACCCAGGACGATCAGGGTCCAACCCCGGGATGTGGTGAAGATGTCGTTGAGAAACCCCATGTAGGACACCGGTTCCATGGGGCCGAAGAGCCATACATAAAGCGACTCGGCGGTTGCCCGCCAGCAGATGAAGATCACCAGCAGCAATAGGCCGAGTGCCAGGAGCGAGGGGATCGACGGCGAGTGACGCACGTCAAAAGCGTTCGCCCAGGAGGCCTCAAGGCCGAGCTCCCGCCGCCGGCTTATCTCGTACAAGCCAATTGCAGCGAAGGGACCAACCAGAGCGAAACCCGACATGAGCGGAAAAAGCAGGGGCACAGCATAGCCGGCGAGGCACATGCCGGCAATCGGGTAGACGAGACCTAGAAAAACAAGGGATGTCGGTATCGCCCAGAAGTCGTCGATGCCTCTGGCAAGAGCGTCCTTGAGGTCCGCTGGTCCGATCTTGCGCACGATGGGATAGGCCGGAGTTGCATCCGGACCGGCGATCACATGGAACTTCGGCATGAAGCGTTCCTCCCGAACCGGGCGACAAGCGGTCACGAGGTCGCGGCGAAGCTCGGCATAAAGCGGCTGGTCGCACGGAACCGCGAGCTGCATTTTTGACATTATACGCTCCGGCGCGGAAGTTGTCGCCCCTGCGATGGGGCACGTCAAAAGAACGCATGCCGAAATGAATCGTCGGCAGGAGGCGGGCCGGTGATGGCGACGGCCCTAGCGGCGCGGGGACCGCCGGCCGAGATGTTCAAACGCCAGAGCGGCTTTGCGGCCTTTGGGGCTCACGTCGCTGGCGGCCGAACGCTGCCGGCTCGTCGGCCGCCGTCTTGCTCCCCCATCAGGAACACGCGCGCCAATCAAAATACCCGCGCCCGTTCAATCAGTTCGATCCGTTCCATGGAGTGCCCTGTGCCCTAAACAAACCTTATTGACCGTCAGGTGCGCATCGGCTATGGAAGACAAGTTCGCCGTCGGCAAGGGTTCGTCCCATGAGAATCTTTCTTATCGTAGCGCGCGCGCCGGAGGCGGGACGGAGATAGGCTCCGCTCTCCCTCAGCTGGCGCATATCCGGGGCCCTCACGGGCCTTTTTTATTGCCAAGATTCAAGAAATCGCAAACAATCTCTTCGAAAGACACCACTTGGAGCAAGATATGACCAATCTGATGACCGGCGCGGAAATGGTCATCCGGGCGTTGCGGGACCAGGGAGTCGAAACCATTTTCGGCTATCCGGGCGGCGCGGTTCTGCCGATCTACGACGCCCTGTTTCACCAAGATTTCATCAAGCATGTGCTGGTGCGCCACGAACAGGGGGCGGCGCATGCCGCCGAGGGCTTCGCCCGGTCGAGCGGCAAGGCCG
>JALZAY010000303.1 GCA_030948025.1 Pseudomonadota bacterium
CCGGCCTCTTTCATGCGTGAACGAATCGAATTGAGTTTGGTTTTGAGAGAACTGTCAACCATGCGCGAGCCCCGTTTGACGATGAGGCCGCCGATGATCGCCGGGTCCACCTTGACCGCGATGTCAAGCTCGCCGCCGCCGGAAATATCCGTAAGCGCGTTCCGCAATGCCTCGACATGCTCGGGTTTGAGCGTCTCGGCGACCGTTACATCGGCCCGCGTGACGCCTTTTCGCGCGTCGTTCAGCAAATTGAAATCGCGGATCATGTCGAAAATCGCGAAGAGCCTGCGCTTTGCCGCGACGAGCTTGATGAATTTGGCGGCGATCCCCTCGATCCCCGCCTTGGCAAGAAGGGCATCGAGCGCCTTCACCTGCTCTTCGGCCGAAAACACCGGGCTCTTGATGAAACGCTGCATATCCGGGCTTGCCGCTGCAAGTTCCGCGAAGATCGCGAGATCAACGGCGGCATGGTCCGTCGAAAAAAATAATTCAGTCCCCCTCTCCTCGCACAGCGCGAACAGCGCCTGAGCGTAGCGCCCCGCCATCCCGGACACCAGAGTCACTTGCGCCGCCAAGGCGAAATCCCCAAAATTCAAACGGCCGCCGAAGCCGCTTCCCAAAGGTCCGGCTTTAATCACAGCGAAAAATCGAGACGCGGTCCGGAACTGGAAAACGAGGAAAGGCGTCAAGGAAAGCGGCGCCACCACGAGGCAGGGATCACCTAACATAGAGCTTTTTGGGGCGCAACCCTTCGCCGGACAAATGCACGGGGCCGCGAGATCTAGAATCTAGAATCTTGCGGCTCCTAAGACTGAGCAGAAGGCCTGCACCTCGTCACGCCGATTTAGGCACGAGCAACTGTATTCTGTATTCGAAATGAAAATGCGATAAACTAAAACAACGACAAGTGTCGTTCGATTGCCTGGAATGAACGGGCGCTTCCGCCCAACCCCGCACAACGGCAAACCGATGCTGGAAAAAACCTCACCTGACGCACGCCTCGATGCGGCCGATCCCATCGCCATGGCAAGGCGATCATGAAAGAGCACGCGTTTTCGCGAAGTGACGGCAGGACGTTCCCAAGCATGAGCAATGCGATCGGCAACCAGGAAGATGGCCAGTGAAACCTAGTCTCGAACGCCTCGCGGAGCGCCGCGCGCGTGCCCTTCGCGGCGGCGGGACACAGCGGATCGACGCCCAGCACGGGCGCGGAAAGCTCACCGCGCGGGAACGAATCGAGCTTCTGACCGATCAAGGCTCGTTCGAGGAATCCGGGATGTTCGTCGAACATCGCGCGACGGACTTCGGCATGGACAATCGCCACGCGCCGGGCGATGGCGTTATCACCGGCTCCGGCACCATCAACGGCCGCGCGGTCTTCGTCTATGCCAAGGATTTTACCGTTTTTGGGGGTTCGCTTTCCGAGGCGCACGCGCAAAAGATCGCCAAGCTGCAGGACATGGCGCTCAACAATCGCGCGCCGCTCATCGGGCTTTTCGATTCGGGCGGCGCCCGCATCCAGGAAGGGGTCGCCGCGCTCGCGGGCTACGGCGAGGTTTTCCAGCGCAACGTCCTGGCGTCCGGGGTGATCCCCCAGATTTCGCTCATCATGGGTCCTTGCGCGGGTGGCGACGTCTACTCCCCGGCGCTCACCGATTTCATCTTCATGGTCAAGGACACGAGCTATATGTTCGTGACCGGCCCCGGCGTGGTAAGGGCGGTGACCAATGAGACGGTGAGCGCCGAGGATCTCGGCGGAGCCTCCGTGCATACAGTCAAAAGCGCGGTGGCCGACGGCGCCTATGAAAACGACGTCGAGGCCTTGCTGCAAATGCGGCGGTTTGTCGATTTCCTGCCATCGTCGAACACGAGCGGCGTTCCGGAATGGCCGGGCTTCGATGACCCCGAGCGATGCGAGGCCTCGCTCGACTCGCTGGCGCCGGACGATCCGGCAAAGCCCTACGACATCAAGGAACTCATCGCCAAGACCGTGGACGAGGGCGATTTCTTCGAGATCCAGGAAGCTTATGCGCGCAATATCGTGACAGGCTTTGGCCGCATGGAAGGACGCACGATAGGCTTTGTCGCCAATCAGCCGATGGTCCTCGCCGGCACGCTCGACTCGGACGCCTCGCGCAAGGCCGCCCGCTTCGTGCGCTTTTGCGATTGTTTCAATATTCCGATCGTGACTTTTGTCGATGTGCCGGGATTTCTTCCAGGCATTGCGCAGGAATATGGCGGCCTCATCAAGCATGGCGCGAAGCTCCTCTTTGCCTACGGCGAGGCAACAGTGCCGAAGGTAACCGTCATCACGCGAAAAGCGTTTGGTGGCGCCTATGACGTGATGGCCTCGAAACATCTGCGCGGCGACGTGAATTTCGCCTGGCCCGGCGCCGAAATCGCGGTCATGGGAGCCAAGGGCGCGGTCGAGATCATTTTTCGCGCCGAGGCGGACGATGCGGAAAAGATCGCCCAACGCACGCGCGAATACGAGGAGCGCTTTTTAACGCCTTTCGTGGCGGCGCAACGCGGCTATATCGACGAGATCATCATGCCGCGCGACACGCGAAAGCGCGTCGCCCGCGCGCTTGCCATGCTGCGCAACAAGGACCTCAAGAATCCGTGGAAGAAGCACGACAACATTCCGTTGTGATTTTTTGCACACGTTTCGCGAGGTGCTAGTTTTCGTGCAATCGTACCAAACTGTTTCACGTGAAACATTTTGGTACGATTGACATTCGAGGCAAACATACATTTGCAGAGCGCAGCGAGGTAAGAAGCGGGGATTTGGACCTAGCGCGATGTTCGGAAAGGATTTATTTTTTCGTCCTGCGGTTTTTTATAGGCGCGGTGGCTGCCCGCGCGACCGCGAGCGTTGGCTTCTGTTGAGGTCACCATGGACGTGACGAACTTCGCCGGCTTCCGAGACCGATACGCCGCCTCACCCCATTACGCCGTCACCAACTTTTGCCGATAGTTTCTAGGGTCAAGACTTGATTAACCATGTTATGTTCAAAGAGTTGGCAACCGGTATGGGAGGCTAACCGATGGAATCGCATTTGTTTTGGTTCAACGATGAGCAATGGGCGAAGATCGCGCCGCATTTGCCGACAAACCAGCCGGGGCCTCTCCGCAAAGACG
>JALZAY010000118.1 GCA_030948025.1 Pseudomonadota bacterium
CCTTGACCCGCGCGGTCATGATGAGGGCTTCCGCTTCCTCGCGCGAGATTTCGAAACCGTCAAGAACGCCGGCGTGCTTCGTCGTCTCGCCGTCCTTGCGTTCGCTCCAGCCAACGAGATCGTCGGTGGCGCAGCCGGCGAGGTCCTCGACGGTCTTGATTTCGTTTTCGCCAAATTTGACGAGCATCGCCGTCGTGACCCCGGCGACTTCTTTGAGTTCGTCGGAAACGCCGAGTTCTTGCCGCCGCGCGTCCTGCTCGACCTCGACCTTGGCCAAATAATCATGCGCGCGGGTTTGAATCTCGGCGGCTGTGTCCTGATCGAAACCCTCAATCGCGGCAACCTCGGAAGGCTCGACGAAAGCCAATTCCTCGACCGACCGGAACCCTTCCGACGCAAGCAACTGGCCGACGACTTCGTCGACGTTCAGCGCTTTCATGAAGATGTTCGTGCGTTCGGCAAATTCCTTCTGCCGGCGTTCCGATTCCTCCGCCTCCGTCAAAATATCGATATCCCAGCCGGTCAGCTGCGACGCAAGCCGGACGTTTTGGCCGCGGCGCCCGATCGCCAGGGAGAGCTGGTCATCGGGCACGACGACTTCGATCCGCGCGGAATCCTCGTCAAGCACGACCTTGACAACTTCCGCCGGCTGCAACGCGTTGACGATGAAGGTGGCGGCATCCGGCGACCATGGAATGATATCGACCTTCTCGCCCTGCAATTCATTGACGACCGCCTGCACCCGCGATCCGCGCATGCCGACGCAGGCGCCGACCGGATCGATCGAAGTATCCCGCGAAATCACCGCGATCTTGGCCCGCGACCCCGGATCGCGCGCGACCGACTTCACCTCGATGACATTATCGTAGATTTCCGGCACTTCCTGGCGAAACAGTTTTGCCATGAATTGCGGATGCGTGCGCGACAGAAAAATCTGCGGCCCGCGCTGTTCGCGGCGAACGTCATAGACATAGGCGCGGGCACGATCGCCGGGCCGGAAAACTTCGCGCGGGATCATTTCGTCACGCCGTATCGTCGCCTCGCCGCGTCCGAGATCAATGATCACATTGCCAAATTCCACCCGCTTCACGACGCCGTTG
Organism: Pseudomonadota bacterium; assembly: GCA_030948025.1. GTDB lineage: Bacteria > Pseudomonadota > Alphaproteobacteria > Rhizobiales > Beijerinckiaceae > Methylocapsa. The sequence goes on from JALZAY010000118.1 coordinate 1,101, forward strand.
ACGATATCGCCGATCCGGTCCTTGTACTCCTCATATTGCCGGTCGCGCTCGGCCTCGCGGACCTTCTGAACGATCACCTGCTTGGCCGATTGCGCGGCGATCCGCCCGAAATCGAAAGGCGGCAAGGTTTCCGCGATCCAATCGCCGGCCTGCGCCGCCGGGTTTTTCTTGCGCGCCTCGTTGACCGTGATCTGCGTGGCGTCGTTCTCGATCTGATCGACGACCAGGAGCAGGCGGGAAAACCGGATCTCTCCGGTCTTTGGATTGATTTCGGCGCGAACCTCGGTCTCTTGACCGTAGCGGGACCGCGCGGCTTTCTGAATGGCGTCCTCCATCGAGGCGAGAACGATTTGCCGATCGATCGATTTTTCCCGCGCGACGGCATCGGCGATCTGCAAGAGTTCGAGCCTATTGGCGCTGACTGCCATCTTCGTCTCCTGTTGCGGGCGAAGCCGCGCCGGACCCGCGCGGCGCCGGCAATTTGGCTTGGTTCGATTTGCTTTGCTTGAAGCTTGACCGCACGCCGCGGCCAGGTCCGCGCCTCGGCCCGGCGTCCTCGCCTGGCGCCGCTTTCCGGGCCTCATCTTCCATGCCTGCATCTTGGCCCCGCGATGCTTTCGCGGCCCGCAGGGACTGGCGGATAAGCGCCTCGCTCAAAATCAGGGTTGCCTCGGCCACGTCGCGCAGCAAAAGCAAGGCTTTCGCGGCTTCGCCTGGCTTGGCATCGCTGCGATCGAGCGTCAGCACGGCACTGCGGCCTTCGCCTTCGACCTCGCCAACAGAGCCGCGGAAGCGCTTGCGCCCGTTCACGCCGGTCGTCATCTCGATCCGTGCTTCCCGCCCAAAAGCGCGCTGGAAATCCGAGACGCGGACGAGCGGACGATCGATCCCCGGCGAGGAAATTTCGAGGCGATAGGCCACTTTTACCGGCTCCTCGACATCGAGAATGGGCGAGAGAGCCGCGCTCACGATTTCGCAATCATTGAGGTTCATCGACCCGTCGGGACGTTCCGCCATGATCTGCACTGTCATTCCCGCTTGCGCCGAAAGCTTGACCCGGACCAGCCGGTATCCGAGACCGCTCAAAACCGGTTGCGCAACATGCGCCACACGCGCGGCAACCCCGGTTTCCTCGATCAAGCGAGGTTCATCGAGGACGCCTTGCGCCTCCGTCTCAATGCCATTGCTGGCGCGATCCAAACCTTGCCGGTCCATCACCGGTTCGCTCCGGCAGCAAAATATCGAGGAACTACGCTTCCCCCTCGAAGGAGCCCAAGCGGCAATAAAAAAGAGCGGGTCCCGAGGGGCCCACTCTCAATAGAGCGATCGTTTTGATTAAACAACCGTCATGAGACGCATGAACGAAAATCTATATAAGGCAATGGGCTTGCTTGGGCAAGCTCCCGGCGCGGCAAATGCGGAAAAACCATCGGCCGCTTGCCGCCGGAAGCCACGCGTGTGTGCGCCTTAGTCACATGGGTGGCACGATTGGCCTCCTATTGGTATACATCCGTGGCAAGGACAAGGCAACGCCTTGGGGGCAAGTTCGATATGTTACCGTTGCAAGACACGAAGGGTCGTCGGTTCGACCCAGCGTGACGCTAAAGGGTTCGCCGCATGTGGTAGAGCCGAAGAAATTGCGAGCGCAAACGCTCATAGTTATATTACCAGCCCCCGTATACTCGGCGCTTATCCCGCCGCTCTCTGAAACGAATCTGTACACCTTGCCGGGGAGTCCTGCTAATACAAACTCTGAGGCGGCCGGCAGTGGCGCGTTGCATGTGACATCTATGTAGCCGCACACCGGATCCTGAGCTGCATGACAGCCCGTTGGCGCTTGCGGGTTACCTTCACAAACCCTTCCGAGCACGGACCTGGTATCCAATTGCGCCATTGCCCTTTCACACGCTGCCCTAGGGGCGATCAGAGAGGACAATATCAATGGTGCGCTGTCGCAATTATCTCCTGTCGGATCACCTGCAAGCGGAACTTGAATTGCCACCGCTCGTGCGCAGCTGTCAAGAAATTGCGGGAATATGAACGCCTGCGGGTCGCAGGCGGCCGCTTGTCCGTTGTCGCGAACGAATTGCGGGAAAGAACCGCTGTACAAATTCGCTGCCGTGTTCATCGACGAAGTTAACCGATTGACGTGATCGGCGAACATTGTTTGCTGCGGATTACAGAGGCGGTCGAAATACTTCGAGAGAAAACACCGATCATAGTAGGTTCGGCAGTGGAAGTTCAGTGTTCCGATGAGCTGGTCTAATTGCTCGTTGCTCGAGAAGCGCTGACGGACACCACGATGGTAGCACTTGACGTAGTTGGTCGCATAATATTGCTCGGGCGGCATGCAATCGTGCTTCTTATTCTGAAAAACCGTTGCTCCCAAGTCCTCCAACTCTGCCCATACCGTGTCTGGAATGCCAAGCGGGTCCTTGATAAGGCGCAATGCAAAGTCAGCCGCTTCACCGCCGACGTCGGCGATGCTATGAATGATCTTGCCTATAGTCCCGCAGACCGCTTCCTTCACGTCGTCTGGAATTTGCGGGATTGCACAAGGAACTAGGAACCCATCGATTAAATACGCCTCGACAATCGCGTCACCGACGAGGCGGGCGTCTTGCGTCTTCGCACCCCTAATGATTTTCGCGACAAGATCAGCCCGAGCTTGGATAATCGCATCGATTATTGGGTCGAGTACTTGGCCGGCCGGTATAACTTCGGGCAAAACTGCTTTCAAAACGATCTTGGCAGCGGCCTTGTAAACCTCTGTACCCCCGTAGACGCCGACGTTTACCCAATCCTCAGCGCGAATGGCCTCGCTGAGACCGATAATGTTACGAATAGCGCCGGACCCAGCTGAGCCGAGTTCGCTGCGGCCATCAGCTTTAAGCTTCTCGATCGCGTCGAAGGCTTCCTTCTGAGCGGCATTCAGGACCAGTTGCTGACCGCACTCGCCAACATCGGTGCGCTGAGTAATGCACGTAACAATATCGCGCGCCTGAGGCGGCAAGCGCTGGAGGATCTCGGCGGCCCCGCATTGTTCAATTGGGGTTTCATTGAGGACGCACGTCGTAAGTGGGCGTGCCTCGGGCGGAAGTCGGTCGATGATCGCTTGGCGCGCGCAGTTAACGACCGCCGTCTTGCTGATGGCGCACCGGACGATACCCTTAATGACCGTCGTCTCCGTCGCGTCAATGGGAACACCCGCAATCGATCCGACGCTCACCACGGCATCGACCGCAGTGTCGACATCATCCGCATGTGCCGCTCCGCCGGTGAAGACGACCGCTAATCCGACAGCGCCAGCTAAGGTTCCGGCACGTAAGCGTGGTCCACAGCTGCCCTCATAGTACGTCGCAAGCGACGAGCAAAACCGCAGAGCAATAGGGTTGCATTCTAGTTGCATTCTAAAAGTGAACGTTTCGTGATGCTCGACAAGCGTCAGGCAGAGCTACGAACAGCCTCCATAACGACGAGTTCTTCATACGGTGACCCTTCTCTTCTGTTTCGACGAAGATGTCTCCCTGAACGAATGTTTACCGTTACAAGCCGCTCTCGCCATAGGCTTCAGCGACCCGTTCAATCTAAATGGCGTCTGAGGTACGAACATTGGGTTATATTCTTACACCCCGCCAAGCCTCTGCCACTCAATATCTGGTACGCCCGGAGCCTGAGGGATAAGCCTTGAACAAAATACGAATTCCACCTCTACACTTGTATTGCCAGCAGCCAGGCATACGCATTCCTCGCCAACGAGCGGGCACTCAAACGCCCTGTCGTTTACCATACCATACTGATCCCTAATCGCGATGTTACTTCGTCAATTGGGGACATGATACCCTGCTTCCCAGCTCCGCCCGGACCTCCGGCCCACAAGAGGCCCACGGCCTTGTCGCCTTCGAGGACTACGGAGCCTGAGTCACCGTCCTCTGCAAAAACGAATCCCTTCTCTGGCTCAATGCTCGTGATGAGTGCCTGATTGATTAAAAACATATTCGGGCAGGGGTAGCCCATTGGCACGCGGCTTCCATGGGTACGTCAAATTGGGATCGATAACCAATCCGGACGTAACACGGGTCATAAAGCCTCGCTTTTTGACGGGTTGCGTTAGACGAATCGGTGACGTTCCTGTGATTGAGTTCACCAGTAGAGCCGGGGCGACGTCGTGCAGGATAGCCGGTGAGGTTTGCCGCCCTTGCTCGACGATGGCTTTCTGCAAGCTGAATACGGCCGAATCTGTAGTGCCGATGACTCTGGGTTGCAGCTCAGGCGTAATTGTTTTGGGGAAGTCTACCCTCAATACAGCTCCAATGCTGTCGGCCGATGAAATCGTAGATCCCTGAACGAGCGGTGGATGGTCAGGCTGCCAGACGATGTCGGGAAAAACTTGAGGAACACCAACGACATGAAAGCAGCTTAAGCCAAGTAACTCCCCTGTGGTTACGTCTTTGACTATAGCCCCGAGTGTTCCATATCCAAGACTTAAGTTTATAGTTGAGGTAGATGGGTTAACTATTCGAATGCCGCCTATCAAAGTATCATATCTTGCTATATCAGGTGGAAAAGTACAACATCTGAAGTTTCCGCGAACAACACATACGGGTATTCCGCTTATTTCTTTGGGAAGGTCCACGGGAACTTGTGCGAGGTCTCGAACGTATACACGGATGGCTTCTTCCTGAAACAGTACGCCCTTCTCTTCTCGCAGGCCAAAACCAACTCCAGACACTCCTGACAAAGCCAACAGCGCGGCTTCCAATCTCCTCTTCACGTTCAAGGCCGCCTCTCTAGAGGCTGAGCCCGGGTCTTTTGCCGAACAACTTTGATCTAGAAATGTAGACGGAACCGCCGCCGCCAATATTGATTTGAAGAAGTCTCTGCGTCGCATTTTTATCCTCGAGGTTTATCACGACAGGCATCGAATAAAATCATTTCAATCGCTTTATCCGAGACTCCCCGGATGGACGCCGCATTGAGGCGCGCCCGCCTCGGCCACCCTTGAGCCAAGACCGGCGACCAACGATCTCCAGAAAACCTAGTCCCGCACCGCTTATTTCTAGTCCGAAGCGATGGCGCGTTCGAACGCCGCCTCGGCTTCAAGGCCGGCAAGATCCCGGCCGATTGTCGCGACCGCCAATTTCTTGCCGCCGCGGCGATAGCTTATCGCGCAGTCGCGCGCCTCGATACTGCCCTCGATTTCCGCCTTGTCCCAGCGTTCGGCATGCCCCACGTAGGCAATCTGCAGATCGTATTGTTCGGTCCAGAAGAAGGGGATGGCGTCGAAACGTTCACGTGCCCCGAGGATATTGCGCGCGGCCGTCTGGCCTTGCCTCTCGGCGACGATAAAATGCTCGACTCGAATCGATTCGCCGGTGAGCCGGTCCGGCCAGCGCGCGATATCGCCGGCCGCGAAAATACCGGGGGCACTCGTCTCAAGATATTCGTTCACCACGACGCCGCGGTCGATGGAAAGTCCCGCGTGTTCCGCCAACGACGTCGAAGGCCGCACGCCGACGCCGATGACAACAAGATCGGCTTCGAGGTTTTCGCCATTTTCCAACCTGACACTCCGCGCCGTGATCGATGCCGCGGTGGTGCCGAGATGGAACCTTACGCCATGCTCCTCGTGCAGCCGGCGAAGGAAATTCCCGGCATCCGCTCCAAGAATCCGCTCCATCGGGATCGTCTCGGGCGCCACGACAGCGACCTCGATCGTTCGGGCGCGAAGCGACGCCGCCACTTCGAGGCCAATAAAGCTTGCCCCGAGGACAACCGCCCGACGCGAAGCCTCAGTCTTGGCGACAAGAGCGCGGCTATCCGTAAGCGTGCGCAAATAATGCACATGCGCAAGATCGCTGCCCGGTATGTCAAGCCGCACCGGTTCGGCCCCCGTGGCGAGGAGAAGCGCATCAAAGGCCAACTCGCTGCCATCGACGAGCCGCAGCGTTCGGCTCGTTGGGTCGACTCCGGCGACGCAGGCGCGAAGCTTAAGATCGATGTCATGTTCTCTGTAGAAGTCCAGTGACCGTAACGGGATCCAATCTTCTTCGGCCGAGCCCGCGAGAAAACCCTTGGATAGGTTCGGCCGGTCGTAGGGAACGCTGTCGTCGGCGCTCAACATGGTCATGCGGCCACGATAGCCCTCGTTGCGCAGCGTTTCGGCGGCGGCGTTGGCAGCGGCGCCGCCGCCCACTATGACGACGGACCGAGGCAAGGTGGGCGAGGTCAGCGCACGCGCCGCCGCCTCTTCCAGCTTTTCTTGAACATACACGACCCCGTCCCGCCGCGCGACGCGCCAGCAGGGCACCGGGTTGAGCGCGGGCGCGCGAAGGGCCTCGCCGGTGCGCAGGCTGAAACACGCATGGTGCCAGGGGCAGCGAACCGTCTCGCCAACCACTAACCCCTCCGCGAGCGGCCCGCCATAATGGGAGCATACCGCGCCGACGGCAAAAACGTCTTCGCCGCGCCGGACGAGCAGTACAGCCTCGCCGCCGGCATGGCCGGCCAGCATGCCGCCGTCCGGAAGATCGCCGAACGCGATTCCTTGGCGCAAGTCCGGTCCTTGGCGCAAGTCCGGGCCGGTTGGTGTGGCGGAATCCGAAGTCATGCGTGCCCTCCCCTGCCCGGCTGTCGTTCCAGCACTTGCACGTGCCTGCTTCGCCTTGCGATCGAATGTTCGATCGCGGCGATGGTCTTTGGCGGATGGACGATTATCGCGCGCGAGTTCCATCACGCCATGGTGGCTTATACCGGGGACGAGAGGACTTGACCATGGGTAAGCATGGCGGGAGCTTTCCAAGCTTGGCCACCGAGGGCGAGACCCGGCCTCGACACGAGAAACGCCCGGACATCCGGCTAGATCGCAATCCCGTTCTGCGCGGCGAGCTGGCCGAGGTCCGCGAGCGGCCGCGCGCCGATATGCTGGATGATCTCGGCCGCGGCAAGGGCGCCGAGCCTCGCGCAGGTTTCGAGGTTCTTGCTTTTGCTGAGCCCGGCGAGAAATCCAGCCGCGAAGAGATCGCCAGCTCCCGTCGTGTCGATAACCCGGTCGACTGGGAACGCGGGCACGGCGAGAACCTCGTCGCGCGTAACGACGACCGATCCCCGCTGGGAGCGGGTGACAATGCCAAGGATATTTTCGGCGCGCAGTTGGGCGGCGGCGGTGTCGAAATCGCCGGTTTGATAAAGCGAATGCAGCTCGCTCTCGTTGGCGAAAACGATTTGCACCGAGCCAGAGCGAATGAGTCCAAGAAACTCTTCGCGGTAACGATCGACGCAAAAGGAATCGGACAGGGTTAGAGCAACTCTCCGCCCGGCTCCCCGCGCGATTTTTGCCGCTTTGACGAACGCGGCTTTCGCGGCCGGAGGATCCCAGAGGTAGCCTTCGAGATAAACGATTGCCGACTGCTTGACGACGTCTTCATCGACATCCGCTTCGGTCAGGTTCTGGCTGGCGCCCAAAAAGGTATTCATGGTGCGCTGGCCATCTGGTGTCACGAGCACGAGGCAGCGGGCGCTGGCTGGCCCGTCCTTTGCAACAGCGGTCGAAAAATCGACTTTGGCCGCACAGATATCGTGCGCGAAAGCCGCGCCGGTTTCGTCGGCCTTCAGCTTGCCTATGAAGGCCGCGCGGCAACCTAGGCTCGCCGCGCCAATGATCGTGTTGGCCGCCGACCCCCCCGACACGAAGGTTGCCGGACCCATGGCCTTGTAGAGGGCCTCGGCGCGCGCCTCGTCGATCAAAGTCATCGTGCCCTTGCGCAGTCCCTGGGCGGCAAGGAAATCATCGCCGGTTAGGCTGATGACATCGACGATGGCGTTGCCAAGGCCTAGCACGTCGAATTGGCAAGATGGCATGAACATCCCCGAGGTAGCGGTCCAACGCGGAGGAAAACGCGGCCGCCCGGCGCCCCTTTTCCATCGGGCGCCATTGGGGCTTTCCTTTCGCTGAACGAAAGGGAAAACCCATGAGGCGCGCGACGACCGCACAGGCTTTGGCGGCTGAGGCTCGGGCTTCTTTGATCACACTTGCATTGCAATATGTTTTGATCCGGCCGGGGAACTCAAGCCATGAATCCTGGACTTCTGGCCCGTCCGGCTTGCTCGAACATATCCCAAGACCGCCGCGCGCCTGCTTTATGCATCGGCGGATGAGCAAGGCAATCAATACCATACTTCACCCCCGTCTTCACTCGCGCCGGCGACGGCGCCGCGTCAACTGGCCGTTGGCCGGGTGAAACTATGGTTGACGCTTCCGCATCCGGGCGGGCACGAGGGCGAGGTGGCGCTTGTTCTGGACAGAGGCAGTTACTGCGATCGAAATCGCGGCGGCACCGAGCAGGATGAGTTCTATCATGGGGAAATATCCATCTTTGACCCTTCCCTTCAAGCAATATTCATGCCAAATTCAGGGATCCCTCCTCCGTGTTCCAGAACAAACCAACCACCCCGAGCAAGGCTCCCGTCCATTACCCTATCAGGCGAAGCTTGCGCCAACGTGATCAAAACCCTTCGAACAATGCAGTCGACAGATAGCGTTCCGCGAAGGACGGTATAATAAGGACGATGTTTTTGCCTTCGAATTCCGGGCGCAGGCCTATTTCGACCGCGGCAGCGACGGCGGCGCCCGACGATATTCCGACTGGGATGCCTTCCAAGCGCGCGACGAGCCGCGCCGTGTCGAACGATGTCTGATTTCCGACGGTCAAGACTTCGTCGATCAACGACTGGTCGAGGATCGCCGGAACGAAACCGGCGCCGATCCCTTGAATCTTGTGCGGCCCAGGTTGCCCGCCCGAGAGAACCGGCGAATCCTCCGGTTCAACCGCGATGATTTTCAGATTCGGCCGGCGTGGCTTCAGAACTTGCGCCACTCCCGTGATGGTCCCGCCCGTGCCGACACCTGAGACAAAAACATCGACTTCGCCTTTGGTATCGTTCCAGATTTCCTCGGCTGTCGTAAGCCGGTGGATTTCCACGTTCGCTGGGTTTTCGAACTGCTTCGGGATCGCCGAGCCGGGCGTCGCCTCGGCGAGTTCCTGCGCCTTGGAAATGGCGCCCTTCATGCCTTGTGCCGCCGGGGTTAAGACAAGTTCGGCGCCGAGCAGGGCAAGCATCTTGCGGCGTTCGAGCGACATCGATTCCGGCATGACTAGGATGAGTTTGTAGCCGCGCGCCGCCGCGACAAAGGCAAGCGCGATGCCGGTGTTGCCGGAGGTCGGCTCGATGAGGGTGGTTTTGCCGGGCACGATCTTGCCCGCGCCTTCCATGACCGAGATCATGTGGACGCCGATACGGTCCTTCACGCTGGCGATCGGATTGAAGAATTCGAGCTTGGCGAGAAGGTTGGCCTTGACGCCCTTTTCCCGGGCGATCTTTTTTAGACGTACAAGCGGCGTATCGCCGATCGTATCGGTGATCGAATCATAAATGCGGCCGCGTCCCGGCAGCTGCGCGGCGTCAGGGGTTTCCGTAGGTTTCGCGGCGGCTTGCGCCATTTATCTTGCTCCAGATAGGTGACTCGGATTACGCAACCCAAGGCATTAGAACATCTCCTGATGAGGACATGTTCTAACGTATCGATCTCGCCGGCGATCCGGGCTCTCTCTATCTGATAAACCTGGTGGTATGCGGCGCATCCGTTACCACTTGCCCGAAAGCTGAGAAAACCCTTTTGATCGCCAAGTTGGCGATGCCTTCAAGGCTGCGGGGTAAGGCGGAGATACGGCTTCAGGGCGCGGAAGCCTTTGGGGAAACGCTCCTTAGCCTGATCGTCGGTCACCGACGTGACGATGATGACGTCCTCGCCTTGCTTCCAGTTCACGGGCGTGGCGACCGGATGCTTCGCGGAGAGCTGGCAGGAGTCGAGGAGGCGGAGCACCTCGTCGAAATTGCGCCCGCTGCTCATCGGGTAGGTGAGCATCGCCTTGATCTTCTTGTCCGGGCCAATGATGAAGACCGAGCGCACCGTGGCGTTGTCGGCCGGCGTCCGGCCTTCGGACGTGTCTCCGGCTTCCGCCGGCAGCATGTCATAAAGTTTCGCTACCTTCAGCTCGGGATCGCCGATCATCGGATAATTCACCGCATAACCCTGGGTCTCCTCGATGTCCTTCGACCACCGGCCGTGCTGCGCTACCGGATCGACGCTCAGCCCGATGATCTTGCAGCCGC
>JALZAY010000119.1 GCA_030948025.1 Pseudomonadota bacterium
GACCACCGAGGCTGTGGCATCTTAGGCCGCGTGGGGGTTTTTATGCCTGCCTAAATGGAACGCAAGGCGGCGGAATATCGCTTTTGCTTCTCGCCAATCGTACCAAAATGTTTCACGTGAAACATTTGGCAATTATAACCTTGACAAAAGTGACACCAAATGTTGAAATGCACGGCGCGTGACAGGCCGGCGATTAGCGAAGCTGATCTAAGAGTAGTTGATGAAATTTCGGATGCCCTGTGGGCGCCCGTCGATGAAGGCTTGCGTGAAATTCTTGCAAGAAAAGTGGCTGCTAGGGTCAGGGAAGCTTGCCAAGAAACGAGTCTAGATCGCCCAAAACCGTTATGATCTCTTCGCAATAGATAAAGAGAGAATCAAAATCGGCAGCGCTTGCTTTTTGACGCCCAGCTAGAAGTAATTCAGCATCCTGTTCAACATGGTAGCTGATTGTCGTTTCAGTCAATCCTACAAATCCACTCGACATAAGGGGACCTTGTTCCACTGACACGTTTTTCCAGGTCACCGCGTGGCCTAATAGGTTCCGTTGGCTGTTCATTCCTGTGAGTTTCACAATACGCTCGTAGAGCGCCTTCCATTCAGCTAGAAGCGGATTCCCGGTGAGGGTGCGAGAAACGGCTGCGTTCGTCATGTCGCGGCGCATGGAGGCGTTTAGGATCAGGTAGAAGAAGCTGGCGCCTATATCCCGGTTGATCTTGGTGGCGCGCTCAAACAGATCGAAATAGGCGAGTTCCAACCCAGCGGCCAAACTCATGATCGCCCCAGCCAAGGCGTAGAAACGAATTTCCTTGTTTGCAAGGGATTTGATATCATTCATGTTAGGAATATGTGGTCTTGCCATGCGCATCCCCTTGGGCTGGTTGGCACCATCGAGGATAGCGAATGTTGAGGAAGGAGTCTTTGCGATTCCCGCCTCTCAGCGTGTTCGTGCTAAAATGCCCGTATGACAGGGAAACCGCCAAAAAATTCTCTATCTGGTCCCGACATTGCGACGCGGATAATGGAACGCATGGTCCGCATGCAGCCGAAGCAGCATAAGGATGCCCCGAAGCCAATCACCGCGCAAGCCGAGGCCCAACGGCGACGGCGGGAGAGGGAGCGCAAAGAACGGCCAGCCTCTAAGGGGCGCTACCGACAGAAACCAGCCAGCTAACCACTAGCTTGACAATAGAAGAAATTTTATATAAAGGGTGACCACTCGTGTCCTTTTATTTGAATGTGTCATGGCGACATCGGCGCGGACAGTAGCGAATGAATTTCTTCGGCAAGCCGAAGAAGATGGCCGCGCGTTAACCCCTCTTCAGATAATCAAGCTTGTGTACATAGCGCACGGGTGGATGTTGGCCCTTTACCAACGCCCGTTGATCACCGATCGAATAGAGGCATGGAAGTACGGGCCAGTTATCCCCCAACTTTATCACGATATGAAGGTATATGGAGCAGGTTCAATTGCTGGTCGGATGTCTGACACGTCTCCACTCGCTAAGTCGCTTGACCCTCAAGAGACGGATCTTATTCGTCAAGTCTATAATATCTATGGCCAAAATAATGGAGTCCAACTTTCTGAATTAACTCATCGAAGCGGTACGCCATGGCATATCACTTGGCATCCAGATTCGTTTGGGGTTGCTATATCAAACGATTTGATTGCGGAACATTACCGGCGCCTTGCGGATGAACCGAGAACAGCCAAACGACTTTAAAAGGATACCAGAACTCGCGGGGGCAGAGACGGAGCCTGCTTCCATTACGGGAGATGCGGAAGGCCAGAAAGAGGCCGCCGCAGTTGCAGCCGGTACACTTGAAGAAGAATCTAAGCGGGCGGAGCACCGTCGAACCGAGCGGCTTCGTAACCACGTCAACCGGGCTGCGATCGCCGCAGTATGGCTTTTCTTTTTACTATTTGCCTTCGGTATTGTCGCAGTCGCTTGGCACTATTTGACGCCGGAGAAATATGCTTGGCTTTCCGATTCTCAGCTGACGACGCTCAAGACATTTCTCGCAAGCGGCGCCATTACGGGCACCGCAGGGCGCTATCTTGCTGCTAGAATATCCTGACGCACCCTTTGTGAACGGACTTCCTCCAGCGCAAAAAACGCCTAGCTTGTCTCTTAAAGTCTGGCTTCGTTAGGCCGCCGATAAGTTAAACGCTTTCCAGTGATCCCTGCTGCAATTTTTGCGACACGCTCGTTGTCCTCGATGCCAAGACGCGAACGATTGTTATATCGAAAATCAAATTCGGCAACGTAGCGGTGCAAATGCTTCTCGCTGCAATGCTGATAGACGCCCTTCATTCCGCGTTTGAAGATGCTGTAATAACCTTCGACCGTATTCGTATGTACGTCACCACGCACATATTCATCCGCTTTGTGACTGACGCTCTCATGACTCGCGAAGTGATCGCCAAGGGTGAAGTAAGCGCCGCCTTCGTCGGTCATCATCGCAGTTTCCTTCGCGACGTTAGCTTTGACGATCGGGACAATATCGGCGGCGCTAACGCCATCGACATGGAATGAGCGGACTTGCCCGCTCTTGCGATCGACAAGAGACAAAACAGCATTCTTGTGACCATGGCCGCGACGTTTGGTTGAGTCTTCTTTGCGCCCGATAAAAGTTTCGTCCGCTTCGACCGTGCTACCGACGCCGCCCATAGGCGCAAAGCCACCAATGCGCATCGCTTCACGGATGCGATGCATCATAAACCATGTGCTTTTGTATGAAATGCCGAGCATGCGGTGAAGCTGATGCGAGGATATTCCCTTTTTAGATGACCCTATAAGGTGCATCGCAAACCACCATTTGGTCAAAGGGATTTTGCTGCGTTCGAAAACGGTTCCGACGGTCGCCGTAAACTGCCCCTTGCATTCATCGCAATAACGAAGACCAGGGCGCGCGCTTTTGGTTGCCAGCTTGGCGATCTTACCAGGATTAGCGTTGCCACAATGCGGGCAAGTTGGGCCATTCGGCCACACGACGGCCTCAAGCGCTTTGCGGGCGGCAGTCTCATCGGTGAAGCGAGGGTCTTGAAGGTTGGCGGACATGTTTGGCTCCTATGCGAGCTATCATACATGTTGCGCCACTTTTGTCAAGGTTATAATTGCCAAACATTTTGGTACGATTGTTGAGTCTGAGTACTCAAGGCCTCATACGCCTGGCGGCCTTGAGAAGAGTGGGATTGCGTGGAAAGTCGGTACTATAGGCGGTTGGATGGCGCGGCCTTGCGCGGCAGCTGCGTTCGACCCGAACACCAGAACCGTAGATAAGTGTTCGCGGTCGCGCGTCCGTACACAATTTCAAGATCCGTGCTAGCCATTACCTACCCAGTTAAAAGTCTTTTGCTTTGTATGGGTCTTACCGCCGCGCTTCTGACGGTTTCCTCACGGCAGCAACCGTCTGGGCTACCGTAAGAGCGAGGCGCTTAGACCACCTTCTTGATCGAAAGGCGCGTCGGCGAAACAAACGGCCTGCTGCTTAATCTACGTAGCCGGCCTGTCGAGCGCAGTTTTGCATTCAGGGGATAGTCATGACTGGGAATAGGTGCAAAGCTTAAGGTCGGTCCATCGATATCGCCGGACACAAAAAAGCGCCCGCCGGGGAGGATCGGCGGGCGCTTCTGACCGGCGGGGGGCGTAAGAGCGGCCACAGCCCCACCGTTGCGTTCGAGCTTTGACCGTTACCTCCTTTCTTTAACTATGAACTTTTAACTATGAACTTTTATTGTGACCGAGCTTGTAACGAAACTACATCCATTCCACGGTGACGGCTGTGCAAAATTGCTCACATCAAGCGATCCGCGGATCTTATCCACATGCCTGCGCATCTTATCCACATGCCCGCGCGGCAAAATGAGCATGCTTAAATCCGGATTTGCGGCTCGTCGTGCAGAACGACGTTCAACAATGAACTGTGGACTTCGATGCCGCGTTTGTAGTCAATGAAGCCGAGTTTTCGAAATTTGTTCATGAAGAAACTTACGCGCGACCGAGTCGTGCCGATCATATCCGCAAGGGTCTCCTGGCTAATTTTCGCGAGGATCGGCTCTGGTTTGGCTTCCTTGCCAAAGTTCGCCAACAGCAGGAGCAGCCGGGCAAGACGTTTCTCACTCGAATTGAACAGCTGATCGACGAGGTCTGCCTCGACGCGGATGGCCCGAGCCAGAAGATGGGCAATGAACATCCCGGAGAACGCTGGCTCCTGTTGAATCACCCGGACAATAGCCGCTTTTTCCAGGCGCACGATGACGGAGTCCATCATCGTCGCGACCGTCGCTATGCGCTGCGCCTGCCCGGCAAGACATCCTTCACCGAAGAAATCGTTCGTTCCAAGCATTGCGACGACGGCTTCCTTGCCTTGCTCCGAAACGATGGAGACCTTCACCTTGCCGCTCTGGATGTAGAAGACCGCATCCGCAGGATCTCCCTGCGACATGATGATCTCGTCCTTGCGGTACTCCCCAATGCTGCGGCCCTCGCCAACCATGGCGAGAAAAGATTTCGGATTGAATGACGGCCGGCGTTTGAGTGCCATGACACACGACCTTCTGCACCGCGAGTCTCCCGCCGGGAAGGATCGGCGCGCGCTTCTGACCTGCGAGGGGGCGTAAGAGCGGCCAGAGCCTCGCCGGCGCAACCAAACTTTAGACCGTTACCGAACTTTTAACTGTGAACTGTTAACTGTGACCGAGCTAACATCGCTTTAAAGAGTGATCAAGAATGAATTTATGCATCGCCCCTATGTCAAAATACCCTCGCATTCGCCCTTGGTGGATTCTGACGCGAAGTGCGACACCTTGGGACGCTCTGGCCCACTAAGGAAAAATCGAATTTTCCTTCCCTTTCCGGCGCCTTCCGCTGCATTTCGAGATGCGAAGGCGGCTCTGAGGAAAGGAAAATCGGTTAGGTTCAAAGGGCTTAGGTTTGCACGTGGCGTCGGAATTCAGGCTTCGCATGTTCGCTCAAGTAGTTTTGTTCGATCGATGCTCCGCCACGACCGCCTGGCTCACATCAGGAGATCTGCGCATCTTATCTACATGCCCGCGCATCGGCAAAATCCGCATGCTTAAATCCGGATATGCGGCTCGTCGCGCAGAACGACATTCAACAATGAGCTGTGGACTTCGATGGAGCCGTTGTAGTCAATAAGACCCAGTTTTCGAAATTTGTTCATGAAAAAACTCACCCGGGACCGGGTCGTGCCGATCATATCCGCAAGCGTCTCCTGGCTAATTTTCGCGAGGATCGGCTCCGGTTTCTCGTCCTTGCCAAAGTTCGCCAACAGCAGGAGCATCCGGGCAAGACGTTTCTCACTCGAATTGAACAGCTGATCGACGAGGTCTGCCTCGACGCGGATGGCCCGAGCCAGAAGATGGGCAATGAACATCCCGGAGAACGCCGGCTCCCGATGGATCACGCCGACAATAGCCGCTTTTTCCAGGCGCACGATGACGGAGTCCATCATCGTCGCGACCGTCGCTATGCGCTGCGCCTGCCCGGCAAGACATCCTTCGCCGAAGAAATCGTTCGTTCCAAGCATTGCGACGACGGCTTCCTTGCCTTGCTCCGAAACGACGGAGACCTTCACCTTGCCGCTCTGGATATAGAAGACCGCATCCGCAGGGTCTCCCTGTGACATGACGATCTCGTCCTTGCGGTACTCCCCAATGCTGCGGCCCTCGCCTACCATGGCGAGAAAAGATTTCGGATCGAATGACGGCCGGCTTTTGGTTGCCATGACAGACCTCGGTGATCCTCTCACGAGAGAACTTTTAGCGACGCTATGTGGTGTATACCACATACGGCCTATTATCATAAGACTTTGCGCGGTAAAACTGCGCCCTGAGCAATTTTGAACAGAGCGACGCCCGGTAGTCTGCTATTTCAGCTCAAACAGCCAAGGAAGAGCTGTTGATATCGGGTACAAATTCCAATTGCTGCGGCATAGTCAATAATGCCATCGAGGCGACGTCGCGTGACCATACTTGCAATCGGGAGTGTGCTGCTG
This sequence comes from Pseudomonadota bacterium, assembly GCA_030948025.1. GTDB lineage: Bacteria > Pseudomonadota > Alphaproteobacteria > Rhizobiales > Beijerinckiaceae > Methylocapsa. Next base: position 6,019 of record JALZAY010000119.1, read on the forward strand.
GGGACAGTCTTCGGACGGTTTTTCAAGGTTTGGGTTCTTGTTCCGGCCTGCGCGTTGACCTTCGCAATCGTTTTTGCCAGTTCCGCCTATTACGACCATGCTCTACTGAGCGCGCTTCTCGAATTCGCCGTGATTGCGGCATGCCTGCAAATCGGCTACGCCTCCGGCTGTCTTTCATGCGTCATCCGCGACAAGTGGCGACGCCTCGAGATACCCCGCGAAATCCGCGAATCGTCGCGTCCGGCGGCGACACGGCACCAGCAACTTTTTTAAGCGCGCTGTCTCACTGCCAGGAAATAGGCATCGCGGTGGCGAGCTTCGTTCCTTGCCATCTTGGACCTACCGGGAGTGTTCAATTTTGCTCAGACTCCACGCGTGACCCTGGCTAATCCGAGCAACATCGGCGTCTCCTCTGGGCAGTCTCGGGCGTCTTCAATATCCCCCAATGCCCCAACGTCCGGTCCAGGACCCCGGCTGGATAGCACTGGCCGGGGTCATTTCTCCGGTGTTCTTGTGCGAAAAAAACCCTTGATCGATAGCCTGCCAGGTTCCGCGTTAACCTAAGCCTTTGCCAGATGAAATAGACCCACACGCCGATCCGTAATTTCCGGCCTTGGCGCGACGCGACCAAATGAACGAACCCCTGACCACGGTCCGATCAAACGAATCATGGACTGAAGTGTTCTGTTCTCGCGAGTTTTTGAGAAACCGGAGCCCGCTTCCGAAACCTCGCATGTCTTTCCGCCCGGGCCTCCTCCTTCGAGGCTGCCCTTCGGGCCTCTCTCTAGTCACCCGCTTCCATTGCCGTCGCTGCGCGAAACGCTTCCTCTCACCTTCGCGGCTACGCTGAACCGGCTGACGCCGGACGCACCTCGCCCGCTTCGCGTTCCCCTTCTTTCTCTTCGGGCGGGGAACGCTCGCGAGTAGGGCTCGCCGCTCTCGGCTCGCTCGCCACGGAACCTCGGGCTTCCTTCCGCTCAGGACGCGGGGCTAGCAATCCGCCGGAGCCAGACCGTCCTCCGGTCTATCACCACCGTGAGCTTCACGGTTTTCGCAGAAAAATCAACGCAAACCTTGCGCTCGCCAACGCGTCGGGCCGTAATCGGCGTTGCCGAATCATGCGGCATTTGCTCCTGCTTGCCGGCCCAGCACGATTGGTTAACCAAAAGCTAGGAAGCTCTGTCGAATAATAGGCAATGATCCAAAGCCTTTTTCGCGGCACAAGGGCCGGGCCATGAAACTTTCCAAGCTCCGCATCGCGGGCTTCAAGACCTTTGTCGAGCCAGCCGAATTCCTGATCGAGCCGGGGCTGACCGGCATTGTCGGGCCGAACGGATGCGGCAAGTCGAATCTGGTCGAGGCGCTGCGCTGGGTTATGGGCGAGAGTTCGTCGAAAAGCATGCGCGCGTCGGGCATGGACGACGTGATTTTTTCCGGTGGCGGCGACCGGCCCGCGCGCAACATGGCGGAGGTTGTCCTCTTCCTCGACAATAGCGATCGCTCGGCGCCCGCCGCGTTCAACGATGGCGAGATTATCGAGGTTTCCCGCCGCATCGAGCGCGAATCTGGCTCGACCTACCGGGTCAACGGACGCGAGGTGCGCGCCCGCGATGTTCAATTGCTGTTCGCCGACGCTTCGACCGGCGCGCGCTCGCCGTCGATGGTGCGGCAGGGCCAGATCGGCGAGATCATTGCCGCCAAGCCGCAGGAGCGCCGCCGGATCATCGAGGAAGCCGCGGGCATCGCGGGGCTCCATTCCCGACGCCACGAAGCCGAGCTGCGTCTCAAGGCGGCGGAGGACAATCTCGTTCGTCTCGACGATATTTTGCGGCAGATCGATACCCAGGCCGACAGCCTCAAGCGGCAGGCCCGCCAAGCGGCGCGCTACCGTGGTCTCGCGGGCGAGATCAGGCGCAACGAAGCGCTGCTTGCCCTGATCAGCCAGGGCGAGGCGGCGAGTGTGCTGCAATCGGCCGAAGCCAAACTCGAAGCCGATCTGCGGGACGTCGCGGAAAGAACCAGGGCCCAGGCCGAGGCTGCGCGGCGGCAAGCGATCGCCGCGCATGAGTTGCCGGGATTGCGTGGCATCGAAGCCGAGGCCGCCGCCGAATTGCAAAGGCTCGTCGTTGCCCACGAGACGCTGGATGGAGAAGAAAGGCGCGCGAAAAGCCGCGCCGCCGAACTGGAACACAGGATCGCGCAAACGGCGAGCGATATTGCCCGGGAGGCCGCGCTGATCGAGGACGCGGCCGCCGTTCTCGCGCGGCTCGATCAGGAGGCAACCGAGCTTGTGGGCAGCGGCCTGAACGAAGCCCGGATCGAGGCCTTGCGCGAAAAGCTCGCCGACGCCGAAGCGGCCCTCGCGATTACGGAAAAGACGCTCATCGAGACGCAGGACATAAGGTCCGCGATCGAGGCCCGGCGTGCCACGCTTGAGGCCGCAATTCAGGAAGAAATGGCCCGCGCGGCGCGGCTCGATGGCGAAGTCGAAACGGCAAGGAGGGAACGCGGCGCGGTTATTTCCGATTCTCCGGACGGCGCGAATTTCGGGCTTTTGGAGGCGGCGCTCGACGAAGCCATCGCGGCAGCTAACGCCCGCGAAGACGAACTGGCCTTCGCCGAAGCCCGCCATGCCGAGGCCGGTGTCGAAGAATTAAAAACCCGGCCTCCGATGGCCGAAGCCGAGCGCAAGGCGCAAACTCTCGAAACGCAAGTCGCAACATTATCCAAAATGCTGAACGCCGGAACCGGCGGCTTTTGGCCTTCGGTCACCGAGGAGATCAGCGTCGCGAAAGGCTATGAGGCGGCGCTCGGCGCGGCGCTCGGCGACGATCTCGACGCCTCGACCAATCCGGCTTCGCCCGCGCATTGGGCCCGGACCGATGCTGCGGACGACCCCGATTTGCCGCCTGGCGTCGAAGCGCTCTCGCGGCTCGTCACGGCGCCAGCGCCTCTCGCGCGGCGGCTGAACCAGATCGGGGTTGTCGCGCGGGACGAAGGAACCGCCTTGCGGGCATTGCTGAAACCCGGCCAAAGGCTGGTCTCGAAGGAAGGCGATCTGTGGCGCTGGGACGGTTTCACGCAAGCCGCCGAAGCCCCTACTCCCGCCGCGCGGCGTCTCGCCGAAAAAAACCGCCTCGGCGATCTCGCGATCCAAGCGCAAGCCGCCCGCGGCGCCGCCAGCGTCTTGAAAACAGATGTCGAGCTAACTCAAACCGCTCTTTCGGCCGCGGCCGCCACAGAAATCGGGGCACGCCAGGCGCACAAGGAAGCGCTGCGCAAGGTGGAGGCCGCCCGCGCGGAAAAGGCCGCGGCCGAAAAGCACAAAGCCGCGACCGCCGCGCGGCTCTCGGCGCTCGAAGAAGCCCTCCTCCGCCTCGATGCCGCGCGCGCCGAAGCCAGCGAAAAGCACGCGCAAGCCAAAGCGGCGCTCGCCCAATTGGACACCCCGGCGGAGCTGACCGCGCGGCTCGAATTGGCACGCGCGGCGGCGACGCACGATCGCGCCGCCGTGGCCGAAGCCAGCGCTGAATTGCAAACCCACCTGCGCGACACCGAGACGCGCGCAAAGCGTTTGCGCGGCATCGAGGAAGAGCGCCAATCCTGGCATGCCCGCGGCGAGCGCGCGGGCGGCCAAATCAGCGCACTGGAAGCGCGGCGCGAGGAAGTCACGCAAGAGCTGCGAAGACTTGCCGAGGCGCCGGATATATTTCTGGCCGCCCGTCAAACTCTGATGCGCCAAATCGAAGCGGCCGAGGAAGCGCGCAAGCAAGCGGCCGACAATCGGGCCGAGGCCGAGTCGCGTCTTGCCGGGGCGGATCGCGCCGCACGCGACGCGCTCACCGCGATGAGTGCAGCGCGGGAAGAAAAAGCCCGGAGCGAGGCCAGGGTCGAAGCGGCGTGGGCGCGCCGTGGCGAGATCGCGCATATGATCGCGACCGAGCTTGATTGCACGGAGGCCGAACTTTTCGGCCTCGCCCGTGTCGGGCCGGGAGACGGTCTCCCACCCGCGGAGGAAGTCGAAAAGCGGCTCGAAGGTTTGAAAGACGACCGCGAGCGGCTTGGCGGGGTCAATCTGCGGGCAGAGGAAGAGCTTAACGAAATCCTGGCCTCCAAGACCGATCTTTCTACCGAGCATGCCGATCTGACCGAGGCAATCCGGCGGCTGCGCCAGGCGGTTCAAAGTTTGAACAAGGAAGGCCGCGAGAGGCTCCTTGGCGCGTTCGATGCCGTCCACGCGCATTTCAAGGAGTTGTTCACCACGCTCTTCGGCGGCGGCTCAGCCGAACTCCAACTGATCGAATCCGACGATCCGCTTGAAGCCGGGCTCGAAATCCTCGCCCGACCGCCAGGCAAAAAGCCGCAGGTCATGACGCTTTTGTCCGGCGGCGAACAGGCGCTGACTGCGCTGGCATTGATCTTCGCGATCTTTCTTACCAATCCGGCGCCGGTTTGCGTTCTCGACGAAGTGGATGCGCCGCTTGACGACGCCAATGTCGAACGCTTCTGCGATCTTCTCGACAATATGCGCGGCAAGACCGAGACGCGCTTTCTTACCGTCACCCACAATCCGATCACCATGGCGCGGATGAACCGCCTGTTTGGCGTAACCATGGCCGAACGCGGCGTGAGCCAGCTCGTCAGCGTCGATCTCGAAGAGGCCGAGCGCTTCCGCGACACGGGTTGAGCGCGGCAAACCGTCTCGCCCCAGCGAAAATCCTCAGAGCACAATGTCTCGATATATATATCAGTAGCTTAGACGTTCATGGGAAGGGTGATCCCAAGTCCGGCGAAAACCCGTGAAAATCCTGACGTCGCCGCGCGCAGGTTCACACCGCTCGAGCTGCGGCGGCAAGCGAATATGCGGCGGCCAGAGCGTTCATTCGAAACTGTCTGGCTCGACGGGCCTTCTATACGGATCCAACAGGAGCACCGGAGTGCATTCTCGTCCGTCTGAACGACGCAGTCTTAACCTCTTGCGCGCCGTCCTTGCCTGGACCGCTCGCGAGGTCTCTGTCCTCGATCCAGGCTGCTTTGCTATTGTGATGGCGACGGGAATTACGTCGAACGCCATGTTTGCCGAGCGCCAGCGTGGATTGTCAGACGTGCTATTTCGCGTGAACCTTTTTGTCTATCCGTGGCTTGT
>JALZAY010000304.1 GCA_030948025.1 Pseudomonadota bacterium
TTATCGTGATGAATACGCCGTTTGGCAATTCGATCACCACCGCCGAACATGCGATCGCATTGATGTTCGCGCTCGCCCGCCAGATTCCCCAGGCCGATTTGTCGACCCAGGCCGGCAAATGGGAAAAAAACCGTTTCATGGGTGTCGAGATCACCGGCAAGGTGCTCGGCATCATCGGCTGCGGCAATGTCGGGTCGATCGTCGCCTCGCGCGCGATTGGCTTGCACATGCGGGTCATCGCCTACGATCCTTTCCTCTCGTCCGAACGCGCCCTCGATCTCGGAGTCGAGAAAGTCGGCCTCGAAACTCTTCTCGCCCGCGCGGATTTCATCACGTTGCATACGCCGCTGACGGCGCAGACGAAAACTATTCTCTCGGCGGAAAATCTCGCCAAGACCAAGAAGGGCGTGCGGATCGTGAATTGCGCGCGCGGTGGGCTCGCCGACGAACGGGCCCTGCGCGCGCTCCTGGATAGCGGCCACGTAGCGGGCGCGGGTTTCGACGTATTCGGGCATGAACCGGCAACCGGAAATCCGCTATTCGGCCATCCAAATGCGGTCTGCACGCCGCATCTTGGCGCTTCGACCCGCGAGGCGCAAGAAAACGTCGCGCTCCAGGTCGCCGCGCAGATGTCGGATTATCTGATCCGCGGCGCGATTGCGAACGCGATCAATTTTCCCTCGATCACCGCGGAGGAAGCCCCCAAACTCAAGCCCTTCATCGCGCTCGCCGGCCGCCTCGGTTCGTTTGCCGGGCAGTTCGTCGATACCGGGATTAAAAGGGTGGCGATCACCTATGAGGGCGAGGTGGCGCAATTGAACACGAAAGCGTTGACCGCATCGGCGATCGCCGGGCTTTTGCGGCCGCTGCTCGCGGACGTCAACATCGTTTCCGCGCCGGGCGTGGCCAAGGAGAGGGGCATCGCGATCGACGAAGTGATCCGCGCCGCCGAGGCCGATTACGAATCGCTCATCACCTTGTCGGTCGAAACGCAACGGCACGCGCGCTCGGTCTCCGGCACCGTCTTTCACGACGGAAAGCCGCGCATCGTCGCGATCAATGGGATCGAAGTCGACGCGCTGGTCGCGCCGGTGATGATTTACGTCAGCAATGAAGACAAGCCGGGTTTCATCGGCCGTTTTGCGAGCCTTCTCGGCAATGCCGCGATCAATATCGCGACATTCGCCCTCGGCCGCGACCGCGAGGGCGGCTCCGCGATCGCGCTCGTCGAGGTGGACGCCCCGGTCCCGGAAAAGGTGCTCGCCGAAATCGCGACATTGCCCGGCGTTAAAGAGGCCAAGGCACTGGCGTTTTGATGCCGGATCGCGGCGCTTCCGAGGGCGCTAAGGCGCCAAACCCCCTCAAATAAAAATGCTCCCGACCTGCTAGCAGGCGGCCAGCGTGCCAGCTTTTTGCGCAAACTGTGGCAAATGTGCATCGGGCGGCGAAAGAAACGGGTGCGGAAGCGCGAGAGATATTGCAAAAAAAATTTTGCGGCGCACGCTGCGTGACGACCCATGACTCTGCCTGGAGATACGTAAATGCCTCGTCCGCCAAAATCCATCCTCGTGCCAGCCCTCTTCGCCGGCACATTCCTCGGCCTCGCCGGCGGCTATGCCCGCGCCGCCGAGCCCGCCCCGACGCCGCCGCCAGCCAATTGGTGGGACACATTCACTGTAGGGGGCACGGTGGAGGCAGGTGTTACTTTAAATGGGGACAATCCCGCCGACGGATTGAATTTCGGGCATTTGTTCACCGACAAGGCCAACACGCCGGTGCTCAATCAGATCCTGTTGACCGCGCAGCGGCCGCTCGATCCGAAGGCGACTGATTACGATTTCGGCTTCAAGGTGCAATTGATGTACGGGTCGGACGCGCGCTACACCCATTTCCTGGGCGAGGCAGATTATGCCCTCAATGAGCTGAACCAGTTCGATGTCGTCGAAGCCTGGGCAACCGCGCATCTTCCCTGGCTGTTTTCGGGCGGCATCGACATCAAGGCCGGGCAATATGTCACCTTGGAAGGCGCCGAGGTTATCGACCCGACCGGCGATTACCTCTACTCGCATTCCTACATTTTCAATTTCGGCATCCCGTTCAAACATACCGGCATCATGACGATCTCGCATGTCGATCCTCTCGTCGATATTTATGCCGGCGTCGACACCGGCGTGAACACGACCTTCGGCAACCACCTAGGCGACAACAATGGCGGGGCGGCGTTCCATGGCGGCATCGGGTTGAACCTCTTGGACGGCAACCTCACCATCCTGGCGACCACCCATATCGGGCCGGAAAATGCCGATACTAACGGGACCAACAACACTATCGATATCATTACCGCGTGCGGGTGCAATCCGAACAACGCGCTTCGCTATCTCAACGACATCACAACAACATGGAAAATCAACGATTCCTGGACCCTCATCAACGATCTCAACTATATTCGCGACGATGGGTTCAAGGCGACCGGCTATGGCATCGCGCAATATGCCGTCTACACGGTCAACGATTGGCTGAAGATCGTCGGCCGCGCCGAGGTTTGGCGCGACAACAATAACTTCTTCGTGGCGGCCTTCCCCGGCAATTTCGACTTCGTCAACGCCGAGCACGGCTTTATCAACACGGCGATCCCCGGTGGTCCGGCGGGGGGAGGAACCACCTATTTCGAGATCACCGGTGGCCTCAACCTCGCGCCGGCCCTTCCGCAGGGGTTTCCCGTGCTCAAGTCGATCACCTTCCGGCCGGAGGTTCGCTACGACGCGTCCTTGAACAACACGACGCCCTTCGATGGCCAAAGCGTCCCTGGCGGCCGGCATTTCGCTGGTTTCGGGGCCGGCACCAAGAGCTCGCAATTCACCTTCGGCGGAGACCTCATCGCGAAATTCTAGTGCGTTATCCACTGTGACAGAATCGGGTGGGATCCCCAAGCGAGCTTTGTCGTGATTCAAGATTCTGGCTGGGAGGAAGCCAGGATGAATGACGAAGCCCTATTCGGAAGATCTTCGGACCCGCGTGGTGGCGGCTGTTGTGACGGGCGCAAGCTGCCGGGATGCGGCCAAACGGTTCAGCATCGGCGTGAGCAGTGTTGTGCGG
>JALZAY010000305.1 GCA_030948025.1 Pseudomonadota bacterium
TTCCCGGCTGAGCGTTTGCTTGGAGATCTCGAGGCGAAACTCCTCGAACAGCCACCGCGCGAGATCGATCAACCGCCAGCGAACGACGCCATGGACGGCTGGGAGGGGGCCGTCCTCCACCGCCTGCCGCAACACCTGCCGCAACACCTGGCGCTGGCTGTCGTCGAGAATGCTGGGGGCGCCCGGCGCCTTGCCGTTCAAGAGACCATCGGGGCCCTTGGCGTTGAAACGGACAACCCAGTCGCGCACGATCTGCACTCCGACGCCGCCGATCCGCGCCGCGTCCGAGCGCGAGCCGCCGCCGTAAATCTCGGCCAGCGCCAAGAGACGCCGGGTCTGACCGGCATTGTGCGATTGCCGCGCCAGACGCCGCACAGCCGAACCATCGAAATCATCCCGCAACAAAATCCCCGCCGTCATGGCAAACCTCCATGTGTTTGCCATCTTGAATCAGACCGCAGCCGATTCGGGAATCCCCCCAACGAGTCACGCATTCAGGGACTTGGTATCACCCAATGTGTAGTGCTCGGAGTCCGCATTCAGGGTGCCTCCATCGCCGAAATTGAGCATGATTGTATGACCATTATTGACGATCGTATCGGCCTGCCGCGCCCAGGCGATTTCGAGCGGCGCGAGCCGCGTCTCGATCGCGCCGTCTATGGCGATGGGCGATTGCTGGCTGCCCACCGAGCAGACCCGGTCCGCCGGAGATCGAGATCGCCCCAATGAGGGGGACCGCTCGTGCCTTCGTAGTTCCAGTGTGCACCTTCCGCCGCAAACCCAATCTTCGCGCAGACCGGGCACAAAGCAAGCCGCGCGAGCGCTTTCAATACTCGACGGCGATGCATGGCGAAACTCCCGGGATGAAAAAAAGTATTTTTCGGCGACCCGGTATCCGCTGCGCCGAAAAAATGCTCACCGCTCGCGTGGCTCGACCATTATATCGCTCACTCAGCCAGGCGGCCACAAGCACAAAAAATTCGCCGGAAGGACTCGAACGGAAGCTGGACGAAGGTCCCTGGCCAATAATTCGACAGTTCATGGCAGGAAGGTGGCCGGGGTGCTGCCCAGCGGGTGCGTTGCTCGCCTGGGCGCGGTTCCAATTAACACCGGAACCTCGTTGGGCGTGTCAGGAGCATCTCAACTCTATGTCTTCAATCTCACATCCCATACGCGAATCGGCGCTTTGGGGTTCCCATCGCAATTTCTGGCAAGAGTTATCCACGCTTATCCACAAGAACAGTTGACTCCAAGCCACTTGTTCCGTATATGTTTTCTTTTTGAACATGGAACATTCCGCGTCCCTGGAGGTTTTCAGTACAACGCTGGCGCGGCGATCACGCTGCGAAAACATGCCGGAAACGCGGCAAAAACATGCCATTGGCGAGAAAACGGCCATGCCGACAAAGCCGGAAATAGCGGCAAAGAGCACCGCCGCGCGGCAAAACCGCATGGAGACGGCGGGGCTCGACGTAGCCCCGGCAAGAGCATCCGCGCGGCCGCCCGCGAGCCTCGCGGGGGATGTCGCGAACGTCTTTCCTGTCGATCTGGCTTTGGCTCGCGCGCCAACCGCGGACGGCGCACCGCCTCCTCCCCAGCGGGGCCGCGGCGCCTTGTCGAACGCGAGCGGACGCTTCGAAAAAGAGAACCGTTCTCAAGAAGACGATGGCTGGGATCTGCCCGAGGATTTGCCCCCATTGCGGACGCAAGTGACGCGGGAAAGCGCCAAAACGATCGTCACGCGGAATGATTCTCCCGATATTTCCTTCGACCGGTCGATCAATCCCTATCGCGGCTGCGAGCATGGCTGCGTCTATTGTTTCGCGCGGCCGACCCACGCTTATCTCGGCATGTCCCCGGGCCTCGATTTCGAGACAAGGCTTTTTGCCAAGACCAATGCGGCAAGCCTCCTCGAGCGTGAATTGTCGGCGCCGGGCTATGCCGCGAAAACCATCGCGATTGGAACCAATACCGACCCCTATCAGCCGATCGAGCGCAAGGAGCGGGTGATGCGCAAGGTGCTCGAAGTGCTGGCGCGGACCAATCATCCGGTTGCGATCGTCACCAAATCGGCGCTTGTCTTGCGCGATCTCGATCTCCTCGCCCCGATGGCCGGAAAAGGCCTTGTGAAAGTGGCTTTGTCGGTGACGACGCTCGACTCATGCCTTGCCCGGAAAATGGAACCCCGCGCGAGCAGCCCGGAGCGGCGGCTCGACGCGATCCGGCGGCTAGCGGCGGCAAATATTCCAGCCGCCGTCATGGTTGCCCCGGTTATACCGGCGATCAACGACGCGGAGATCGAGGCGATCCTCGCCCGCGCGCAAGCCTTGGGCGCGCGCGATGCCGGTTATGTCTTGTTGCGGCTGCCGCTCGAAGTTGGCGAACTCTTCACCGAATGGCTGCGCGCGCATTATCCGGACAAGCTCAAGCACCTGCTGTCCTTGATGCGTTCGGCGCGCGAGGGCAAGCTTTATGATTCGAGATTTGGCGCGCGGATGACCGGGTCTGGCCCCTATGCCTGGATGATCGGGCGCAGGTTCGAGGCGGCGGCGGCACGGCTTGGGCTTGGCCGAAGCCGCGTGCCGTTGCGGTGCGATTTATTCCGGTCGCAGGTCCGCGCAGGCGAGCAATTGCGATTGTTTTGAGAGGCCCGCGCCAAATTGGGTGGTGTCTCAGTTTAATTTCGGCCATGGTGCGGAAGCGGCCATTCGCTCAAGCCACCCGATTGATGCCAGCACGCCAAAAGCAGACGTTGCATTCGCGCGTCGAAGTTATTGATGCGAATAGCCACGTTGACACCTCGAAGCTCAACGACTGCAACGACTGCTCCCGAGCGATACCACGTGAAACGCGAGAAAAATTGCTTTGGCATTCATTGATCCATAGCTGCCGGATGCTCGAAGACACATAAGGGCGCTCGGTAGTGCAAAGCGACAAACTGCTGTTGAGCCTGCCTCTTAGGCTTAGAGCCTGTCTCAAAAGGGTATTGCACTCGGGATGATTGCATGATTCACGGCATCATTTGCAACTGATGCGGTGATTCGTGATGTGGACGGAAGAACAGCGTGCGATCTATCGGCGTGACGAG
>JALZAY010000306.1 GCA_030948025.1 Pseudomonadota bacterium
CGAGTTCCGCGATACGGTGGTGACGCTGCTTATTGATAATTCCGGCTCGATGCGCGGGCGCCCGATCACCGTCGCTGCCACCTGCGCCGATATTTTGGCCCGCACGCTGGAGCGTTGCGGCGTCAAGAGCGAGATTCTTGGTTTTACGACCCGCGCCTGGAAGGGCGGCCAATCGCGCGAAGCCTGGCTGCAGGAAAATAAGCCCGCTTCACCCGGCCGTCTCAACGACCTTCGCCATATCATTTACAAATCCGCCGATGCGCCCTGGCGGCGATCGCGCAAACATCTCGGGCTGATGATGCGCGAAGGTCTGCTCAAGGAAAACATCGACGGCGAGGCGCTCGATTGGGCCCACAAGCGGCTGCTCGCGCGGACCGAACAGCGCCGTATATTAATGATGATTTCCGACGGTGCGCCGGTCGACGATTCGACGCTCTCGGTCAATCCCGGCAATTATCTCGAAAAGCATTTGCGCCGCGTGATCGAGGAGATCGAGATGTGCTCGCCGGTCGAACTCATCGCGATCGGCATCGGCCATGACGTGACGCGCTATTACCGCCGCGCCGTGACGATCGTCGACGCCGAGGAACTCGGCGGCGCGATGACCGAAAAACTTGCCGAACTTTTTGACGAAACGGCAACGCCGGAGCGGCCGGCGCTTCATCGCGGAGCAAGTTCTGGGCAACAGGCGGCGCGTGGCCTGTTGCACTGATCTTTTCGTTTTTACACATTAAAGCATGTCCCGGAAATGTTGCTCTTTTTCGATTCCGGCATGCTCCAACTCCTTGATTTTGTGCTGCGTCCTTATCGATCAAATGATTCCATTTGATCGGGACGCGCGCGAGCGCCAAGACATCCGGCATGGCGATCGGCGGGCGTCAGATACCTGCGAGAAGGCTGGGGCGCTTCTCAATCGAGGAATGGCAGGGAAAGGCGAGCTTCGCCTTCGTGCCCCCTCCCGTGCGATAGAGCTTGGCATCCGGGCCACGCAACCTCACGCCTCCTTCGCAAAACAGGGGAATCATCACGGCCAAACGCTAAGGGGTCTTTCCGTCGCCCGCTATACCGCTGATGGCCGCCACGAAGCCTAGAAGGTAACGCTTCCGCCTGTATTGAAGGCAGTCGGTACTAGTGAAGTTTGGTTACGCCGTTAACGCTGGACATTCGGCGCGGCAGCCGCCAAATTGATGGCATGACCAAGAAGCGCAAGCCCCGTCGACCGGCGCAAGACGAAAGCCAAATCGCCCTATCCGTGGTGAAAAGGCAATCGGCGGCAAGCTATACACAATTGACGAAAGGTCACAGCAGGAAGATTTAAAACCATATTCATCTCGCAATCTATTGCGTTTTTTACAATGTTGCGCAAGTGTATTCGTCTCTTCGCATGTCTTCCGACATGGCAGCGGGTGTCGAAACGCGGCTTTGGGAAATTGAGGATGTGGTTAATTTGGTCGACAAACTTTACCAGTACCAGGCAGTCCATCTGCTTGACCTGAACGGGTTATTGACTCGGACGAACTAGAATGCGCGCCGTCCCGTATCGGTTAGGTCATTTGTAAGTCCACATCGGAGTTTCGGGAAATGTCATTGCAGCTCGAAGAAAAAGCCTCGGCGTCCGGCGCCTTCGCGCAAGGAGGCGATCACCCATTCCTGACCGATCCGGACGGGCAATTTCAGCGAAACTATAACCGGCACACGTTCGCGTTTGCGCATGGGCTAAAGAATCACCCGCTGTTCGAGCTGCCTAATTTGATCGAGCTGGCCAAGCGGCCCGCTCAACGTCCCGCCTATTGGTCGAACGGCACTGTTGAAGTCACTGATTCCTGGGCGGTCAATCGCGCTCCCCGGCTGACGCTCATCGACACGATCGCCAATATCGGCGACAATAATTCCTTGGTGCTCCTGAACATGGTCACGCAGGATCCGGTCTATGGTCCCGTGTTCCAGGATTTCCTGGCAAGAATCGTCGCACTCTCGGGCGAGCAAATGCGTCGAGACGTAGTGACGGGCGAGGTGACTATTTTGATCAGCTCGCCGAATCGTCTTACCACCTATCACATGGACGAGGATTGCAACTTTCTCTTCCAGGTCGCCGGAAACAAGACGCTTCGGGTATATGATCACACCGATCGGACTCTGGTCTCGCACGAGGAGCGCGAGCAGTTTCACAGGGGTAACATTAATAGCATAGTCTACCAGGAAAGCCGGCAATGCGAGGCTGCAACTTATGAGTTGCATGCCGGCCATGGCGTGCACATCCCCGTTTTCGCGCCCCATTGGGCGCGTAATCACGACAACATTTCCGTTGCCTTGAGCGTCAACTATCAACTGCGCCAGATGCTCATCCAACAACGAATTTACAGGGTGAACAGCGTGCTGCGCAAATTGGGCGCCTCCCCAACAGCGCCAGGCGTATCTGACTGGCGCGACCGCTTGAAGCTCGCTGCTGCGAAAGGGGTTTCTGCCGCCCGCGGTCTCGTGCGGCGCAAGCCGGCATATCGGGTCTGGACCCCGTCGTGATGAGCAAGTTTTCAGTGTCCGATTCTGGCGAGGACCTATTGGGGGCACTACGCGGTTTTGCGGCGCGGCAGGTTGCGAGGGGCGCTACGATGAAAAGTTGCGCGGAAGTTGCTCCACGGGCCCTTCGGGGATTGGCTGATTCATCGAACGCTTTCGTGGCGTGAGCTAGGGAATGACTATTGTAGCGGCACCAGCGCCAATATATACACCTAACCGAGTTTTCCGGCTTCACGGGCTTGGCGGGCGGGACCGCTGGCGCTTATTGAAGACGAGGCGCGGCTACCATCGGGGACACTGCCTGATGTGAAAGTGGCCTTAGGGCGGAAAATTTACTAGCTTGCCGGCGTCCTGACACCCTGCCGGAAAGACATGAAACGACAAGGCGCCGCCGCCATGAATCGCGGGCCTAGGCGCCGCGCCCTAGGTCATGATCTCATAAAGGGGATTCCCGAATCGGCAAGAGAATGATTCAACCTTCAGATCATGGAGGTTGGAATGGCTCGTTTTGATTTGACGGATGTCGAGTGGTCGGTGATTTCGCC
>JALZAY010000307.1 GCA_030948025.1 Pseudomonadota bacterium
CCGCGCTTCTATCTGCCACTCGACCAGCAGCTCAGAAATCAGAACTTCGCCCAGCTGTTCCTGATGTCGAGATCGATCGACGCGCGCGAGCGGGTCCTTGTCGAAGTACGCGAAATACTAGCACGCGATTTCCCAAACATCCGCTTCAAAGCCGATCGCCTGTTCAATGGCCCGCCCGTCGGCTGGCCGGTACAGGTGCGCGTGACGGGCCCCGATCGCAACGAGGTGCGCCGCCTGGCGACTGAGGTCGGCGACGTGATGCGCGCAGCCCCAGAGGTCAGCAACGTGCACAACGACTGGCTCGAGCCGGTGCCGAGCCTGAAGCTCGAAATCGATCAGGATCGCGCCCGAGCCCTCGCCGTGACATCGCAGAGCGTGCGCCGCTCGCTGCAAGCGATGCTGTCGGGCTTCCAGCTAGGCGAGTTCCGCGACAAAGACGAGACCGTCAAGGTGATGCTGCGCGAGCCTTCGGACACACGCAATCTCCTTTCCGCGTTGGAGAACGTCTATGTGAAGACGGCCGCTGGCGCATCGGTTCCGCTGCGCCAAGTGGCCAACTTCAACGTCATCGTCGAGCCCGGGATCCAATGGCGTAGAGACCGGCTCCCGTCCGTCACCGTTCGTGGAGTGGTGCCGGATGGCGTGCAGTCGCCGGACGTCACCGCGGCAGTCTTTGCCAAACTGAGGCCGCTGCGCGACAGCCTGCCGGCCGACTATCGCATCGAAATGCAGGGTGCGGTCGAAGAGTCGGCCAAGAGCCAGACCTCGATCAATGAGAAGATGCCGGCGATGCTTCTCGTTATTCTTCTGTTGCTGATGGTCCAGCTCCAGCACTTCGGCAAGACCCTCATGGTGGTGGCCACGGGTCCGCTAGGGTTGATCGGTGCGGCGACGGCACTGCTCGTGTTCCAGGCTCCATTCGGCTTCGTTGCGATCCTCGGCGTCATTGCGCTCGCCGGCATCATCATGCGGAACAGCGTGATCCTGGTTGATCAGATCCAGCAAGACTTGGCGGCAGGGCACGATGCGTTCACCGCGATCGTCGAATCAGCGGTCCGTCGATTCCGGCCAATCACGCTCACAGCTGCGGCGGCCGTTCTGGCCTTGATCCCGCTTGCTCGCGAGGTATTCTGGGCGCCGATGGCGCTGGCCATGATGGGCGGGCTAATCGCAGCGACCGTCCTGACGCTGACCTTTCTACCTGCACTTTACGCACTTGCGTTCCGAGTTGCTCTGCAGCCCGGTCGTTTCGCGCGATCCCTTGATGACTCGACTCTGCAACCAGGGGCGGAGCGAGCTTTGCAACCGGCCGAATAGGCCTTCTGCTCCTTTCTCAAGTATTGGCACGCTGACGACAAATGGCAAACAGAGACAAGTTGATCCAAGTGAGCGCGTGCGAACTCGCCAACGTTCATGGGCTTTTGTCCTGTCAGCCTTTCGACATTGTCATTCATTCCTGCCATTACGCCATGCTGGTAGTCGTCCGTAGCGCCTTCGAAATGCTGGATGACGTACGCGGGCAATCCCGAACGTTGCGGCACCATTACCGTCGGAGACGAGCAGCGCGAAGTGAAAAGGGCGGCACAGACAAGTTGGTCACAGATGACCTGAGATCTTATGCTGCTGCAGCCGGTTATCTTGGGATCGCAAAACGCCACGAGCGCGGTCAATGGCGCAACAACCGAGCCGAGAATTCGCATTAACCGACCCGACGACGAGAACGCAAGATGCAGGGTTTCAAGAGTCCGGGTTCAGCCCAAAAATTTCTCTCAACCCACGCAGCCACCTACAACACTTTCAACGTCCAACGCCATCTCACTCCGCAAAAACGCACCGAGCCTTCAGGGCCACGGCGATGCAGACGTGGCGCGACCTCGTCGCTGCGGCGTGAGCCTAACATGCCAGCAGATTTGTTACGTGCTCTATTTGGTAATGTGACAGTGCCCGCGGCGAAACTGCCCCGCCCGGCCGATCTCGGTTTGGAGTTGCTCAATCGACTTGGTGCGCAAGAGCGCCCGCAGAGACATGGATTCTCCCGATAGATGCTGTTGCGGCGCCAGTTGGTTTTATGTCACAGAACCGGCTAGAGCGCGTTCCGACTTGATGGAATCCGAGCGCGCTCTACTTCTTTGATTTATGGCATTTTCTCGCAGCGAACCCGAATCCGCTTCGGTGGGCTCTGGCGCCCAAATCGGACGATGGACGCGGAGCGGCGCGCTGTCGGGCTTCAGTGGATGTAAAGTTTCCAGAGAATCATGACCGTGGCGGCAACAGCGAGGTTCGATAGCTTGATAACCTGCTCTATCTCTACACCAAGCCATTCGATAGCGTCGTTGATACGTTTGCCAGTGGCGAGACTGTATCGTGATCGGGAGGGGCAGGCCGGCGAATGAGCCACACGCTCAGCATGATTAACGCTGCGCACCCGAGTAGCAAAAAGGTGTTGCGCACCCTTTGCACGATATTCGCGAGCTCCAGATCAGACTCGGGCTTACGCGCGCGCACAAAGTACGTGAGCAAACCCGCGATCCCGATCACCGCAGGCACCGCCTTTAAAAAGCTCATTACTTCCATGTCGCATTACTTCCGAAATAGCGCAGTCATGAGCCGTGCTTAATCATGACCGCCTGACAGAAGACCAACCATACGTTTCTTTTTGGCGGTCGTCCATATCATGGATGCGTTCGAACGCCGCCAAAGATCCACGACGGTCGCGAAGGGTGCGCCGGCCCGCGCGGCGACGATCGCCGCGCCGTCCGTGTTGGCGAGGCCGCGCACCATGCGCAGGCCAAGACGAACGGCGTTGGCGGTTAGTTCCCTCAAGAGGTTCCAATGTGCAGTCCCAGCGCGACGCATCTACGCATTCAGGCCCGCTAACGCCGCGCTGCGCTCCCAGAGCGATAACGCAGTCCTGTCGTCCTGCGCCTCCCGCGACGGCGCAATCGGGCGGCACTTGTAGAAATATCGGCCCGTCGTCGCGGCGATCTTGGGCGAAGACGCGAGATAAATGATCGTTTCCGCGCCCTTCTCCGGGGAGATCGCCAAAAGCTTGGCGAGTCCTG
>JALZAY010000120.1 GCA_030948025.1 Pseudomonadota bacterium
CGACTACACCAGCGCACGACAAACGTTCGCACCGCCAACAAACGATTAAGGCGCCCTTTAGTGAAGCTGAATTGAGCAAGCGTGGCTTGACTCGGGTAGCCTAGAAGAATGTCTGGTTAAAATTTAACGGAATGGTACGCTTTTGGACTTGACAAAAGCGAGGATTGAGGTATGGTAGCGCATCGAACAAAAACGGTGCACCCATGAATATCCTCGAACTTTTCCAATCCTTCCAGACCGATGAACAGGCGATTGACCATCTTGAAAAGGCGCGGTGGCACGGGCACCCGGGTTGCCCTTATTGCAAAGGCGATAATGTAGGACGCCACGTTAGCGGCGATCGCGCCAATCAACGGTGGCAGTGTCGCGATTGCAACCGCGCCTTCTCTGTTACTGTCGGCACGATCTTTCACGGCACTCATATGCCGCTTCGGAAATGGTTCCTGTTAATCGCGCTCATGCTAAACGCAAAGAAGAGCGCAAGCGCTTATCAGATTTCGCGCGACCTCGGGATTCGCCGCCCGACCGTTTGGAGCATGATGCACCGCGTCCGCCTCGCGATGGCAACCGAGCAATCTGATTTGTTGCACGGGATCGTTGAAGCTGACGAGGTTTTTATCGGCGGCAAGCCCCGGAAGGGCAACAAGCGGGACGGCGATACGCCGAACAAGCGCGGGCGCGGAACGAAGAAGACCGCCGTTATAGGCGTCGCAGAACGTTTCGGCAGCGTCATTGCCAAAGTTGCAGAAGCCAATGACCTCTCCGCTAAGGGATTATTGAAGTTTGTTTGCAAGTTTGTCGATACGGACGCTTCTCTCGTTATCACAGACGAGTACAGAGGCTATAACGGACTTGCTGCAAAAATGCGCCACGCCCGGATCAATCACAGCGTTCAATATGCCGACGGCCTAATCCACACAAACACCATTGAGGGGTTTTGGGCGCTAGTGAAGCGCGCCTGGTACGGCTCACACCATCACTACAGCAAAAAGTACATTGGCCTTTATATCGCGGAAGCCACATATAAGTACAACGTCCGCCATCAGCCTGAGACATTCGCCCCCATGCTGGCAATCATGGCGGCCTAATGAACCATCTGTATTACGGCGACAATCTCACTCGAATGCAGCAAATGGGCAAGCATTCGGTTGATTTGATATATCTTGATCCGCCGTTCAATTCGAAACAGAATTACAATCTCATTTACAAGAATTTGACGGGCAAGCCGGTTCCGGATCAAGCCGAGGCCTTTTGTGACACATGGGAGATGGACGCTCAAAAAGAAGAAATTGCAAAAACGATGCCTATCTTAATGCGCGAACACGGCGTCGAAGATTATTATGTTGAGTTTTGGCGGCTTTGGATCAACGCGCTACGCCATACGCAGCCGCATCTCCTAGCGTACCTGATTTATATGGTGCAGCGTCTTCTCCATATGAAAAGCATTCTGAGGCCGACTGGCTCCATTTACCTCCATTGCGACCCAACGGCGAGCCATTACATCAAGGTTATGATGGATGGAATATTCGGCCATAAGAACTTTCAAAATGAGATCGTGTGGAAGCGAACAGGATCACATGGCGGATCAAGGCGCTGGGGTCCAGTACACGACACGATTTTGTTCTACACTGTCTCTGACAAATATGTATGGAACCGCGTATTTCAAAAATACGAAGAAGAATATCTCGACAAGTTTTACCGATCTCAGGACGCGCGTGGTTCATATCAGCTTGTAAGTTTGACTGGGGCCGGCATTAGAACCGGCGATTCCGGCAAACCATGGAAGGGGGTTGACCCAACGAAAACTGGACGGCATTGGGCTGTCCCTATGCGGGCGCTCACGGAAGCATATCCAGACTCAAATCTAGAGGACCTAACCACACAAGAAAAATTGGACATGTTGGAAAAGGCACGGCTAATTCAATGGCCAGAACGCGGCTCTGTCCCCCGGCAGAAACGCTACTCCCATGAAAATCCAGGCGTGCAAGTGCAGGACATTATAACTGATATCGGGCCGATATCATCTCATGCGCAAGAGCGGCTAGGATACCCGACGCAAAAGCCTATCGCACTACTTGATCGGATCATTCAAGCATCGACAAACAAAGGCAACGTCGTTTTTGATCCGTTCTGTGGCTGCGGAACGACGATTTACTCAGCGGAAAAAAATGAGCGCAAGTGGATTGGATGCGACGTCGCCATACTATCCATTAAGCTAGTCCGTGAAATTTTGACTGGCGAACAATATCGACTAGTCGAAGGTAAGCATTTCGATGTCGATGGCATTCCTGTAAGCGTCGAACAAGCCGAGGAACTTTTCAAACGCGACCCATTCCAGTTTGAGCATTGGATTGTCGAGCGGGTTGGTGGCTTCCCGACAAAGAAAACTGGAGACAAGGGAATTGACGGCCGAATGTATTTTGAGACAAAGGAAGGCCTCAAATGCATGGTGCTATCAGTGAAAGGGGGCGGCATTCGTCCTACTGATTTGCGCGATTTGCGGGGTGTTCTTGAGCGCGATCACGATATGACGATGGCTGGGTTTCTGTCGCTAAAACCACCATCCAAAGCAATGTGGGAGGAAGCAGCAACAGCTGGTCAATTCGAGTATGGCGGGGTGAAATACGATCGGATGCAACTCTTGACCGTGAGCGATATCCTCGAAGGAAAGCGCGAGTTTCACACGCCGACGAAGATGGTGTCGCGGATTTCGACGGCCCAAGGGTCACTGGCGCTGTGAATAGTCAGACCGTCATGCTGGAGGCAGGTATGGACCTTTGAAGCTAAGCAAATGTGCTAGTTGGTCACCGTCGCAACAGTCCTTGTGTATTTTGCAATGTTGTAGAAATAGTCGTGGATAGCCGCGTTTTGGACACCACCACTCACCATTCGAATCCCTGATGCTATTGTCGCGAGAGAACTCGTTCGCCATAAGCTGTGCTTCCGCATTTTCAAGTGATATGTGCACGTTGCGACGTTAGCCCCACAATCACATAAGCTGGAGGAGTCTGAGGTTGCTCCGCATCATCAAAACTCAGCTCGCATGCGTCGTGAATTAACCGTAAATCCTTCACCTTGCCGAAATTTACCTCCAAAAATTTCCGCAGATATGGCAAGACACCTTCCCATTGCCCGTCATGTAGAACGGCACTGAACGGCTTCATATTGGGGCTTGAGACGAACATGCTTCCATCTTCGCGACGCTTCCCAACAAGCCTAATATTGAACTCACGCAGACTCCCACTCTTTTGAGCTGACGTTGCCATTCACATCCTCCATAATGATTCTGACGCAAGCATTTTCCCTTGATAAAAGCAACTAGATTTATAGACTATGGCGAACGAAGTCCAAAAGCGTACCATTCCGAAATTTAATATAGTTTCAATGCGTTCATCGAGAATGAGAACGGCGAGGGGAAACTGGTCCCATTCGCAACGCCGCGAGCCTTGCAGATCGAGGAGATGCCCTACATCGTCCGGCAATACGCGCGCGGATCGCGAAATGCGCTGGAGGCGGGATTCGACGGCGTGGAGGTCCACGCTGCCAACGGTTACCTCCTCGACCAGTTCATCAATTCGAGCACCAATCGGCGCACCGACGCTTATGGCCGGTCCGATCGAGAACCGGATTCGGTTGCTCATGGAGGTGCTCGAGGTGGTCAGCGAAATCTGGGGGCCGGATCGGGTCGGCGTTCGGCTGTCGCCGCTCGGCACTTTGAACGACATCGGCGACGACGGCCCGGAAATGACCTTGGGCACCATCGCCGAAAAACTCAATGGCCGTCGCCTCGCCTATCTGCACGTCGTCAACCCAGCAGTCGGCGCATTCGAGAATGGGATCGAGCCTGATCCGGCACGCCGAGGATGCTCGAGCTGATGCGCGAAAGATACCGCGGTACGCTCATCATCGCCGGCGGTTTCGATCACGACACTGCCGAGGGCTGGCTTCGGCGCGAGAGCGCGGATCTGATCGCATTTGGGCGCAAGTTCTTAACCAATCCAGATTTGCCAGAACGGTTTCACGAGCGCGCCCCCCTCAATGTCGACGATCCATCCACTTACTACGGCGGCGGTGCTAGGGGCTATACCGACTACGCCACGCTTGCCCAGGAACGGGGCGAGGAACCGCACCCCTGCGTTGACGAAAGGTGGCGATGATGCCAACGGACTTCACGGTTTGCCATATGAGCATCACTCCTGGCGCCTGGCGAGAAGTGGTGCACGTACTATACTGACTGGATCTTCTTTGAATCGCCGCTACGCATCACTCGCGCGAAGCAAGCGGGAGGGAAGCCAATGAGCGGGCACGATACGACCACCCGGCTTCGCCGCGTTCCGTTGCAGACGACGATACCGGCGACCGAATATGACTGGAGCATCGAGCGTTTCTCTTTGCTCCAGAAGCGCCTGGCCTCTATCGAAGATGCTGCTCCTAGCATCGTTTCATGAGACGCATCGGACCTTGAGTGTCCGCATACTTCGGAGAGAGGCGATGACCAACAGGATCGCGGCGGGCAATATCAAGCTCAAGCGCGTATACGAGGCGTCTGCCGCGGCGGACGGCACACGGGTGTTGGTTGATCGACTGTGGCCGCGCGGCCTCAAGAAGGCGGACGTTGCGATCGACCGTTGGATGAAGGACCTCGCACCGAGCCCCGAGTTGCGGCGGTGGTTTGGGCACGATCCTGCGCGCTGGGAGGAATTTCGTCGGCGCTATTCGGTGGAGGTGAGGGCGCACGCCGAACTGCTCCAGGAGTTGGGAGATTTGGCGCGGAGCGGCCCAGTCACGCTCCTATTCGCCGCTCGCGACGAGACGCACAACGAAGCGGTCGCGCTGCGAGACCAGCTTCTGGGGAGGCCCGGACGCGAGGCTTCGTGAAGGCGCTGATTGACGCGGGAGCGACCGCATCCTCGGCTTCACGACGCTTGGCGGGGATGCGGGAGAGGGGGATGCCGTCGTGCAGACCGCGATGCTGGAGGGACTACCCTACACCGGGCTCCGCGACGCCGTCCTCAGTCACTCGACGATGGCGGAAGGCCGCACCACCCTGTTCGCCGATGTTCCGCCGCTTTCGGCAAGGTAGGTTCAGCGCAACCTCTCGGACACGTGGTTATGGCACTGGCGGCGACAGGCTCCGCAGCCTAGAGCCAACACATGTCGCCTAGGCAAGAATTTCGGCGACGCAACCTGTCCCGACGCCGCTCACCCGGTGTAACCCTCGACGGTTTTCTCGTCGCGAACGCGCGCTTCCTCGGGATCGCGTCCGGATTCCCGCAGGGCCCGCCGTTGGCGCAGCAGATCCCAGCATTGATCCAGCATTACTTGAATGTGCCGGAGATGCTCGCGATCGGCGTCGGTGGCGGTGCCGTGCGACTCCCGCTCGAACAGTTCATGCTCCTCGCGGGTAAGCTCGTCAATGCTTTCGGTGACCTTCTTGTCATCCATGGCGTCTCTCCTCCGTTCGTTCGTGCATCAGGTTAGGTCGCGGTGCAATGCAGATGCCTTGTCCTACCACGATGCCGAATTCGGCGAAGTGCGCACGAATGGCGCTGATAAGGCTGCTGCGCTGGTGAATCAGCAAGTCGCGCGTCTGGTGCAGCATCAGAACAGCCGGCGGATCCACCGACCTTCAAAGCACCAAAAAGTGAGCCTCACTCCTCTCCTCGTCGGTTTTTCAACGGCATCGACCCATAAGAGACATGCGGCGAGCTGCTAGTCGAACGTTGCCGGTTCCCCCGCCCCTCACGACTAGCGGAGATTTTCGGCGACGGCCGGGCTGTCCTCACCCACCGGTAACGGCGAGAACGGCTTCCTTGATCTTTGCCAGAGCGAAGTGCCCGATCATATCCAATTCAAGATGCGGCAGATTAGGCAGCTCGTTTGAAACGACAACGGCATCAACAATCGCCGGGCCATCGATGGCGAAGGCCTCGGTGAGCGCCGCCTTCAAATCACCCGGCTTTCTGACTGTAAATCCGTGACCGCCGCAGGCACGGGCCAGGGCTGCAAAGTCAGGATTGGGAAATTCGATGCCTTCCCGAAATGGAGCCAGGCCCACGCTTTCCGCCTCCAACGTGATCAGTCCGAAGGCGGAGTTGTTGAAGATCACCACCTTGACCGGCAGCTTGTGATGCACCGCGGTCAGAAATTCGCACATCAGCATATTGAACCCGCCATCGCCGCACAGAGCAATCACCTGGCACGAGCGATCCAGCGCTTGCACCCCGTTGGCTTGACCAAGCGCCGTTCCAACGGCAGCGTTGTTGAAGGAACCGATAATCCGCTGCGATCCACTTTGCCGGATCCAGTTGGCGGACCAGAGCGTGTTCAGACCGGTGTCTAGGGTGAATACCGCATCGGGCTTGGCCAGATCGCTGACCGCTCGGGCCACCGCCTGCGGATGGATGCGATCCTTACTTCGCGCCGGATCGGCCTGCTTGTCTAACATGTCATCCCACTTCTGACGCTCCTGAGTAACCTTGTCCCAAAAGCGGGTGTCGTTCTTGGAGGCGACCTGGTCGAGCAACAGCTTCAGGGTCGGGCGAGCCGAGCCGGCGACGCCGAGCACGGTTGGCGCGCGCCGTCCAAGCACTTGCGGCCGTTCGTCGACCTGGACGATGGTCCCTTTGCTTGGCAGGAAATTAGAGTAGGGATAGTCCGTGCCAACCATCAGCAACAGGTCGCAGCCCATGACTGCATTGTACACGGCCTTGGTGCCGATCATGCCGATGCCACCCATCCATCGGGGGTCATCGTACGGCATGATGTCCTTGCCCTTGACCGAATGGATTAGCGGAGCCTTGAGCCGGTCCGAGAGGGCGCGCAGTTGATCGACCGCCCCGAGGCATCCGCCCCCGCACATGATCACCACGCTGTCCGCCTGGTCGATCCGGCGGGTTATTTCGGCGATATCCGCGTCGCTCGCAGCAAACTCCGGACGGGGCTTCAGGGTTGCCACGCTGGAGAGACCACCTTCCGCCTTGGCCGCGATGACGTCTTGAGGAAGCGTCAGGTGGGCGACGCCTCGGCCCGCGTAGGCGGCTGCGATCGCCTGGTGAATTACGCTCGGCGCCTGCTCCGGGGAAGAGACGGTTTCCGTATAGAGGGAGACGTCGCGGAAAAGAAGATCGGGTTTGGTCGTCTGGATGAAGTCGATCCCCTGCATCTTGCGCGGCATATCACCGGAGAGAGCCAGAACGGGCGCATGGTCGCGGCTGGCTTCATAGAGGCCGGCGACCAGATGCGTGCTGCCGGGACCCGTGGTGCCGGCACACACCGAGAGGTGGCCGGTAAGCGTGGCTTGGCCGGCGGCGGCCAGCGCCGCTCCTTCCTCATGACGGACGCCAATCCATTCGATATGGCTTCGCCGGATCGCGTCGGCTAACGGATTCAAAGAGTCGCCGATCAGTCCGAATATTTGCTTGACCCCGATCTGTTCGAGCACACCTACCAAGACGTCCGCAACCGTTTGTGACATTTGCCGCTCCTGATCGTCGTCATCGCCATGCTCCCTGCCCGGCGGGCAGGGCGTACCCGCTTCAGTGGGCGCTCATTCATATAGTTTGCCAACCGACCTGAGTTTCCAGCAAATTACGATTCCGTGATCCCGCTGGGAGGGAGAAACCAGTAGCCATCATGACGGGCAAGACGCCGAACCTCCCAATACGCGTCCGAGTTGCCTGTTTTTCGCACTCAGTGCAAGTGCCGGCACCGCCAAGTTCCGGCGGCTCTCGGATGCGTTGCAGAGGAACTATGCTCGTTGCGAGCATTTCGGCCCTTGATCCAACTCGGACATAATCCGACCTTCGGCTCATCGGCCGAAATTCCTTCACCAATTCGTGGGATGTTGGCCCTAATAGATAGTCTCACGCGCTATTCTATTCCCAGTAGAATAACGGGAAGGAAAGCATGCTTGTTCTGATGTTTGGGATCGTAGCGATTCGAAGCGGCAGGGGTCATTCCATCCCTGCTGCCGGGCGCGGGTATCGCGTCCGAGGCGGGAACGGCTCTCTTTGGCCCGTCTCCAGCATCGCCAGGGTAGAGTCCGCCGTCTAACGACACAAAGGTTGAAAATCGGAACACGGGAACTCGGATCGTCTGCCCGGTACGGAGCCGGAGCCGGGCTACCCGCGACGGCCGGAGACGGACGACACCGAGGGCGGAGCCTCCGTAGTAGTCGGAGCGCGGGAAAGCCATGCGCAGGGCGAAGGGAGGCAGGAAGACGATAGATTTGCACGACGGAGGAGTGATCCGTGGACATGGATCATCAGGCTGAAGAGGCCTGAGTACTCGGCGTTCAACGCAAACTCTATCAGCAAAGTAAGGCAGATTTTCACCGAACATACGCCAATCATCGAGCCGTTGCCGCTCGATGAGGCCTATCTCGACGTCACCGAAAATCTGTGTCTCAACAAGTTCCTCGCTCGCGTCGGAGCACCGCAAGCCTGATGGCCTCTTCGTTAACACACCGAAGATGGGGCCCGCCTTCGTCGAGAGGCTGCCGGTCGAAAAATTCCACGGCGTTGGGCGACGACAGCGACGTTGAACCGGCTAAGGATCGAAACCGGGCTCAACCTCAGAGAACAGACGCTTCCCTTTCTTCAGCAGCACTTTGGTAAGCCGGGGCCATACTATTACTGGATTGCGCGCGGCATCGACGAACGGCCTTGTTAACAGCTTTTAGGAAGCTTCTAAATTGTCATTGATTCTATTTCTCTCTTGGGATATTGTTCATAACATATTGATTTTATTGGTGCCGGTTGCAGGAGTCGAACCCGCGACCTACTGATTACAAATCAGTTGCTCTACCAACTGAGCTAAACCGGCATTTCACAGAGTTGCCGCCGAACTTTCGTGACGGGCGCTTGGTTTGGGCGCCGATTCTCGATTGACGCGAGGTCGCTTCGACTGCGGGCTTGAATGCTACATTGGCGATGGGTTTGGCAACAGGTTTTAGAACCGGGCGGGGAAATTTGGACAGCCGGATAAGCTGAGTTTCGAGCCTTGACTGGCAGTCACTGCATCGCGACTCTTTCATCCGCCAGCCGCGAATCGCCGCCGCCCGAACCCGGCCGCCATGCCACTCTTCGAATCAGAAGACCTGTTTAAGCAAACCAGGCCATGTGGCTTTTTGGACACATTGTCCGGATAAGGTCGTTTGGGAACGATCGAGGAGTGGCCGCACGCCCTTGAGAATGGTAGGAGATTGGTTCCATGCGGAACAGGTTGTGAATGCCGAGAGTTTGGTTGCTAGTTATCGCGCGCATCCTTTTGGCCGGCGCGGCGTGTCTCGCGTTTGCCGGGTGTTCGGGCATCTCCGGGACCGGGCCCAGCGCGGGCGACGTTGCTGAGGAAGCTGGCACGGGGGCCGTACCACGCTACGAACTCGTCGATATAGATCCCTTTGTCGTCGAAACATTGCGGCATCGCGGGCCGGACAGCTTTCTTGCCCACTTTGGTGACTATCGGCCGTCGGTCGAACCTCGCATTGGCATTGGCGACACGGTCGCGGTGACAATTTGGGAAGCGGGCGCGGGCGGCCTCTTTTCGGCACCTCTCGTCGCCGACCGGTTCAGTACCGGCTCGAAAAGCGCAACGATCCCCGATCAGGTCGTTGGACGGGACGGCACGATCACTGTTCCCTATGCCGGCCGTATCCCCGTCGCTGGGCGCACGACCAGAGCCGTGCAGACCATCGTCGAACATGCGCTCCAAGGCAAGGCCATCCAGCCGCAAGTCTTGGTCAATGTCGCCCACTCGGTCAGCAATACTGTCACGGTCACCGGCGAAGTCGCGAATGGCGCCCGGGTGCCTTTAAGCGTCAAAGGCGATCGCGTGATGGAGGTCATCGCGGCGGCCGGCGGAATTCGCGCGCCGGTCAACGAAACCTACGTCCAACTGTCGAGGGGAGACGTGACCGAGCGCGTCGCGATGACCCGAGTGAGCTCCGACCCAAAAGAAAATATCTATCTCCGCGCGAACGACGTTTTGACTTTGATCCGGGATCCGCAAACTTTCATCGCCTACGGCGCGACGGGCCGCAACGCTGAAATCCCGTTCGACGCGGAAGGCATCAACCTATCGCAAGCTCTGGCCAAGGCAGGCGGGCTTCTTGATGCCCAGTCCGATCCAGCGGGTGTCTTCGTTTTCCGTTTTGAGCCGGAAGATGTCGCGCGCGCGCTGAGGCCGGATAGTCCGCTCATCCAGCATGGTTATTCGACGCCGTTTGTCTATCGGCTTAACCTGCGCGAGGCGAACAGTCTGTTCGTCGCGCAAAGTTTCCGCGTCCTCAACAGGGACTTGCTATATGTGTCCAACGCCCCGATCGCCAGTCTGCGGAAAGTCATGGAAATCGTCAGCTTGATTACGACGCCGGCCTACACCGGGGTAATCGCGTCTTCGGTCCTGAGACGATAATGTCATGGGTCGCGGGCGGCGCATTCCGCTGGCCATTCCACCAAGCTATGCTTGGCGGGTTCTTTGGCCAGCTAAGCGCATGGCGCGTTTCTCGAGTTTTTTGCTTTTCCGGAGGGTTAGAGAACATTCGAAACTGCAATCGGGAGCGCTTGGGGGCGCAAGCACTGATAGATTCACCCCGGAATCGCGGTAAAGTGCTATCCTGGGAAATACAATCATTTGGTGGAAAACGAATCGCGCAAAATCAAAGAGTTGGAACATGTCCCACTCGAATCCGCGCCAACCGCGGCGTTGGTTGCGTTTTTTTGCCACATTCCCCTGCGATCCTATTGTATTGTCACAAGATAAATGTTCATTGAATATGCTCGGAATATGCTCGTGCACCGTTGTTGATAATCCGTAATGCGGGGGAGCTTGTGGTGCAACGCGTCGCTCTCGTTCAAGAAGCCCAACCGGCGCCATGGCCGCCGCCAGGGGTTTCGCGCATTCAAGAAAATATTCTCGCCCGCCGCGAACGCGATTTCCTCGCCTGGCTTTGCGCCCATATGCCGCGCGCCGTCACCCCGGACCGGCTCACCGGATTTGGCGCCGGCGGCGCCGCGCTGGTGTTCGC
>JALZAY010000308.1 GCA_030948025.1 Pseudomonadota bacterium
GAACGATCCATCGAAGCCCTCTGGACCCGCATCGGCGAACTCCTCAGTCACTTCCCACAGAACGAATGTGAAAACTACTTCAGAGCGGCAGGATATGAACCAACCTGACCGGATAACGCGCTAGCGCGCGTCGCAATCAAACGGAACCATTTGATCGCTAAGGACGCAGCGCAATATCAAAGCGTTGGAGCATGGCGGAAGCGCAAAAGGCGAGCAACTTTTTTAAGGACATGCGCTGATTGCGCCGTGGGCGGTCGACCCCAAAATCGCCGCCAGCCTTCCCTTCCGGGCTCGACGGGGGTGTCGAGCCCTTCCCGAGATCGGCCGCGTGGCATAACCAACGCGAAGCTTCCTTCAGCGCCGCGATGGCCGCCGTTCGAAGGCTCTTCTGGAGCGCTATGTATCAATGTCCCGGCATGACCCGGATGGCCTGGATGGCCTGGAAATTCCAGCCGCCCTCTGGGAGAGACGTAACGGAAGCGCTCTGCCACGCGGCATAAATCCGCGACGTCGAGGTAAGGCGCAGCAATCATAGGGACTAGGTGCGAGGTCCGTTTTGCGGCCGCCGCTCGCGCCGCCGATCATGTTGGCTTTGATAGGCGATACCCGCGTGGCAGGCGCAATATGGTCCTTGGCCCGGCAGTTTCTTGGCGCCACAGAAACGAAAGTCAGGCTGGGCCGGATCGCCGATCGGCCAACGGCACATTGACTCCCGCAATTCCGAAATGGTCACGGGTTCGGACATCGGCACCACAACGTCTCGCACCGTTTGGGGCGCGGGGGCTTCAATCACGAAGGAGTCAAAAGCGAGGGCGGTATTGCCGGCGATTTGCGGTCTGTCTGCATGCCGGTGGGCCGGGCGCCGCGGCGCCTTGTGCTGCGGCGGCGAAGCGGGCCCATTCCCCGAACGCGCATTGACACGGCCCGATAGCCCGAGCCGGTAGACCTTGCCGATCACAGCGTTGCGGGTAATTCCGCAGGCAAGCTCACCAGCAATGCGGCTGGCGCTCCATCCTTCGAGCCAGAGTTTTTGCAACAACGCGATTCGTTCATTGGTCCAGGACATCGAGGCCTCCTAAAAGGTTGCCAATTTGAACTGAGAGTCAGATGGAATTTCGCTCATTTCGAAGTTAATTGGGATTGTCCCAATTGACGAGGTATCGCTATTCAAAACATGACTCCGCGCCCGCCGGCACAATTCCACGCGACACAGTTTCAAACTTCCCGCCGCACGAGATCTCACAGCTAACGTTCGGCAAGCTATACTAGCGATCGAATCCTATGCAAGCCGCGCGTCGCGCCTCGGAATGTTTTCAACAAGAGCTTGCATCAAGCACGCGAGGTTTATTCAGAAACCGCGACGGGACGGGACCAAAATGAAATGGTTCGCGCCGCAATTTTGTCGGAGACTCGAATGATGGCCGCCGCCGCCAGCTTGCTCGTGAAGTCGAATGTTGGTGCATTCTTGTTTCGATCCTCTCCACGCCGTAGGCGAATTTTCATGCACGGGGATTGGCTGGCCGGTTTCCTCGTCCGGCTGAGGCGGGCGGTTCCAACGTGTCGCCTGCGGGCCTCCACGCGAGCATGCGGGGCGGCGCACGACCGGACAACGCATTGTTTCAAGGTGAGCTTGTGCCGGGCTGACCGATCAATCGGCGAGATAACCACGAGGCCGCGCGCAGTCTTGCCGGGCCGGATGGAAGACGTGCGCTTTGATCGACGCGGTGCCGGCGCATCATTACCGAAAAAACGGGTCTCTGGTTTTGGGGACAAAATGATGCGCGATCAACAACCTTGAATAAGACCGCGTGGGTTTGCCGGTGCAGTCTTGCCTTAGGTCAAAAAGTCATGCGCATGCTAAGGATCCACGCATGATTATACATAGGCGTCAGCGGATCCGTTACGTGGTGATCGGGTACCACCGCGACTTGATAGGCGATGCCGAAGTTAAGCTTCACACGGTTGTAGATCTGAAAACGGCCAAACATAATGCCAGGGCTCACAAAGAGCTGGTTTCTGTCGCCGCGCACGCCGCTCGTCCATTGTGTGTCGTTGAAGGCGAATTCCGGCCAGAAATACTCCCCAATATGATATTGCAAGGTCGTGCTGGTGACGAGCGACGTGCCGACGTGGTTCCGCTCGTCAGTCGGGAGCGTATAGGAAATCGTTCCCTGGATATCGAAATCACCCCAGCCGATGCCACCCGCGATGGTGGGGGTGACAATCCAAGCCGGCCTGTTGGTAAAGGCGGTAATGCCGGTTGGCGCCTGAAATCCCAGGAAAGCACTGAGAATATAGTTCCCATTTTCTTCGTTGGCGCTGAGCAGCCGCTGTTTGATGGTGACGAAGTTCCCATCGGCGAAACCAGTCGCAGGCGCGACTATCTTGCCCTTTCGGACAAACGGCGTGCGCTGTTCGAAGGCCGGCACATTGATCAAAATTTCATTGGTGGTGGTGGGAATCAGCTCCAGTCCCTTGCCGGTGAAATAATTGTTAATTTCCGCGCCATTTTGCAGGAATTGTTGAGTTTGATCATATCTATACTCTTGCTCAAGGCGCGGGGTGACGGTCGTGATCGGGGTCATCCAATGCGGCTGGCTCGCCTGTGCCGCTTCGACGCGATCGAACCAGGTCGCGAAATATTCGGTGATGGGATCTGCCGAGGCGACTGCCGGTTCGGGCTGCTGCAAGGCCTGGTCCGCAGCATAAGCGCCGCCCGGAAGACCCGCGGCCAGGGAAGCGATGACATAAAGCGCTGGCAGACTGGCGGCACCATTTGCGGAAGTTATTTTTTTAAGTTTCATTTCCGTAGCCTTGTTCGCGAGGATAGCTCCAGAGGCTCCCGCCGTCCAATTGGTAATAACAATATATAACGAGGAGATCGGTACGCTCAAACTTAATCGCCGGGGTTCCGGTCGAGCGCGTTCTAGGTCATGATCTCATAAAGGGGATTCCCGAATCGGCAAGAGAATGATTCAACCTTCAGATCATGGAGGTTGGAATGGCTCGTTTTGATTTGACGGATGTCGAGTGGTCGGTGATTTCGCCGCTG
>JALZAY010000121.1 GCA_030948025.1 Pseudomonadota bacterium
GCCGGTGCCGACCGGGTTCTCACGGTGGACCTCCACGCCGGCCAAATCCAGGGCTTCTTCGATATCCCGACCGACAACCTTTACGCCGCGCCCGTCCTGGTCCGGGACATCAAGGAACGGCTAAAACTCCATAACGTCATGGTGGTGTCCCCCGATGTCGGTGGCGTGGTGCGCGCCCGCGCCTTGGCAAAACGCATCGGCGCGCCGCTCGCCATTGTCGATAAGCGCCGCGAACGCGCGGGCGACTCGGAAGTCATGAATATTATCGGCGACGTTGCCGGCAAGACCTGCATCCTGGTCGACGATATCGTCGATTCTGGGGACACTTTGTGCAACGCCGCCGATGCCATGCTGCGGGACGGCGCCCAGGTGGTCTATGCCTATATCACGCACGGGGTTCTTTCCGGCGGAGCGGTGGCGCGAATCGCCGCCTCGCGGCTCAAGGAACTGGTTCTCACCGACACCATCCAAGCAACCGAAGCGATCCGGGTTTCCAACAATATCCGGGTGGTATCGATCGCGCCCTTGGTCGGCGAGGCGATTGCTCGAATCGCCAAGGAAGAAAGCGTTTCAAGTCTGTTCGACTAAGCGGCGCTGATTGCAACTAGGGCCTATTGACATTCATAGGGGGATTCCCATTTCGCGGAAAGTTTGATTCAAGGCTGCCGGCTGAGGAGGCGGCAGTGATTCGGCTGGTTTTGAATGATGCGCAATGGGAGCGAGTGGCGCCGCTTCTTCCCGGCAAGGCGGGTGATCCAGGTCGGATGGCGGTGGACAACCGGCTGTTTTTGGAGGCGGTGCGTGGATCGCCCGGGTTGGCGCACCCTGGCGCGATCTTCCCGCCCCGTTCGGCAACTGGAACTCCGCCTTCAAGCGCTTCCGGCGATGGGCACAAAAGGGCGTATTCGAACAGCTTTTCAAGCTGTTATCCTGGGACAGAGACTTCGAATATGCGATGATCGACGGAACCATCATCCGCGTCCATCACCATGGCGCCGGCGCAGAAGGGGGACTCAAAATCAGGCCATTGGCCCCCGTTCCATGGGGGATCCGGATTTGGCTCTTTTCCATCAGGCCACACAACAGCCATCGCAACGCCCGTGACGATCCTCTGGCTGGTCTGGCCAGAACTGAGAGTCGTCTGGGTCTTACCGGTCGCTATCGTCGCCATAGGTCTCATTGGGGCGAATTATCACTTCGTATCCGACATCATCGGCGGTCTCTATTTGGTCGTCGCGATTGGGCTCGGCATCGCTGGACTGATGCTGTCGCCGAGCGACCGTCTGGTATCAACCCGTCGTTCCTGCTGAGCCTGCGCGGCCCCAAGCGCTCCAGCGCCGACCGCCCTTCGGTCGTGGCCGCGCCTGATGCCTACCGTCGATTATTGCGTCAGGTGGCGGTCTGCGATGCGACCTCGACAGACGGAAACCGCACCGACAGAACGATCGTATCGCCGACAGCCTCCCAAGAGTGGACGACCTCAGGTCCGAAAGCAACGTAGTCGCCTTTCTTCTGAAGCGTAACTTCCTGTTGCGTCCCGTCGATATGGAATGTGACCCTAAAGCTGCCCTCGATCAGCACGGAGATCGTGGTGCCGTTTTGATTTGCCCACGGATGCGATCGCTTTTCGCCGTCAGGGTGGATCCCCCACTTCAGTTCGACTTCTGTCTGGTGCCTCACTCCGAGTTCGGCAGGAACGAACTGACCGACAAACCACCCGCTGCCGCGCACCTGGTCGGCCTTTGCGTTGCCAAAATAGAACCGTCTCTTGCTATCCATTGTGGTCGCAGTCGGACCCGTGCTCTGATATTCGAGCCGGGCTTGGAGCGCCCACTCGTCGATAACGTCCTTACCAGGGGCGCACCCGGTCAGAATAACAACCAGAGGGGGAATGTACCTCAATGGCGCCAGGCGCATGCTGGAGTGTGCCTTCCCTCGGGTGAGAATCAGATTCATCTACGCGCTGAACCAGATTTCGAATCATCAGGGCAAACTACGGATCTTAGCGCTCACGCTCAGCCTCGAGCAGTGCGCGCCGACCCGGCCGCATTCCTTGTCACCTTGCGACAGACGCTTGCGCCCCCGCCGCGCCGTAACCATTAGCACTGAGAACAGATCGGTTCACGGTTTGCAAGAACGCAGACGTGCCCAAGGTGGTGGATCGGCGTCGCGCTCCGCTCATTCGTTCTGAAAGCGGTAACCTCCTCATCGGACGGACGCAAGCAAAGTTTCCCAAAGGTTTGCGGATGATCCGGAAACGGCGGGACAACGAATACGCGGTATGTCTCGAAATATTCAATTGAACCTTTCAATCGAGTACGTCGACGAAGCCGCTCACATCATCGGACAGAGCGTTTGCGCGTATCGGTTAGCACAATCGCCTTCAGCGTAGCCCGTTTGCGGCATCGCGATGAGCCGCGCAAAAGCCAGAACCGGATCCAGGTTCAGCTGTCGGCTTGACTCGGAATACTATCATAATAGACGGCGGCGACCGAGCTTATCTTAAAATGCCGGTCGTCGGAGGGGCAGATTCGGGGTCAACGTTGGGGCGATGTCGCCATCGCGCGCCTCGGGCGGGATGTCGGTTGCCAAGCACCGCTCGTTGCCCTAATCACAGCTAGAGCGTGCTTGCTCGCGTTTCCCCTAGCCTGGCCAAACCGGTCATGGTCATCGAGCGAAAGTATAGGTCGACAGGAACGAAGCATGTCCATGATTCGCTTTGGCGTGTTGGGAACGGCAAGGGTCGTGCCGCACGGGCTCTTGGCACCGGCCAAAGAGACGCAAGGCGTCGAAGTGAGTGGGATTGCGTCTCGAACTCCGCAGAAGGCCGAAGAGTTTGCTGCACGCTATGGAATTCAGCGCAGATTTGGCTCCTATGAGGCGCTTTTAGAATCTAGGGATATCGATGCAGTATACATCGCGCTTCCGCCAGCGCTTCACTACGACTGGGCGCGTCGGGCAATCGAAGCTGGCAAACATGTATTCTGCGAAAAGCCGCTTGCAGAGAATGCGCAATTAGCACAAGAGCTGATGCTGTCCGCGAGGCAACACGGCCGAGTCTTAGTTGAAGCTATGCACGTTCGCTACCTTGACAGATTACGTCGTCAACGCGAGCTGGTAGCTGGCGGTGAGTTCGGCCGATTGCTTCGCATTGAGTCGTGTTTTCGAACGCCGTATACGCCTATGGCCAAGGATGATTTCCGCCTGCGCTTCGAACTAGGAGGCGGCGCTGCACTCGACGTGGGCTGCTATGCGGTCAGCTGTTTGCGGTACATGGCAGGAGAGGAACCTGAAATCCTGTCGGTGCGTCACAAGTGCATGAGTCCTCAAATCGATCGTTGGATGCGCGCCATGCTTCGATTCCCATCCGGGGTTGAAGGTGTTGTCGAGTTCGGGTTTCGCGGTTTTTATCTGCCTCGTGGCGGCGTTGTGGTTACGTGCGAGAATGGACGGATCAAGTGGGACAATAAAGGCCTCGTGCATGAGAAAAATGGCAACTTGATTCACGAGTCGCTCCCCACAAAATCGACGTACCAACTCCAGCTTGAGGCGTTTGCGAAAAGTATTAGGGGCGAGAAGTCGAATGCGCTTCCAACTGATGACGCAGTCTTAACGGCGCGCGTCCTAGACGCTATGTACAAGAAGGCGGGTCTTGCTTTGAGAGGTACGCCCCAGACGTCATGAAGGCTGTCCCCTGGGAAGTTGTTCCGCAGGACGCCGAAGGTCACTTGTGGGATGTCATCGTTATCGGTACGGGAGCGGGCGGCTCGACAGCTGGCTTCAACCTCGCGCGTTTGGGGCGGTCGGTGTTGTTTGTTGAGCGCGGAAAACTTCTTCATCATGATCCTACCGTCGTGCGAGGCGTCCCGTTTTCATGGACGGGCAACCCCGAAACGGCACTTAACCACGGCTGGTGGCCTCGTCCTGTCTATTATCAGGAAGACAGCGACGGAGCTTCAGTTCCTACGAGGCCGCCTATTGGTTCTGGCGCAGGTGGATCGACAGCGCAGTTTGGCGCAGTTATGGACCGGTTTCGTCCGCAAGATTTCACACCGCGTCGGTTTTTTCCGGACATATCTGATGCGTCATTGCCTGAAGCGTGGCCAATCAGCTACGAGGAAATGGTACCGTTTTACGAGCGGGCGGAGAGCTTGTATCGGGTACGAGGCACGCAAGACCCACTCGCATCAACGGTAGCCAGCCTCCTCGAGCCACCACCGATATCCGAGAGGGAACTCGCCGTTCTTGATGCGCTGAGGGGCGTAGGCCTTAACCCGTACCGCATTCACTCCGCATTAGAGTACGTGCCTGGTTGCTTTGGCTGTCCTGGTATGCTTTGCCCGCGTGCATGCCGTAATGATGCCGCCCGAATATGTCTCTATCCGGCACTCGACCGGTACGGGGCCAAGATCCTTCCGAACTGTCGCGCAATCCGATTTGAAGAGAGAGGCCGGGTCGTTGAGCGGGTGATTTGCGAGTGGAACCGGCGGCGGATCGCCTTGCGAGCGCGAGTCTTCATTCTTGCGGCGAACGCTTTTCTGACACCAGCTCTGCTTCAACGCTCCGCAAGTGAGGACTTCCCCAATGGTTTAGCAAACAGCTCAGGCTTGGTAGGTCACAACCTGATGCTGCACGCATCCAACCATCTATTCGTGGGACTTAAACGGACCTCGCGGGCCTTGGGTTTCAACATGAATCACGGCCTGTCGCTTAACGATTTTTATGTCTATAACGGGACGAAGTTGGGGAATATTCACGCCCACCCTATAGTAACGCGCGATGAGTTAATGACGTTTCTGGTTCAATACTATAGAGGGGTCAAACTTCTGCCTGGACCGCTCCTCTCGCTGATTACATCGATGGGGAAATTCTTGAGCCGTTCGTGGACAGTGTTTGCCGCCATCGTCGAGGATCTCCCTTATCCTGGAAACTACGTAGCGGCAAAGGCAGGCTCAGAGGAGGACATAGTATATACTTATCGCTATCCGGACGAGCTACGTCGTCGCGCACAGATGATGTGCGACGGCTTCAAGAGCGCGGTCGCCCCACTCTTTGACGTACGCCCTCTGCAACCCACGGGTGTTCTCAACGGCAGTCACGTGTGTGGCACCTGCCGCTTTGGCGACGATCCTCAGACGAGCGTGCTCGACCGCGACAACCGCGCTCATGACCTTGACAATCTCTATGTCCTTGACGCCTCCTTCTTCCCGTCGAGCGGCGGGATCAATCCGAGTCTGACAATTATAGCCAATAGCTTGCGAGCCACCGACAAGATCGCTCAAAGGTTATAGTTACGATGCGGGGCCGCGCAAATCAAGGGCCGACGGGCGCGGCATGCCCACCCGCCGAGGACGATCGCGTTTCGGCTTGAATATAGCGAGCGATGGCGACAATCAGTGCGGCGAAAAGCCATAACATACCGCTGACAGCATGGCCCGCCAACGGCTCATCGGCAAGATTTTGAGTAGCCAGGCTCGCTAAACCTGCGACGATCCCAACCAGCAGCGGTTTCATGTCTACCGCAACCTCTCTCATCTCTACCGCAACCTCTCTCATCGCGCGGAGCGCGATCATCACGATCTTCCCGAAGAAAACAAAGAACAAGATAGATCCCACGGGTCCAACCTCCATCAGGACGGCCAGATAGTAACTATCAGCGGACTCCGCTGGCGGCATCGGTATGCCCATGTCTCTCAATTCCTGTCTGCCCGCCTTCATCGCTGCTGTGCCGTTGTTCAGGCCCACTCCGAGGATTGGGTGCTGCGAGTAGCCCATTAGCGCAGCCTCGGCCATGTTGAAGCGCATGAAGAAGGATTCCGGCCGCGTCTTCAAGTAAACCAGCAGCAACGGTATGCTGAGTGCCATGGCCAAAGTCAAAGCAACGGCACTTAGTTTAAGCACCCGTCGGGAAATCAACCCTGACCAGCCCCCGACGGCGAAGAAGACGACGGTACCAACCATAAAACCGATCAACCCGGCCCGCGAGAAGGTCAGCAACAATGCGATAAAGCCCCAAGCATACACCATGAAGAACAGAATTCGGTCGCGATTCTTTCGCGCCGCTATAAGATAAGCGAGGACGATCGGTAGAGTGAGACCACACAAACTCGCCGGTATCCCAGGGTGGCGGAACATGCCCTGGCTGCGTTTGATCTCCGATCCCTGTCCACGGTCCGTCGATCCCAGACCACGGCCCGCGATGTGGAGGGTAAGGTTCTGGGGGGCCGTGGCTTTCGTACCTGTCTTGTGGGTTTGGGTTTGCGCACTCGTCACCGGTTGATCATGCAAACTGGCAAAGGCCACGGTGTCCGTTCCGATACCCATTTCGAAGAATGTGATCACGGTGCCGGCGCCGATGATCAACCCGAGGAACACCGCCCAGACGGCGCTTCGAAACTGCAGGCGTGTTGCCACGTTGTTGATCAGATACACAAAAGACAAGAAGTACAGAGCCTCCCGGCACAATTCGAACATCGACAAGTACAACGACTCTGCATTGATC
Source organism: Pseudomonadota bacterium (assembly GCA_030948025.1). Classification (GTDB taxonomy): domain Bacteria; phylum Pseudomonadota; class Alphaproteobacteria; order Rhizobiales; family Beijerinckiaceae; genus Methylocapsa. The sequence continues at coordinate 6,503 of JALZAY010000121.1, forward strand.
AGCGAGACGAGCAGGGCCCAAGCAAGATAGACTACAAAGAGGTATCCGATTTTCGGGAAATACAGCCTTTCTCGTCTCAGGCAGACTCGCGCGAGCCACGGCAGCAACATCGCGACTAACACGACGTCGGTCAAATAGAGTTCAAGGGTGACTGTCCCCGAGGCGGGCATCCCGTACATATCGACGAGGGTTTCAGGATCAACCAGCCAAGCTGACATCCATTTGGAGATGTCGAAGGGGATCGACGCGACTAACAGGAACAGCCAATACGCCTTCGCGTCCTCCGCCACCATCGTCGGGATCAGCAGCGCGAAGCCGCCCAGGACGAAGGCGAGCTTTGCCGGTGAAAGCAGGGTCACCGCCACATCGGTCGCGAGCGCCACCAAAAAGCCGACGCCGACAATGCCGAAACCGGCGAGCAGCAGCCTGGCCGAAGTAGCTGGCTGCGCGCTCACCATTTCTTCCCTTGGACCAATTTTTCGCCGCGAACAAACTTCCAGCAGGCGGTGGACGCCTCATAGCTTTCAGTCGCGTGGATGGGGGTGTCTTGGCCCCCGGAAGCAACGAAGACGCCAACCATCCTCGCCCTGCCTGTGGCGCGGCAATCTGGATACGAAGCGCGACACTCTCTCATCCTCATCGACACGCGTTCCTCATCCCGTTTGTCGCGCAGCACTCTGCCGCTGGCGCCAAGATTCTGATCATTCCTTATATCGTGAGCTTGGCGGCGGCGCCGACTTGGGCTTTCCTGGCTTGAATCCGGGCGCCGGCCTCTTCCTGCGATAGCGCGATCTAAGAAGCTTTCTGACAGTAAATTCGGTAGTTGTCCCGCAGGTTCACGTGCACTGTGCGTTCCTGGATGTGCAGCGCCTTGAATGCGCCTTCCAGGAATCGCCCGAAGGAATCGATGGTATTTCGCTGCGCCCAGGCGAGCCGTTCAAGGCGAATGCGACGGCCGGTAAGTTCGGTGTGCAGGATCTTGAAGCCTGCTTTTTGCAGGAATTCGGCGGCCTTCGCACGGGACATGAACAAGGTGTGGTCGAACACATAGTGCCGATGACGCCGGCCCATGGTCTTCGGGAAGATCGTGTCAATGATCGGGATCTCGATCGCGAGCAGGCCCGTGTCCTTCAGAATTCGGCGCAGATCCGACAGCGTTTCCATCGGCCGGGTGAAATGCTCCATCACGTGAAACATTGCGATGACGTCAAACGTCCGATCATCAAAATGCAGTTCCGGGATGAGGGTCTCGTGCACGCTCAGACCGAACTCGCGACGCGCATACGCCGCTGCCCACGGGTCCGGCTCAATCCCGATCCCGTCATAACCGGCCTTGCGCGCGAGCGAGAGAAAATGACCGGTGAGACACCCGAGCTCGAGCAATTTTCCGCTCGGCTGATAGAGCCTGATCCGATTGAGGATGTCCTTGAAGTCATCGATCTGGGTGTCCTGCTTCTGCAGGATCATGTCGGGCAGTGGTTGTGGATGCTGTCGCCGCAGCTCCGGCATCGAGGCGGTCCAGCGGCTGCGCGTGTACATTAGTTGACAGTAAGCGCAGCGAACGATGTTGCCGCATTCCTTATGTGCGAATAGCAGCTGGTATTCCGGGGATCCGCACAGCGGGCAGTTGACGAAAACGTCGATCACGGGGCCTGTCGGCTCCAAGGTCGCTGTCTGAGCCATGTCGTCACACCCTCAAAATGCGCCAACATTTGTTGGCCAGAGCAGTGGAGCACGCGCGGTTCGTCTTGGACAAAGCCCGCAACACCATGGTAGCGAGTCCTCTCCGGATACGTTAGCATCCGATTGACTGAATGTAAAAAGCCAAAAACGCTCGGCCAAATTTCGGCCGTTGGAGGGGCCATCAGAACACTCGCGGTCAGACAGGCTCACGGGGCGACCTGATCTTGCTGAAAGTTTCCGTCCGAAAAGACCCGGTCGAGGCTGCGGTCAGTCGACGCATTTGCCTCCTTCGCCACCGCTTAGGGCTCCAGCCCTAAGGCGATCAAGCGGCGGGAGACGTTGCCGCACGGCTGAACTAACGAGATCGTCGGCTTGCCCTTGCCGGTCTGCCGCGGGATCGCCATCGTGCCCACCTCTTCGGCGCTCAGCAGCACAATCCGCGCCCGCCACACGTGCTTTCTGCGCGCTGTTTCCCGACCACGGCCTCACCGTTCGCGGTCGCCCGGACCAAGCCGGACCTCGATGCCTTTCCTCATCCAGCCAGACTCTCATATCGCGCGCCGGCTGGAACCATTCCGTCCGCGCCATCCACGAGATCAATGAACGGATCCGTGGCGCAAAAGGAGTTAGAGCAAAGGTTTGTCACGATGAAGCGGGTGTCGCTGCCCTCTGGACCAGATTCGACGCGGGCGATGATGCGCTCGAAATGGCGCCAGCTGGGCGGCGTCGTAGATCTCCTTGAAACGCCGCTGCTTGCCGCGCGCCGGGGCCGCCGTGAAGCGCTCGGCCGTGGTCTTCTCCAGGGTCTCGATGTGACGACGCAGCGCGGCATTGGGGGCGAGGCCAAGGATGAAATCGACGCGATTGGCGGCACACCAGTCGAGCACCTCGGGGCGGTGTAATGGCTGTCCCCGCGCAGCAGAATCTCGACCCGAGGCCGATCGCGCAGCCGGCGCAACAGAATGGCGATCTCACGGCCGCTCGGGCGCTTGCCGGGCCGCAGCATCGCCGTCACAAAGTGGCCCTCGCCGTCGAACACGACAATCGGCTGGAACCCGTAATCGTCATGGAAGGCGTTGAACAGCCGCAGTTGCTAACCGCCATGCACGCGATCGAAGGTATCGTCGGCATCGAGCACGATGCGCCGCGGCACCTACCGAAACGCGGCGCAATATTGCTCGGCGAAGGCCTGGGCGAGCCGCAATAGCGCGTACCGGTCGGGCAGGTTCTCCAGCCGCGAGACTGTCGATTGCAAGCACAGATCGGCCCCTGAAGGCAGCCGTTCCAAGGCCAGCTGGAAGATCGGATCGGTGCGCAGATGGTCGGCATCGTCGCCGTCCTCATACCCCGCGGCGATCAGCATCATGCGGAAGCGAATGATGTCCGCAGACTGTGCCGAACCCGTTCCGGTGCTTGCGGATCCTTCAGACAGTCGGCCAAGCGGTCCGCTAGCCGCAACCGATCCTCGATCTCGCGCCGCGCCAAAAGCCCGCCTTCGGTAGACAACTTGCCGCCGTCAAACCGGGCCACTATCGCCTTACCGGCAACCGGTGACAGGCCGGCGAGAACGAGTGTATCGTCAACCATGGCGGGTGTACACTCCGGAGGCCCAGGATTATGTCTGCACAACGATTATGTCTGCACAACCGAATCCTATACCGGATCAACACCTTGTCCTACACCCGCGAATCCCGGTGCATAATCCGGGCTAGCTTCGCGCGCGACTGAAATTAACTGAATCGACAGCCCTATCCGCGAGAGTTCCGATGACCGATGACGGCTTACCTAGTCTGCATTGGAAACCGACCTTTATCGGGAAAATAGGGCCATGGTTGCTGACAATTCCATCCGCGCTGATTGGAATCCTCCTGGTCGAGTTGTTCTGCTGGCTGTTTGTTCCATCGATCGGGTGGAACGTCCCAGGTCGGGATCGGCGTGTTGTCTTCTTCGACGGCCGCAACACAATATTTGAAAATCACGAAGACATATTCACCTACCTGCCGCACAATGAGATCCGGAACGTTACCGCATTTTTCTCTGACGACGACTTTGTCGTTGACTACGACTATCGTTTCAGGACTAACAACTGCGGCCTGGTGCAAGACGCCGACATCGTGCCCGAGCGGGAATCCCTGCTGCTGCTTGGAGATTCATTTACCGAAGGACAAGGCGCTGACCCATGGTTTCGGCTGGTGAGCCCGGCAATCGACAAACTCGGGTATCAACCCATAAATGGGGGAGTACTAGGGACCGGTTTCCAACAGTGGCTTAAACTCGACCGATATTTGGTGGCCAAAAATATTCAGATCCGAAAGTTGGTCGTCCTCTTCATTTCCGACGACTACCATCGGCCCATCTGGCATATTCCGCCGGCCGTTTTCGAGTGCCTTTCGGCTCCGCCGCTCTGCCGCGTTGAAGATAGCTACCTTTATCGTTTGCCGCCCCGGGAGGAGGTGTCTTCGTGGATCGCCAGGGTAAGAACAGCTCGGGGACCAATGAAACCCCGTCTAAAAGCGAGCGCGGCCGCGCTGCTGCCGGCGAGCTATTCTGTTTATATGTATTTCAAGCAACTAATTCTGTTCGCGCAAGCAGAGCAAGAGTCAAACGCTGCAATCTCTGAATTAATCAGGATATATGGCCCCAAAAACGTAGCATTCATTCACTTGCCGCAGAAAGACGAAGTCGGTCATGGGCCTAACAACCTTGGATTAAAGGCGCGACGTGCGATAGAAGACGCCGGGGGAAAGTTGTTTGACGGTTTCAAGCTGTGTCAATTGACAGGGACCGATTATTACATGAACGACGATCACCCCAATAAGG
>JALZAY010000122.1 GCA_030948025.1 Pseudomonadota bacterium
ACGACCTGCTCGGCGAGCGGGAAGTTCCGGCGGAGGCCTATTGGGGCATCCACACGCTGCGCGCGGTCGAAAATTTCCCGATCACCGGTATTCCGATTGGGCATTTTCCCGAGCTTGTCCGCGCCTTGGCGCTCGTCAAGCAGGCAGCGGCGCGCGCCAACCGGCGCCTTAAGCAATTGCCGACAGAGAAGGCCGATGCGATCGATCGCGCCTGCGATCTCATCGCCAAGGATGGACTCTTCCTCGATCAATTCGTGGTCGATGCGGTGCAGGGCGGCGCCGGCACTTCGACCAATATGAACGTCAATGAAGTCGTCGCCAATCTCGCGCTGGAATTCTTGGGCCACCGGCGCGGCGAGTACCAGTTTCTTCACCCGATCGACGACGTCAATATGGCCCAATCGACCAACGATGCCTATCCAACGGCGTTGCGCCTCGCCGTGATCTTCGCGACCGTTCCCCTCGTGCGGGCGCTGCAAGAACTCGCCTATGCCTTCAAGGCCAAGGCAGTCGAATTCGCCGATGTGCTCAAGATCGGCCGCACTCAATTGCAGGACGCGGTGCCGATGACGCTCGGCCAGGAATTCGATGCGTTTCACACGACCGTGAAAGAGGACATCGACCGGCTGCGGGAAGCTGCCGCTCTGTTTCGGGAGGTGAACCTTGGCGCGACCGCGATCGGCACCGGGATCACCGCCGATCCCGGTTACGCTTCTCTTGCGGTCGAGGAACTGGCGCATCTCTCGGGCGAACCGACGGTGCTCGCCGCCAATCTGATCGAGGCGACCTCCGACATGGGCGCCTTCGTTTTGTTCTCGGGCGTGCTGAAGCGGATCGCGGTAAAACTTTCGAAGATTTGCAACGATCTTCGCCTGCTCTCCTCCGGCCCGCGCGCGGGCTTCGGCGAAATCCGCCTGCCCGCCGTTCAAGCCGGCTCCTCGATCATGCCGGGCAAGGTCAACCCGGTCATCCCCGAGGTTGTGAGCCAGGTCGCCTATCTCGTCATCGGCCACGATCTCACGGTGACGATGTGCGCCGAGGGCGGCCAGCTCCAGCTCAATGCCTTCGAGCCGACGATCGGCTTTTCCATCCTGAAATCGCTGCGGATGCTGAGCGCCGCGATCGAGACGCTTACAAGCCGTTGCGTCAACGGCATCGAGGCGGATCGTGAGCGCTGCCTCGGCCTCGTCGAAAACTCGATCGGCCTCGTGACCGCGCTTGGCCCCGTGCTCGGCTACGAGGCGTGCTCGCGCATCGCCCGCCGGGCGCTCGATGAGCGGCGCACGATTGCCGAGGTCGTCCTCGAGGAAGGATCGTTGACCGAGGCTAGGCTTAACGAGCTGCTCCGACTCGAAGCCATGACAAGGCCCTCGCGGATCGCGATGGCGGCGGTTACCAAGCCGAAGAGATAGAGCACGGACCGTCCGGCGCGCGAGGCGCCGATGTCACCGGCTTTTGTGCGCGGGAGCGTCACGGCGATGGTCCCGCGTTGCGAACGCGCGTCCAGTGTGGCAATCTCAGCCTCGATATCTGATCATCGGGTGGATGTCCGGTAAATTTGCACCAGAGCCCTCACGGAAGCGTCATACACAAAATAGCTGACATTCCCCACTCCCAAAATTTGCACCAAAGCCGAGTGGAGAATCTCCTTGTCTCAGCCCCTTCCAGGAATCGACCATGTCATTCTGCTCATGTTCGAGAATCGTTCGTTCGACAACATGCTGGGGGCGTTTTACAAATTTAACCCCTGCGTTCCCAATCGAGGCGGCGTGCCGCCCGGCTTTTCAAATCCTTATGGGGCAACCAGCGTCGCTGCATGGCAAGCGCCAGCGGGCAGTTCGGCACAGACGATCCCGTACCCTGACCCCAACGAGGACTACGTGAATATGCAGGCGCAGATCGGCAACGGGTCGATGCAGGGCTTCGTCGCCGACTATGCTACCGTGAAGGGCGCAAACCCGATTGACATTATGCAGTACTACGTCGCCGCGAACGTGCCGGTGACCTACGCGCTGGCGATGGCTTACGCGGCCAGCGACCGGTACTTCGCCTCCGGACCCGTGCAGAGTTGGCCGAACCGGCTTTTTTCGTTGTGCGGAACGCCAGGTTACGACACGAGCAAAAAACTGGCGTACCTCAACAATAGCGATTACCCGGATTATCCTTTCATCAACGGCCAACTCAACTACATGAGTATTTTCGAGCAACTGGACAACGCCGGGGCGTCCTGGAAAATTTACTATGATGACCTTTTGGCCATCGCTGCGCTGGTCGCCTACGTCAACAATAAACTGTCGAATGTGGTTCCCTTCGATAATTTCTTCAGCGACGTAACGAACAATACATTGCCCGCTTTCAGTCTCATCGAACCGCGCTACCAAATGTTTTCGTTCCTAGCAGGGGACAAAGCGCCGACCAGCAATCACCCTGGGGATAGTTTGGCGGACGGCAGTTCGGGCATAGCTATCAGCATTTCCTGCGGTGAGCAGCTGCTGGCCAATGTGTTTCACGCGTTGACCGCGAACCCGGCAATGTTCGAGAAGACTTTGCTTATCGTCATTTACGATGAGCATGGTGGCTTGTTCGACCACGTCCCGCCGCCGCCTGCGGTCTCGCCGTTCCAGCCGGGCCAGGTCACCAACTTCAACTACGAAAGCTACGGGGTCCGGGTCCCGGCATTGTTCATAAACCCCTACGTGCAGCCTGGAGTCTTTCCTCCTCTGTCCGCAGCGGCGCTCCCCGCGTTCGATCACACTTCCATCCTCGCAACTCTGCGAGATCAGTTTGGGTTGTCCGGTTCGCTTTCGCCCCGGGTGGACATCGCTCCGACTTTCACAGGGCTCATAAATCCTTCCCAACAGCCAATTTCACCCCCAACCATCGCGGTGCCGCAATGTGTGTGGTCGCCACCATCCAGCCAAGGACTCCCGGAACCGATCGTTCGCACCATGATACGGCGGGGCGCACACGATAGGGCCGAAGTCGAGAGCGGTAAAATCCTGGGACGCGGCGAGTGCCATTTCTTGCACCCTATCGACGACGTCAACATGGCCCAATCGGCGAATGACGCCTACCGGCGGCACGGCGTCGTGCCGTGATATTCGCGTCGGTGCCGCTCGTGCGTGTGCTGCAAAAGCTTGCCTATGCGTTCAAGGGTTATTGACCGAGGCGCGGCTCAACGAGTTGCTCCGGCTCGAAGCCTTGACAAGGCCCTCGCGCATCGCCAAGGCGGCGGTTACCAAGCCGAAAGGATAGAGCACGAACCGCCCGGCGCGCGCGGTTTCGCAGGCACATGGCGCGGCATCCGCTCGCGCCGTATATTGCCCATGTCGCACGTCTTCTCGATCATTCCCCTGCGCCCAGCCGTGTTTTAGTTCATGTACACGTTTAAGCCAGCAGGAAGGACAAAATCCTGATGCTGACCTTCGTGCGCTTTCTGTGGACGCAGACGAATCAACTGCCCTTCCTGCGGGCGGCAAAGGATGCTAACTTCATGTCGGCTTGGAGACAAAGCCTTGGAGGCGACAATGGCGGACGTCAAATGGCATCTCAAAGGCCGGAATTTTGGTCACTGCAATTGCTCGTACGGTTGCCCTTGCCAGTTCAACGCTCTTCCTACCCACGGCAACTGTGAAGCGGTTGTCGGGATCGTGATTGATGAGGGAAACCATGGCGGCACCAAGCTCGACGGGCTAAAGTTCGCTGGTGTGTTTTCATGGCCGGGCCCGATCCATGAGGGGCACGGCCAAGCGGTTCCGATCGTCGATGAACGCGCGAGCCCCGCGCAACGCGAGGCCATTCTTCGCATTATGAGTGGCCAAGACACCGAACCTGGCGCGACATTCTTTCAGGTCTTTGGATCGACGCTTGAAAAAGTTCATGATCCGATCTTCGCCAATATCGATCTCGACATTGATGTGAATGCGCGCAAAGCGCGTTTTATTGTTCCCAACGTCGTGGAAGCGCGCGGTGAGCCGATCATCAATCCGGTGACAAAGAAAGAGCACCGCGCGCGGTTCGACATGCCGAATGGCTTTGAATTTACCTTGGCCGAGGTTGGGCGCGGCTGGGCGAAGACAAACGGTGCCATCGAGCTCAATCTGGCGGACTCGCACGCTCATTTCGCCGAGTTGAACATCACTGGAACAGGTGTCATTCGCTGACGGCCATGATCGAGGCAATGCTGGAGACCATACTCCGGCGCGACCGCATCATTGTGGCAGCTGCGCTCGCCGCGCTAACGGTGCTCGCATGGGCTTATGTGCTGTGGCTTGCTGCAGACATGGACATGGGCGGAATGGGGATGACCGATTTCCGGATGGTTCCCGCCGGCATGGGGATCATGGCGCCCGCGCTCGCCCCGTGGCAAGCTATCGAGTTCGTTTACGTGTTCGCCATGTGGGCGGTGATGATGGTCGGCATGATGACCCCGTCCGCCGCGCCGATGATTCTGATCTATGCGCGGGTTGACCGGCAAGCATCGGCGCAGGGCAAGCCATTCGCGGCGACCGGGTGGTTCGCCACCGGGTATCTTCTTACCTGGATCGGCTTCGCGCTCGTCGCCACCGCGGCACAATGGGCCCTTGAACGCACGGCCTTGCTCGACCCGAAGATGGCGAGCGCTAGCCAAGTGTTCGGCGGAATCGTTCTCATTGCGGCTGGCGTTTACCAGTGGACGCCGCTTAAGGATATATGTTTGGCACAATGCCAATCGCCGCTCCTGTTCATTCAGCGGGAGGGCGGGTTCCATCGCGATCCATCGGGCTCATTGCTGCTCGGCCTACGTCATGGCGCTTATTGCGTCGGCTGCTGTTGGGTATTGATGGCGCTTTTGTTCGTCGGCGGCGTTATGAACGTGCTGTGGATCGCCACGATCTCTGCCTTCGTGCTCATTGAAAAGGTTGTGCCATTTGGTCGCCTGATTTCCCGGATAGCAGGAGTAGGCTTTGTCGCGGCTGGGACCTGGCTTGTGGTTGGGTTGTGATGAATAGGACTGCGACGCTTTTGCCCGGAGCGACCGTCCGGCGCGGCTATTTCGCTTCGCCCGGCTTCGCGAATTTCAAGACGAACCGGTCGCTTTCGCCGATCGCCGAATATTTTTCCCTATCCTGATCCTTCAGCCGGTAGGTGGGCGGCAAGGTCCATACACCTTCGGGGTAATCCTTGGTGTCCTTGGGATTGGCGTTGACCTCGGAAGAGCCGAGCAATTTGAACCCGGCTTTTTCAGCAAGTGCAATTGCATAGTCCTGCCGGACATAGCCGCTTTTGGCCTGCGGGTCCTGCGCCTGATCAGGCTGGCCGCGATGGTCATGGGGGGTGTGATGATCAGGATCTCGCGGATCCCAGCCAGCATCAATGTAGTGAGCGGGTAGTATATTATCGGCTTGTCATGCACCGGCAGTAGCTGCTTGCTGACCACAAGGGTAATTGGCCAAAGTTGGCTGCCGGTGCCGCCGGCGAGGATGATTCCCTTCACGCCGCCACCGCTGCGGCGAACTTTGTGAAGACCGGGCCAGAGTTGTAGCCCCCAGCGCAACTCACTTTTGAGGCATCAACAGTCATCAGCATTCTCGCAAGATAGGGTTGCTTAGTACAGATATAGCGTCAATTCTGCTAGCCCGGCACGGCCTCGCGGGCCAGCATTAGCCGGGCAAGAGGCATTGCGAGCGCCGTGCTGACGACCGCCATCAGAATCAGCGCCGCGAAGACGTTGGCTGATATGATTCCGGCATCCAAGAGGATCGTCAGCACGATCACTTCCATCATGCCTTTGGTCTGCAGCAGGGCTCCGAGCCCCAAGGCGAAGGGCCACGACGCGCCGAAGAGGCGGGCGGCCGCCGCGGTTGCACCGACGACGCCGGCCACGGCGACCGCCGTTGCGATGAGAAAGACTTCCAAGAATGCCGGCGAGCTGGGGTCGATCAGGGTGCGCATTCCGGTCAATGCAAAGAAGAAGGGCATCAACAGCGCCAACGTCAGCACCTGCAGCCGGTCTAGGATCGGCTTGCGTAAATTCACCGGCATCACGGCGCCGGTTACGAAGGCACCGATAATGTAATGCAATCCCGTGGTCTCCGTGGCCAGGGCGGAGGCGAGGGTTACGGCGCCCACGACTGCCAGGGCACGCTCGTCGACCATTCCGTCCCGCATCCGGGCAACCACCATGCGGCCGAGCAACGGCCGCACCACCCGTACCATGAAGACCAGGTAAAGCGGGACTAACAGGAGGGTGGCGAGACCAACTGGTCCTCCGGCCGCCTGCCCCGCCCTGGCGGTCAAGAGGACACTCAGAAGTATCCAAAGGGCCGCATCGTTGATCCCGGCGACCCCAAGCGCGAGATGACCGATACGGCTGCCCAGCAAATCCATTTCGCGCAGGATAGCCCCGAGGACGGGAAGCGCAGTCATGGCAGTACAGATCCCGACCGCCACCGCGAACTCAGCGGAACTGATCCCCGGCGGGAGCTCCTCGGGATGGCGAGCAAGAATCCAGAACCCGGCCAGACAGCCCAGTGCGGTCGGAACCATAACATTCGCAGCAGCCACGGCCGAGAACATACGCCCGTTGTCGCGCAAGATGCCGGGTCCCAGATGCAGGCCGGTAATCAGGCCGAAAATCAGGACCGCAATCGAGGCGATACCGGAAAGCGCCGCCAACGATGCAGGATTGATGAACATCTGAAACAATCCGGGGGCCACCCGGCCGAACACCGATGGCCCCAGAGCGATGCCCACCATGATCTGAACGACGACCAGCGGCACCAGCCCCTTCAACCCCGAAAAGCGCAACACCGCCACCGGAAGCACAACGACGGCAAGCGCCAGCACGAGGAATATCAAGCTGGGGGTCATGGCGCTTTGATGCTCAAGGTGCTCTCAGAATGCGCCGTGGCGCGTTATGACGCGCTTCAAGGTCATGAGGATAATTTTCAGGTCCAGCCCGACGCTCCGCGTGCGGACGTACTGCAGGTCCCAGCTTAGGGTTTCACCCCAATTCAGCAACCCGCGGCCGTTTATCTGCGCCAGGCCGGTGATCCCGGGCTTGTAGGCGAACTTGTGCATGTCTTCCGGGGCATAATATTGCAAGACCTCAGGGGCCTCCGGACGGGGCCCGACCAGCCGCAAATTACCGGTCAGCACCGACCACAAGTTCGGTAGTTCGTCCACGGAGAGCTTGCGCACAACCCGTCCAACCCGAGTGACCCGCGGATCGTGCTGGAGTGTGGGATACTGCCGGCGGAACTCCTCCGGCGTATACTTGTAAGCGTAGAACTGGGGAAAACGGGTCCGCGCATCGTTGTACATCGTGCGGAATTTCACCAGAGTGAAGTAGCTCGGCACGTAATACAAACTGTCCGCCTCGAAGCCGCCCGGCGGCGGGCACAAATCCGCTCGGCCTTTGAGATCGCGTCCGCGCACGGTCATTGAGCGACCTGGGCGCTGGTGAAAAAACAGCACCGGCCCCGGTGAGTCGCAACGAATCAGGGCTGCCGCGATCAGCATCAGCGGAAGCCCGACCACCAGTCCGGTCAAAGCGGCCAGGATCTCGAAGCCTCGGTAGACCGCCTCCGCCAGCCAGTGGGACGCGGCGGCATCGCGCACCGGTACCGCGTGCAGCCTGCCAGGGCTTCGCCCGGCCTCGGCAACCGGCGCCGGCCTCTGGTCAATCGCGAGGCCGACGGTGGTGAGGGCATGCGGCGGCGGGTTCATTGGCGGCTTTCCCACAAAGATTAGGTCGGCAAGCCACTCCATTGTCTAGTGTAGTGTCTCTTACAAAGCTATGCATGATACGTAGCGATAAAAAGATTTGCAGATCAATGGAGTAAGCTACTTTTTGACAGAGCCTTTAATTGTAAACATTTGCGTGAGACACTACACTAGTTATTCGCGCCATTCCGCCAGCGAGGCCGACCACTTGTTGAAATACGCCCTGCTGAGGTCGGACAGCGGCAGCCCAATCGGCAGCCGCGACCTGCCGTACTTGGAGAACTCCAGATAGTGCCTGATCGTCTTCAGATCCTCGGCCGAGGTCAGCGCGAGGCCCTCGTTGACGAAATGGAGGATCATCCCCTTGTTGAGGGCCGCCTCGAGCATGCGATTGCGGTCCGGCTCCTCTTCCGGCAGGGCAAAGATGCTGTACATAATGACATTGACGTTCCGGTGTTCGACGATATGCCACAATGTCGGCAGATGCAGCATGTCCTCCAGATCGAACAGCTCCAAATCGGCGGTGAGACCATTCTTCTTGCTGTAATCCAACAGCATGTAGCGCTGCAGGTGCACCGGTATCGGGTAGGTCGCAGAGGTGTTGTTGGCGACGTAGAAGATGTTGTTTTTGCCGTTGTTGAACGACACCTCCTTGGCCGGCTTTTGCGCCAGTTCGTCTTCCTCCTCTTCCGTCTCGGGGATCAGGTGGGAATAACCGGCCGGGATCTTCCGCCCCAGCAGATCGCCATACATGCCCTCGGCGAGCCGGAAATCCATGCTGACCCGCGTCTTGCTAGTGGTGTTGGGTCTTCCGGAGCCGTGGATGTTTTCCTGCGTAAAGATGCAGCAACTCCCCGGCTTGGCCTTGATCTGGTGGCTCTCCTTGCCGAAGAGTTCCGTCATCTCCTCCATGCTGAGCCGCTGTTCGATCGCGATTTTGATCAGTTCGCGCGACCTTTTAATGCCGATGATCTGCATCGACCTGCTGCGATCCTCATCCGCCGTCACGTCGACGAACGGCACCCAGATGCTGCGTGAGGCGATGCCGTGACCGTAGAGCAAGCCGGTGTGAAACGGGAAGAATAAATCCGGCGTGGTCGGCAGCATGATGCGCACGTTCATGAACCGCTGCACCGCGACCGGAGTCCGCAATTTGCCCTTCGGGATCACGATCTCGCGGACGAAGCGGTTGACCATCCGCTGGAACTCGGGCAGGTTCGTATCGGCGCAGAGCTGCTTCGTGACCTTGAAGACTTCCGCCTGCGGGACCACCGCGTGCAGGTAGTCCAGGTCATCCAACGGATATCCCATCCCGCGAACGCGGTTCAATATCCATTCATTGAATGGAAAGCGCTCGTTCGGATAGGTGATGATTTGGGCATCCCACTCCGTCGTCAGGCTGCGCTCCAATTCCGCGTCAATATCATTTGCTTGAATAGGATTAAAAGGCGCCGTTGTCGTAGCCACGGCTTGAACAGACATCGTCCTGATCCTTCTGTTACGATTAAATGCCCCATCGCGGACTACACGTCATGGACAAGCTTAAGGTACCAAACTCGTCCCAAGGGTTTTTTCGCCTTAGACGCGGTTGCGACGGTAATGTGAACGCCAAAGGAACTGTAACTCGGCGCTTTTGTAATGTAAATACACGACGATCAATTTAGCAAAGATTAACCAACATTGCGCAACAGAAAAAAAATTGTAGTTATTAAATATTATTTGTCATTTATTTTTATATCAAAAGGTGCTGTCGCGATTTTGGTTGGAATTTATAGCGCGATCCCCAGCATGACGATATTACCGGCTCATGCGGCGAGGTCAATGGTCTCGATCCTGGCGAACCGGTAGTTGGGAGCGTTGTCGATCATCGCAACACGGTTGAAAGCGATGGACAATTCGAAATTTGGCGTTATTCTGTCGACCTTGTGTCACCCGCCTTCGATCGCAGGGAAGGCCATTAATCGTTCTGAACCATTCTCCTGGACGCGCAAATCAGTTCGCCCAGGATTTTCACGGCCCTGATCCTCATGGCGCTGGTCAGCACGGCGCGGACCATGCCGTTGGCGAGGCTGACTCTGGCCAGGGCGGACGAGCGGCGACTGGTCACGGAGGCTATCACCTTGCCTGATCGGCATACCTGACGGGCCCGACGCCACGCCGGTAACTCGTTCGGGTTTGGCGCCGGCCAATCGCTTGCTACGGCGCCGCAAGCGGCGCGTCGCAGACCATCCGCCAGCGTCGGACCGGTCCGGCATCCTCGATCGGCAGTTCGGTTTCAATCATCCGGATCCGATCGAACCCATAGGCGCCCATCGGCACATCGAGCGTCTTGCAAAGCTCCTTTTGTTTGGATCCCGATAGCTTCTTATAGAGCAGGCTTAGGTGCGGGTTGAGGACGTAGTCCGACCTTTGTGAATACGCTCTCGTCGCAGTCTCGAACATGTGTCGCAAGACGGCGGACTCCCGGAATTGCACAAATAAGGTCTTGGTATAGTTTTCCGTATGGTCCAGTCGATCCGCACTCAGCTCGATTGGAGAAAATTGCTCGGCGATCAAGTGGGCGACTGCGCGCGCCTCCGCGTCGGTCGAATGGGTGCAAAACACGGTCACGTGCGGTTCGAACTCGACCGCGTCCAAGCTGGCCACCAGACGCCGCACGATAGAGCGAAGCGTCGAGCGAAGGGGCTCGCGGGGAATCAGCCACAATGTGAATTCCGTGTATGCGATCTCGATTTTCCTTACTTCAGCTCGAACCCGGCCGTCGGCCAGATCCATCGAACTCTAAGAGTCCGTTTCGAAATTCACGCCTCTCTCGCGATGCGGCGAACAAGGAGCATGACGGAGGCGGTATAGAGGAATGCCCTGGCTGAGTCGATCATGGCCTCGAAATCCTTCGCCAATCGCCGGTTTCGATTGAACCATTCGAAGAACCGCTCGAACATCCATCGGCGCGGCAGGACGACGAAGCCAAGCTGGTCGGCGATTTTGCGGGACGATCTCGACAACGATGTTCGTGGCCTTGGCAACCCGCTCGTGGTTGTAGCCGCTATCGGCGAAGACGCGAGTCATCGCGAGTCATGAAGGGATAGGACGCGCGAGAGGCGCGAAGGTCGCGCCAGGCCGCGAACCAGCGATAGACCGTGCTCCATGGCGGCAAGTCGGCGGGAATAAGCCGCCAGGGGCAGCCCGAACGCATCACATAGAAGATCGCGTTGGCGATCTCACGCAACGGCCGGCTATACTTCTCGCGAGTGGCGGGGGTCCACGTGA
>JALZAY010000309.1 GCA_030948025.1 Pseudomonadota bacterium
CGACCTTCAGGCTGCAATCAACCGGTTCGTCGAAGAAACCAACTCCAATCCCAAACCCTTCGTCTGGACCGCTGACGCCAAACGCGTCTGCCGCGGGTGACGCCCCAAATTACTTGCCTTGCTGGCGCGCCTGCGCGGAAGAGCCGAGCAGCTCCTACACCGGAGCAAGAGGACCACCGGCGTCTCTCACGTGAACGCGCAAACTTGTTGCGAGAGCGAATTCAGCACGTCAATCGCATCAAAGGGCTGCTCGCTGGCCAAGGAATCACCGGTTATACGCTTCGAGACCATTCGTGGCCACTTCAGTACAAGCTTTCAAGGTGTGATCGTCGATTCGTCGCCGGGCAATCAGGACGGGATTTCACCGAACGCTCATTCGGTATTGACAGCCGACTTTCTCAGCCGTGATGGCCACAAAGACCTTCAACGCGAAATGCATTGGACGAGGTCATAACATTTCTGCGGAGGCGTTTAGGCCCTCTCCAATGAGAGGAAAACGCTAGAAAATATCTCGCCCGCAGCCTGCTAAAGGCAAGCGGCCATCGATTCGAAGGACACCACAAGAGCCGGGATCGAACGCTGCATAAATCTTGAATTTCGCCACGTCGGACTTGGGCCCGCTTCGTCGCCCGTGCTGGCTCCAGAGAGGTGGCTCGGCAAATTTGAACAGCGGGCTAAGTGGAGTTTCTGCCTGACAGCGGCCAGGATGGCTGCGGATCAGGAGAGAGACGATGACGAAACGAGTGCGCCGGAATCACAGCCCGGCATTCAAGGCAAAAGTAGCATTGGCTGCGTTGAAGAACGAGAAGACGTTGGCCGATTTGGCGCGGCAATTCGACGTTCACGTCAACCAGATTACGCAATGGAAGGCGCAGCTTCTGCAAGGGGCTGCCGGAGTATTCGGGTCCGAGGCCAAGGCCGGCTCCCTTGGACCAACGGTGGATTTGAAGGCGCTCCATGCGAAGATCGGAGAGTTGACGCTGGAGAATGATTTTTTAGAAGGCGCGCTCGGCAAGGCGGGCATGCCGGGCGCAAGACGATGATCGACCGGTCTCACGATCTGCCCATCGCGAAACAGGCGAAGGCGCTCGGGATCAGCCGCGGCAGCGTCTATTCTCTGCCCCGGCCCGTGTCGGCGGCCGATCTTGCCATTATGCGCCGGATAGACGAACTGCATCTGAATTATCCGTTCGCGGGCAGCCGGATGCTCCGCGATTTGCTTGCCGTCGAAGGCATCAAGGTTGGACGCCTGCACGTCGCGACGCTGATGAAGCGCATGGCAATTGAGGCAATCTATCGCAAGCCGAACACCTCGAAGCCGGCGCCGGGGCACAAGATTTATCCGTATCTCCTGCGCAATCTGCCGGTCACCAAGCCAGATCAGGTATGGGCCACGGATATCACGTACATCCCTATGGCGCACGGCTTTGTCTATCTCGTCGCCGTGGTCGATTGGTTCAGCCGCCGGGTTCTCGCCTGGCGAATATCGATCAGCATGGAGGCCAATTTCTGCATCGAGGCGGTGGAGGAAGCTCTGGCGAAACATGGCAAGCCGGAAATCTTCAACACGGATCAGGGCAGCCAATTCACCAGCGCCGAGTTCACAGGCATGCTGCTCAAAAGCGGCATCGCCATCAGCATGGACGGCAAAGGTTCGTGGCGTGACAATGTCTTTGTCGAGCGGCTTTGGCGGTCGGTCAAATACGAGGAGGTCTATCTCAGAGCATACGATACGGTGTCCGAGGCTCGCACTTCGATCGGCTCCTATCTGGGTTTTTATAATAGCGGAAGGCCACATTCGAGCCTCGACCGGCAGACGCCCGATCAGGCCTACTTCAACCGGCCACCGCATGCTGCAGCGGCGTAACTGGCAGATGGGCATCGTGGCGCTGGGCCTGCAAAGAATGCAGCGCGAAGGCTGTGGACATGACGCTTTGCGTGCCACAAAGCTTGGACAACGCTAACGCGTTGCCCACATGCCCACAGCAGGAGCAGAAGACACAGAGGGCGGTATGATAAAATTTGAAAGACTCAGAGCGGTTGGGAGTCTAAGTAAAGAACGAGTTCAAGCGGTCCCACTTCGCGGGTCCATCATTTTCATCACCACGGCAGGGATTCCACTTATCAAACCGGAAAAACTGTTCAGATAAACCGAGCCAGCTCTCAGATGATCTGACGGCGTTTACGGAATTCACCTTTGGTATCGTGCGGCCAGGAATCCTATTCAAGCCGAACTGGCATCTCGAGGCAATCACATACAAGCTTTCCGAGGTAGCCAAAGGTCTCGTCCGGCGCCTGATCATCACCGTGCCCCCGCGCACGCTCAAGTCTCTATGCGCATCCGTGGCCTTGCCTGCATGGTTCCTCGGACATTACCCCTGGGAACGGGTGGTCGTGGTCTCATATTCCGATATTCTCGCCCGCAACCACGCGAATGACTTCCGCCGCGTGGTTAATGATCCCCTCTATCGAGCGACCTTTCCCACCATGCGGCTCGATCGCGACACCGACCGCGAGATCGCGACCACGAAGCGGGGCAAACGCATCGCAACCTCGATCGACGGGACGCTCACTGGGCTCGGGGGAAACCTGATCATCATCGACGATCCTCTCAAGCTTGGCGACGCCATGTCGGAGGCCGTGCGGGCGCGAGTCATCGAATGGTACCGTTCCACCCTGCTTTCGCGCGGCGACGACAAGACAACGACGCGTATCGTCGTGGTCATGCAACGGGTGCATCAGAACGATCTCGTCGGCTACCTGCAGGAGCAAGGCGGTTTCGAGGTCTTGAATCTTCCAGCGATCGCGCAACGACCGCAAACCTTTGACCTCGGTGGCGGTCGCACCTATACCCGACAGTGTGGTGAGCTCCTCCACCCCGAGCACGAGCCCGCCCATGTGCTGATCGAACTGAAGCGTGAGATGGGCCCGATCGCCTTTTCAGCACAGTACCAGCAGACTCCAATCCCGCCCGGCGGCACGATCATCAAAAGAAAATGGCTTACGACCTACGATG
>JALZAY010000123.1 GCA_030948025.1 Pseudomonadota bacterium
ACAAGCTGCGAATAGACCGAATAGGCCAGCCCGCGTTTCTCGCGCACCTCGCGAAACAGGCGCGCCGAAAAAATGCCGCCGCCCAAAATATGGTTGACGACCATCGCAGGGATGAAATCCGGGTCCCTGCGGGCGAGCCCCTCGCGGCCGAAGCGAATCGTCGATTGCGGCACGTCGATAGGGTCGACATGACGCGTGCCCGTGCCGGAAAAAGCGCCAGGCGCGACTAAATTGAGAGAGGCCTTTTCCGGCAGCCGGCCAAACACATCGTCGAGATAGCCCGCGAGTGTTGCCGCGTCGATCGCGCCGACGGCGGCGATCTTCAAATTGTCCCTTGCAAACGTCGCGGCACGTATTTCAATTAAGTTGGCGCGCGTCAGGGTGGGCAGAGTCGAAAGTTCGCCGCGCACGGGCAGGCCATAGGGATGGTTTGGATAGGCCAATGCGCGGAAGCTTCGGCCAGCGACGAAGTCAGGATCGTTCGCCTCGCGTTTTAGACCGGCGGCGATCTGGCTCACCACCCGCTCGAAGGATTCCGCGTCGAGACGCGCTTCGGTCACGGCGAGTTGCAGGAGCGCGAAGGCGCGGGCCGAATTCCGCGACAAGCTCTGCATGCGTCCGGTCAGAATGTCGCGGTCGGCGGAAAACGACATTTCGGTCGCATCCTCGTCGAGGGCGCGATGAAAGCCCTCCGAGTCATAGGCTCCAGCCCCTTCGTCGAGGAGGCCCGAAAGAAGCGTGGAGGCGCCGGGCTTGCCGACTGGATCCTGTGTGGCGCCGCCCTTGAAAGCGAATTCGAGGGCGATGAGGGGAATCGCGTAGCCCTCGACGAGCCAAGCCTCGACGCCGCCTTTGGAGACGACCTTCTGGACAGTCGATGCGCGTGAGGGGGTTTCGGCGGCGGCAAGCGCAGGCATGTAGTTATCCAAAGACCAAGTATTTTAAGCAACGGTGCACGCAAAAACGAGTTCAGAGCGCGAGGGGGTCGATCGTGTCCGCGCCTATCGAGGCGGGGTAGGATTCAGCCGGCAAGAGAAAGCCCGTCACACTTCGCCGCTTGTCGAGCCAAAGCGCCGCCTTTTTCACGTCGTCAGGCGTGACCACCTCGATCCGCTCGGGCCATTGCGCGACATCCTCAAGGCTGAGGCCCGCCGCGAGCGAGGCGCCATACCAGTGCGCCAGCGTCGCCTGATTATCCTGGCCGTAGACGGCCTCGGCGACGAGACGGGTTTTGGCGCGCCGCAATTCCGGCTCATTGACACCTTGCGTGGCGACGCGGGCGATCGCGGCATCGATCGCGGCATCGATAGTCGCAAGTCCGACGCCCTTCGCCGGTACCGCGAAGACGTAGAAACGCGTGGCGTCGACCGCGGTGCCCTGATAATGCGCCCCGGCCGCAACCGCGAGCTTGCGGTCCATGACCAAGGTCTTGAACAATAGGCTCGTCTGGCCGCCGCCAAGCAGATGGGCGAGAACCTCAAGCGCCTCGGCTTCCCCTGGCTTGGCCGAGCGATACGACGGCACGAGAAAGACGCTTTGGTGCGACGCCTGCTCCACCTTTTCGTCAAAGAGCGTCACGAGACGATGCGCGCGCGGCTCGGGCTCGCTTGGACGAAACCGTTTCGGCGGCTCGCCACGGGCGGGAACGGGACCGTAATATTTTTCCGCGAGGCCGATGACGTCCTTTGCGTCTACATCGCCGGCCACGACGAGAACCGCGTTTTCGGGGGTATAGAAACGATCATAATAGGCGAGCGCGTCGGCCCGTTCGAGGCTTTGGATCTCATGGCTCCAGCCAATGATCGGCTTGCCGTAGGGATGCTGCGTAAACAGCGCCGCCTGCACGGCTTCATTGAGCTGATTGGATGGGTCGGAATCGGTGCGCATCCGCCGTTCCTCAAGCACGACATCGCGCTCGGGCCCGACCACCTCGTCCGTAAGGACAAGGTTCTTCATCCGGTCGGCCTCATAGTCCATGCAGACGCCCAAGTGCTCCTTGGCGACGCGCTGGAAATAGGCGGTATAATCATTGGAGGTAAAGGCATTCTCCTGACCGCCGAGATCCGCGACAAGCTCTGAAAATTTGCCTTGCGGATTGGCCTTGGTGCCCTTGAACATCAAATGTTCGAGGAAATGCGCGATGCCGGACTTGCCCGGCGGATCGTCGGCGGAGCCATTGCGATACCAGACCATATGCGTCACGACTGGCGCGCGGCGATCAGGGATGACGACGATATCCAGGCCATTTGCGAGCTTTGCCTGCGTGATCGCCGGCCCCCCCGGTTTGCCTTGCGCTTGCGCCGAAGGGTTTAGAAAGACGCTCTCCCGCGCCGCCGCGGTTTCACCAAAAGACATTCCAGCCATCGCTTTCAAAGGCGGCCCAACGCTGTCGAGGAAACGCGCGGGAATACCGGTTGGCCCTTCGCCATCTCTCAAGAGGGAAGGTTTGGCCAAATATAGGATGGAATTTCAAAAAGCGGCAGAGTTTTCTCCGGCCACGCCGGTTGAGCAGCTTCTGACGCGTCTCCGGCGTCTGGATGCAATCCGCCCTTCAAGGCAGCGGGGTCAATTGTCGACCGAGGTTTTGGGACGCTGCGACCGGATATAGGCTCCCGGATCGGCGGCGTCCGGCTGGTCTTTCGGCGCTTCGATGGTTGCCTTGGCGACCCCTGTCGCCTGTCTGTAGCCCACAGGTGGCTCGGTCAGATATTTGCGCGGCGGCTCCGGTCCAGGCTGGACGGTATCCGTTTGAAAACCGGTCACGACGGACTTCAGAATGTTCCAAGGCGTATAGAGGCATAGGTGTGTCCCGGCGCTCGCCTGACATTCGTCGGGGGGGCCATCCGAGGGCAGTGGGCCGCGGCCTTGCTGTAACTCCGTCTGAGACATTTCGACCCGCGAATTTGGCGTCAACTGCGGCGCGGGCCTTCGCGAATCCAACGCCGCGCGGCGCTCCGCGGCAATATTGGGATCTTTTGGCCAAGCTGGGCCGCGTACCGCCCCGTTCGGCTGCGGCAGATCGGTGCGCGGCGGAACGACGATCGGCGCCCTGGCCCGGTAATCGATCGAGTCTTGCTCCTTGTCGAACTGCATGCCGACGAATCCGAGCACGGAATTGAACATATTGGTGTCTTCCTCCGCCCACGCCGGCGTCGCGCGGGAAAATCCCGCAACGGACAGGACAGCGGCCACGGCTGTCGCCAAGCCAAGCCTACGTCGCAACACCAAGTCGAAGATCATAAAGCCTAGCCTCTTCATTCTCGAGGCGCCCGCAAAATTTTCGAGACGCTCCGCAAATCCGCGATGTCCAAAATCTTCATACGACCCTTACCATTGTCATTTTATCCGCGTTCCGGGCTTTTTGGAGGCGGCTGGCGGGCAATAAAACGTCATTTCCCGGGGGCACGCTTGATCTCACGGGACTTGTTTGCAGGGGCAAAGGAATCGCAAATCAGGAGCGCGACGCCGGCCACGATCGCGGCATCCGCCAGGTTAAAGACATACCACGAGAATGACCCGACATGAAAATGATAGAAATCGGCGACAAACCCATAGGCCAAACGGTCATAGGCATTGCCGAGCGCGCCGCCGACAATAAAACCAAGACCCAAGGCGGCGGTTTTCGTCCCCGCGCGCCATAGCCAGACGCCGAGGAAGGCCGTTGCCGCAAGCGTCACGATAAGCAGGCCAAGCCGCTCCATCTCGTTTTGCGTGCGCAACAGCGAATAAGAGATGCCGGGATTTTTGGCATAGATCACATCGAAGAAAGGAGTCAGGCGAACCGGCTGGCGTGCTTCGATTCCATAGACAAAGATAAGCCAAAGCTTGTTCGCCTGGTCGGCGGCGAGCGTGGCGCACATCACCCATAAGCCGAGAAGACGCGGCTTCATGGCCATTGTCCCAAAGCCCGCAATTCCCACAAAGCCCGCGCGTCGCGAGGACTTACATCGGGAAAATCAGGATCGCTGCCAACGAGCGGGGAAATTTTCCAGGATCGCGCACATTTTCTCCCCTCGGCCAGGGCTGGCGAAACGGCGACACCGGGGGTGCCGGAGAGCCGGAAAGTGCCGATTGGTCCCTCTCCAGCCTCAATCGCGATATTCGAGGTGATACAGACTTCGGCGAAATCGATTGTTCCGAGAACAGCGCGCAAGCCCGCGTCCGCGACAAAGACCCTTGGCGCTGCCTCAAGCGAGGAACCGATCCGCTTTTGCGCCCGCTCGATCTCCAGCGCTCCGGTGACGACCGAACGGACGCGGCGGATTTGTTCCCATTTTTCGGCAAGCGCTTCGTCGCGCCACGCGGACGGAATTTTTGGGAACGCTTCGAGATGCACCGAGACCGCTTCGGGATAACGCGAGAGCCACGCCTCCTCCGAAGTGAACACCAGGACCGGCGCGAGCCATAAGGTAACACAGCGGAAAATCTGCTCGATCGCCTCTAATGCGCCGCGCCGCTTTTCGCTCGAAGGCGGTTCGCAATAGAGCGTGTCCTTGCGAATGTCGAAATAAAAGGCTGAAAGATCGGTGTTGAGGAAAGCCGTTAGGCGCGCGACAACGCGCTTATAGTCGAAGTTCTCATAGGCATCGCGGATCTCGCCATCGAGTTCCGCGAGGCGATGCAACATGAGCCTTTCGAGTTCGCCCATCGCCTCTAAGCCGATCGTGTTCGCCGGGTCGTAATGGGCGAGCGAGCCGAGCATCCAGCGAATCGTGTTGCGGAGTTTCCGGTAGGTTTCGACGAAGTTCTTCAAGATCTCCGGGCCGACGCGCACATCGTCGGCATAGTCGGAGGCCGCGACCCATAGGCGCAGAATATCGGCGCCGGACTCCGCGATGACCTTCTGCGGCGCGAGGGCGTTTTTCTCCGACTTCGACATTTTGCGGCCCTTCTCGTCGAGAAAGAAGCCGTGGGTGAGTACCACGTCATAGGGCGCGCGGCCGCGCGTGCCGCAGGATTCGAGCAGCGAGGACTGGAACCAGCCGCGATGCTGATCCGAACCTTCGAGATACATTATTTCGTCCTGGCCGCCGTCGCGCATCCGATGGATCCCGGAAAGACCGGGAAAATTTTTGGGATCGTCGAGCGTGAACGCATGGGTCGAGCCAGAATCGAACCAGACATCGAGAACGTCGTCGATCTTTTCGTATTTTTCCGGGTCATGGTCCGGGGCAACGAAGCGCGCGGCGGCGCCTGCCGCGAACCAGGCGTCGGCGCCTTCCTTTTCGAAGGCGTCCGTTATGCGTTGATTGACCTTCTCGTCGATAAGGATTTCCTTTGTGTCCTTATCGACGAAGATAGCGATCGGCACGCCCCAGGCGCGCTGGCGCGAAACCACCCAATCGGGGCGATTGGCGATCATGCCGGTGATGCGGTTTTCGCCGGCGGGAGGGTGCCATTTCGTGACGGCGATCTCGCGCAGCGCGATCTCGCGCAAAGTGGATGTCTTCCCCGATGCGCCCTCATCCTGAGGAGCGTGCGGAGCGCGCGTCTCGAAGGATGGCGGCGCGGCGGAACCCTCGCCCTTCGAGACGGCGCTTTGCGCCTCTCTCCAGTCGCCCGCTTCCTTTGCGTTCGCGCTGCGAAACGCTTCGCTCGCAATGGAACCTCGGGCTTCCTTTCGCTCAGGGTGAGGGTTTTGGGGAAGACTCCCGATCGGCTTGTCGAGTGCGATGAACCATTGCGCCGTGTTGCGGAAGATGACCGGCTTTTTGGAACGCCAGGAGTGCGGATATTGGTGCTTTAATTTTCCGCGCGCGAGTAGGTTGCCCGCCTCGATCAAGGCCTTGATGACGGCCTCATTCGCGTCGCCCTTATTGCCCTTGTCGTCGATGACGCGGCGGCCTTCGAACCCCGGCGCTTCCTTGGTGAAAAAACCATCCGCATCGATCGTATAGGGAATGCGCGTGTCGACACCACGCTCGGCGAGTTCGCGGCCATGCGCCATCCAGATGTCGAAGTCATCGCGGCCGTGACTGGGCGCGGTATGGACAAAGCCCGTGCCGGTATCGTCGGTAACATAATCGCCTTCTAGGAGGGGCACATCGAATTGATACCCAGGAACAGTCGCCGCGAGGGGATGAGCGCAGGCTCGTATCGAAGCCGGATTAAGTAAAAAGATGCGCTCAAAGGCGTCCACCTTCGCGGCCTTGAAGACCGAATCGACGAGACTTTCCGCGACGACGAAAGTAGAACCAACTTTCGCCCAATTTCCTTCCGGCGCGGCTGTGACTTCATACAGGCCATACCGGACTTTTCCAGGATCCGCGTACGCGATGGCGCGGTTGGCGGGTAACGTCCAAGGCGTGGTCGTCCAAATGAGTACGCGCGCGCGTTCGAGACCCGCTATTCGTCTTTCGACGACTGAGGTAGGCGTTCCCGGAAACCGCATCATGTTATAAAATCCGGAGTCGATTTTCTTCACCGGAAACGCGACATAAACCGCGTCGCTTACGATGTCCTCATATTCCACCTCTGCTTCCGCAAGCGCGGTTTTTTCAACGACGCTCCACATCACCGGCTTCGAGCCGCGATAAAGCGTCCCATTGGCCGCGAATTTCATGATTTCGCGGGCGATCTGGGCTTCGGCGGCAAAGCTCATCGTGAGATAAGGATGCTCCCATTCCCCGGTCACGCCGAGGCGCTGAAATTCTTGCGCTTGCACGCCGACCCAATGTTCGGCGAAGGCACGGCACTCGCGGCGGAACTCGTTAGTGGGGACGGAATCCTTGTTCCTGCCCTTGGCGCGATAGTTTTCCTCGATCTTCCATTCGATCGGCAGGCCGTGGCAATCCCAGCCCGGCACATAGTTTGAATCCTTGCCAAGCATCCGCTGCGAGCGGGTCACCAAGTCCTTAAGAATCTTGTTCAGCGCATGACCGATGTGGATGTTGCCGTTGGCGTAAGGGGGCCCGTCGTGAAGAACGAATTTCGGCTTGCCCCGCCCTGCCTCGGTAAGACGCTCGTAAAGCCTTATCTCCCGCCAGCGGGCGAGCAGCTCCGGCTCTTTCTTCGGCAGTCCGCCGCGCATCGGAAAATCGGTGCGGGGCAGGAAAAGGCTTTTTTCGTAATTGGGAGGGTTTTCGGCAAGCCTTTCGCCGCCCGCAATTGTCTGTTTGTCCATGCTTGTTTCAGGCCTGCTCCAACGCCGCAAATCCGCGCCGATGACACATCGAAAAATGATTCCCGGCCGGACCGAACGGCAAGCCAAGTGACTTTGGCGCTCAGACGCGAACCGGGCCCATAATTCGAAGCAAAAGAAGATCGGGGACGGTGGCCATACGGGTCTTCTAGCAACAGAAACGGAGCGAATAAAGTTTTTTAGGCGCAATGGCTAAAGCGAAGCAGATGGCCACGCCCGGCCCGAAAGTTGCGGATAAGCCGAAGGATAGCGGGTTGATGGTTGATTTTTACCTTAAGGGGGCTGTTGATCTTGTCGTTCGCTCGGCCGGGCCGCGCGTGCGCGGTTTTTAAAAAATCCGGCCCGCGCTTGTGTTCAGTCCGGGGTAACTTGGATGTGAAATGCTCGTACGGTCCTTGGTGAAATGAGCCATGCCGGTCCGCTGTCTCGATCCTGTTCTCATCGACCGCATCGCGGCGGGCGAGGTCGTCGAGCGGCCGTCCGCCGTCGTGAAGGAACTCGTCGAGAATGCGCTCGACGCGGGCGCGGCCCGCATCGATGTCGTGATCGAATCGGGCGGCCGGCAGCTCATCCGCGTTATCGACGATGGCAGCGGGATGCCCAGGGACGATCTCGGCCTCGCGGTCGAGCGCCATGCGACGTCAAAACTGCCAACGGGCGACCTTTCCCAAATCGCGACGCTCGGTTTTCGCGGCGAGGCCTTGCCATCGATCGGTTCCGTCGCGGCACTCGACATTTTTTCACGTGCGGAAGGTTCGCCGCACGGATTCTCGATCCGCGTCGATCAGGGCAAGAAACACGCTCTCGCTCCCTGCGGCCTGCCGCAAGGAACAAAAGTCGAGGTCCGCGATCTTTTCGCCGCGACCCCGGCGCGGTTGAAATTCTTAAAGAGCGACCGCGCGGAGGCCCGCGCCTGCGCCGATGCCGTGCAGCGCCTCGCGATGGCGCACAAGGAGGTTCGCTTCACTTTTGCCGGCACGGAAACCGCGGGCTTCGATTATTTCGCGCGGGCCGAGGGCGACGACGCTTTGCTCGCCAGGTTGGCCGATGTCGTTGGCGAGGAGTTTCGCGCCAATGCGCTCCGCGTCGACGCGGCACGGGAAGATTTTCGCCTCAACGGCTACGCCGGGCTGCCGACCTGGCACAAGGCGAACGCGCAGGCGCAATATCTCTTTGTCAACGGGCGGCCGGTCCGCGACAAGCTTTTGTCCGGCGCCGTGCGCGCGGCCTACATGGATTATGTGCCGCAAGGCCGCCATCCGGCGCTCGTCTTGTTTATTGGATGCGATCCGCGCGAGGTCGATGTCAATGTGCATCCGGCCAAGGCCGAAGTGCGGTTTCGCGATTCCGGCCTCGTGCGCGGGCTTCTGATCGGCGCCTTGAAACAGAGTTTGCAAGCCGCCCTCCATCGCGCGACTCCGGCAAATGGCGCCAGCGCGCGCGATTTCCTCGCGCAGCGCGCGAGCCTCCAGAGCGTTGCACCCGCATTTCGCGCGCCCGCCGCGGCTTGGGATTGGCGACAGTCTCCGGCCTATCCGGGTTTTGCCGAGGGCGCGGCGCAAAGCTGCGGCGATCTTGCGCTCGTTGGCGAGACGCTTTCCGCCGATACGCGCGCGCATGAGCAGCCACCCGCGCCAGAAGATATCGAATCGCCGCTCGGCGCGGCGCGGGCGCAGATCCACGATACCTATATTGTTGCCCAGACCCGCGATGGCATCGTCATTGTCGATCAGCACGCCGCGCATGAGCGGATTGTGTATGAGCGCCTGAAGGAGGCCCACGCGGGCAAGAACGTCGCGCGCCAGGCGCTGCTCATTCCGGCGATCGTCGAACTGGGACAAACCGATGTTGAACGGATCGAAGACGCGGGCCCCTTGCTCGCGGAATTCGGTCTGGTTGTCGAGCCTTTCGGTCCGGGCGCGGTCGCGGTGCATGAAACGCCCGCTTTGTTGAAACGCGGCGACACGGCGCGGCTCGTTCGCGATCTCGCCGTAGCACTTTGCGAGGACGACCGCGCCTTCGCGCCGCTCGAAAAGCGGATCGATCATGTTCTCGCGACGATGGCCTGCCATCATTCGGTGCGTTCGGGCCGCCGTCTCGGC
Source organism: Pseudomonadota bacterium (assembly GCA_030948025.1). Lineage (GTDB taxonomy): Bacteria > Pseudomonadota > Alphaproteobacteria > Rhizobiales > Beijerinckiaceae > Methylocapsa. The sequence goes on from JALZAY010000123.1 coordinate 9,244, forward strand.
GGCGATGAAATGAACGCGCTGTTGCGCGAGATGGAACGCACGCCTGGCTGCGGCCAATGCAATCACGGGCGTCCGACCTATGTCGAGTTGAAACTCGCCGACGTCGAGAAACTGTTCGGTCGCAGGTAGAGCTTCTGCCCCGCCTGTTTCAGGACAAGAGATCAACCTTTCCATTCGCGAGATCATAAACCCCGCCAACGATCTTCACCTGTTTGGTTTGCGCGAAACTCGCTAGCAAGGGTTGCGCGGTTTCGAGCCGTTTCACGTTAAGCGCAACATTTTCCGTGATCGCGGCCGCGAGAAGATCGTGTGGCGACTTCGCTTTCGCGGCTTCGACCGCAGGTTTGATCGACCGAACGAGACCGGGCAAATGTCCCGGCAGCTCGGCGTTGTCCTCGACCACTTTGATCGCGGCGGCAATCGCGCCGCAATTCGAGTGTCCGAGCACCATGACGAGCGGCACGCCGAGAAACTTCACCGCATATTCGAGACTGGCGAGCCCATCGTCATTGGCGAAATTGCCGGCGAGCCGGACAACAAAAAGATCGCCGGGTCCTTGGTCGAACGCAAATTCCGGGGCAACACGCGAATCCGCGCAGCTCAGGACCGCGGCAATCGGATATTGCGACCTGGTCCTCTCCGCGCGTCCGGCGGAAAAATCCCGATGTGCCGGCTTGTTGGCGACATAGCCGGCATTGCCCTCCATGAGGCGGCGCAGCGCCGCATCGGCGCCGATCTCGTTGGGCTTCGCCTGTTCGGCACCCCCCTCCCTTGCGCTTACGCGGTCAACACCTGCCGCGACAGCAAATCCAGCGGCCGCTTTCAGGGCGCCGCGCCTTGTAACGCCATGGTTGCAATAACCGGTACCGCACATTTTTGGAAACTCCCGTTTTCAAGCGCATTTCCAGGACCAAAAAATGCACTTGTCGCCAACCCCTGGTCAATTCGATGGACCTTTGACTTTCCCGCATCCGTGACCGGAGTCTCGAAGGCCTCCGAACGTTCTTTTTCTCGGTTCCGGCGGACGCGAATATGCCGTCGCGCTTGCGACGAGAAGGCCGTTTGAGGCAGGCACTCACCCCTCCCCGCCCCTCGCCGCGATGATCGCCTGGGCAAGATAAGGCTCGATTGCCTGCATGGTGCGGGTCGAGCCGCCGCCAAAATCCTCCGCCGTCTCCGCGGCCGCGCGGGCCATCGCCCGCAATTCGGCTTTGTCAAAGAAGAGGAAGGCCAATTGCTTGGCGAGCGTTTCGGCATCGAATACCAGCGCGCCGCCGCCCGCATTATCGAGCGCTGAGTAAATTTCCTCGAAATCACCGATGTCCGGACCGTGCAGGATCGCGCAGCCGAGACGCGCCGCTTCGATCGGATTTTTGCCGCCGCCGTGGCACAAGGACTTGCCCGCGAAAATCACGCCGGCGCCACGAAGAAATAATTCCGCCTCACCCGATGCAAGGGCGATATAGATTTCCGGCAAGCGCGCGTTTTCGCGATCGCCAGCGCGCAACGCCGCGGTCAGTCCTATTTTCGCGGCGCTTTGGGCGATTTCAAAAACGCGTTTGGGGTTGTGCGGCACGATCACGGTCAGGAGGTCTGGAAACTGCCGCG
>JALZAY010000310.1 GCA_030948025.1 Pseudomonadota bacterium
CCTACGACATTTCGACGGCATCGCTAGCCCGCGCGGCGGAGCGAATCAAGACCCATTGCGGCACAACCGAGAGGTGCCGTTTTTTGCCGATCGACCTCAACAAAGAGATCCTGCCCGAGGCTGCCTACGACGCCGTGCTGACCACTGGCACAATGCACCACGTCGAGAACCTCGACTTCTGCTTCAGAAACATCGGGCGGTCGCTGCGGCCTGGCGGCTATCTGTGGCTGAACGACTATGTCGGACCGAACCGCTTCCAGTGGTCCAACACGCAGATGCGTCTAGCCGACGAGCTCCTGGCGCTCGTGCCGAAGGCATGGCGCCGACGCGATAAGGTAGCCCGCTGCGATGCGCCCGCGCTCCGCGCCATGGATCCCTCCGAAGCGGTCGCCCCCCAGCACATCGAGGCGGCGCTAGCCGCGCATTTTGAGATCGTCCAGAAATGGCCGCGCGGCGGCACGTTGCTCGCGCCGATTTTCGGCAGCGGTTGCCTCGACGCCGCCATGGCCGATAGCCCCAAAGGATTGGCGACCCTCGCCGCCATGTTCGAGGCCGAGCAAGACATGATCCGCGACGGCGCCCTGCCGTCGGACAGCTACCTTTACATAGCCAAGCCGCGGCCATCCGCCGGCGTCCTCGTGCGCGAAGCCTTCGAACGCCATGCGGGACCGGTGCCCGAGGCCAGGATATTGGGGATCCGGGGCAGCCTCGATCCGTGGCTGCGGTTGAACGAGTTCACCGCATTCGAGTCGGTCCGCGCGCGGGACTTGGTGGCGCCGTTCCCGCCGACGGCGCTGATGCATCGCACGTCTGGCCTCGACAACGACCAGCACTTCGCGGCGCATGGCGGCGCGATTGTGAGGGCGCTTGCGGCGGCGAGCCGGAAGCCGCTGTCCGATTATCGCGACCTGCTCGATTTCGGGGCAGGCGCCGGCCGCCTGGCACGCATGTTCAAAGGTTTTCAGGGGCGCTATGTCGGCGCCGATATTGATGCCGGCAATGTCGCTTGGATTGCCGGCAACCTGCCTTGGGTGCAAGCTGTGAAGACGGAGCCCGGCCAGAGGCTGCCGTTCGCGGATGCGGCCTTCGATGCGGTGACCGGCATTTCCATCTTCACCCACATGAACGAGCGGGACCAAATTTTCTATCTCGACGAGCTCCGGCGCGTGACGCGTGCTGGAGCGATGTTGTTCCTGACCGTTTCTGGCACACGCGTTTTGGAGCGGGCCGAGACCGACTCGATCATCGCCACGATGCTTGCCTTGCCGGAGGGTGGTCTCGTCACGGCGCGCGCGGCGTTCGATGCCGGACTTGGCTTCTGCTTCTTGCCTCAGCACGGCCATCTGACTTCGAGTCGGTACGAATATGGGGTGACGTTCATATCCGAGGCTTACATCGCCCTCAACTGGTCGAGATATTTCGAGCTTCAGGACATCGTGCGCGGCGCGATCCACGATTTTCAGGACATCGTGGTGCTCCGGCGCCGCGATGATACCTCGACGCCTGAGCCGGAACGTTGAGCGGCTTGATTCACCGATTCGATAGCCGCCGCCATCGTCAAGTTGACTGGGGTTACCTTCCCGGAGCAAGGCGAGCATCTTTTACCAGCGGCATTGAGTTTTGTCTCCGCGGACTTGGGTGAAAAACCCGCGCTGCGATGAGGCTTGCGAGGAAGCCGCCGCCCCCAGCGCCTTGCCGACGAGATCGTGGTGGCGCGGTGAAGTTGGCGGGCGCATGCCCGGTGCGGATGCCGAATTCGTCGTCGCGAAAGACCATATCCATCACCCAGAGCACGCCGGCAAGCAGCGGCCGATCGCGTAGCCGCGGTTCGCCGGCGCGCTGGCGCAGGCTCTTGCTCGTCCAGCGCGAAGGTAACATCGGATCGCCGCGCGTTCGCTCAGGTCCTCAATCCGAACCGCATGCCGCACCTTCAAATGGAGGTTCACGTCCTTCCTCCCTCACCTCTGCCGACTCGAGGCAAAAGGTTATGTATTGTCGGATTTTTACTCCGGCGCAACTGGACTACCCCGCCGCTTCACTGAGGGACTATTGCTCCGGCGCTTACATCAATTTGCAGGAAAACCGAGTGCGACCCCGCTCAAACCGGCAAAATCGAATGCTCAGAACGGCTCAAATATGAGTGCCGAATGGCCGCTTCCAATTCATTGTTGCGTCCAGGATCGAAATTGTCCAAGCTGACGCTTGGAATTCAAGCTATTTGCGGGAAGCTGGTTAGTGCTAGTCACGGTGCCTCTTGCGGCGTTCATCGCCGCACTTGCTTTAGCTCAGCGGGCCGGTCGGGACCGTCGCTACACGTTGCTGCTTGCCGCGATTGTGTGCGGCATATTCCTTCACACAGAAGTACTTAGGGTCGTCAGGGAATAGTTGAATCGGATTGACCGTGGGATTCTCGAAGGCGGGCCCATAGCATATCTTGTGTGGATGATGGATTCGGACACCCTTCGAGAGCGGTTTGTGTCGCTATCCCCGGTTCTGGCCGAACGACAGCGACGGCTGTTTGCCGCGCGACAGAGGCCAGTTGCCGGGTAGTGTCTAAAGGTTCAGCAAAATCGGCTGCGGCTGCGGTCATGGTATCCGGTGATGTTCGAAGTCACCAACCCCGTGGAAGGGTGCACACCATGACCAAGCGAGAAGGTAAGGCCGGGTTCGATGTCAAAGGACAGCGGGGCTTCCGCTAGGGTCCGGACTCAATTAATTCAAAGCCAATAGGCAACGATGGCAACGAGGCAGAGCGCGGAGAAGAAGTTTCCAGCGAGCTTGTCATAGCGCGTTGCGATGCGCCGGAAATCCTTGAGCCTTCCGAAACAGCGCTCGATGACGTTGCGCCTTTTGGAGGCCTTCCTGTCGTGGCGGATACGCTTCTTGCGGTTGGATTTGCCCGGGATGACGGGCCGTATTTTCTGCTGTTTGAGGAAGGCGCGAAACGCATCCGTGTCATAACCTTTGTCGGCCAGAAGTTG
>JALZAY010000124.1 GCA_030948025.1 Pseudomonadota bacterium
AGTTCGTAACAAGGATTACTAATCCTTTTCTTCGGATTTCCACCCCGATCGCCGGCATCGGTGAGGCGTGAGCACGACGTTATAAGCTATAGCGCGGCTGTTATAGAAAAGTGTTTGGTAGGTTCTTGGCTTTTCGAGGTAGAGCCTTTGCATAAGGTTCGTTCTCTAACTGCAACGTTCGCCCGTTCGCTTGTTCGCTCTCTTAGAGGAGAGAGGCGAACGAACGCTTAGCCTTAACGGGAAACGTTCACCATTTCGTTCGCCGGCGAACGCCAATATTTTCAACACATTAAAGCTGAGCGGTTTCCATGTTTGTTCGCCACGAAATGGTAAGCTGAGCGGTTTCCCTCTGGCGAACCGGGTTTCATGGGTTTTGGGCGTGAGTCATTTGATGCGTGCTATTATTTGTTGCGCTTTCGGATCTTCGCGGAATTGCTTATCCAAGGCGAGGTAAAGGTCGAGCACGCCCTCTTGCCAGCAACGCCGGTTCAGCATGGCGAGCAACTGTTCGCCCGCCATCATGTCGGCGTACTTGTCAAAAAATTCGCCATCGGACAGAGTTTCTTGTGTGTGATCTGCTTTCATGGTGTTGCTTCTTTCTGCCCTTTGGGCGTGAGTCTCCATTTTCCGCCGAGCCCTTCCTCGACGAACTTCCCAATTTTAAGTTTTTGCAGTTTTTTATTGATGCTGCTTTTTGCCTTGATGCCGATAGCGAAGGCCCATTCGGTTTGTGAGCCCTCGCGATTGGCTGCCATTGCGCGAAGTAGCGCGAAGTCGAGGTTCCCATTGTTTTTCTCGCATTCCTCTGCGTCTGTGTCGGTGATTGGGCGCATGACGGGCAGCAAGATTTGGCGGTTTTGTTTGTCCACTATGTCCGGGCAGCTCAGAATTTCGATGCGGAAATATTTTGGCTCGAATTCAGGGCCGCGCAGTCGATTGTGATAGAGCTTGATTTGAGCGTCTTTCCATAACGTGAGATTGCCGTCGATCTCATTATATGTTGAGCCGCCGCCATAGGGGATAAGCTCGCCTTCGCCGGCGTTTTTGGTCGGATGGAAGGCAACGAGCACGCTTGGCGAGCCTGGCAGCGTCGTTAGCGGCCGAAGACGGATGACATAGCCGAGCACCGCCTCATTATCGTTGAAGGCGCCTGCGCCGGCCGCTGCGAATCCTGCCTGGAAGGTATCGAAGCAAACGAGTTGAAATGCGCCGTTTGCCTCGGCATCGAGTTTCAGCCCTTCGAAGATTTGCTCTGGCGTGTCGCGGCCGTCGATGATTGCAACACGAGACTCGATTTCGTCATATGAAACATTATGGGCGTAGCAATTCACCGCGAGCTTCATTTTGAAGTCGGTCGGATTTTCGATTGAGACATAGGCCACGCGTCCGGGTTCGACGGCGCACCCGATAACGTCCGGCCGGTTCATTGCGACTGCGATGGTTGCGGCGATTTTCCAAGCCGTTTTGCCGCTTCCTTGCTTCGCCGTGAGCCCGTACAGATAGCCGGATGGCAGGGTACCGCCCAGCGTGTAGGAAATCGGCACATAGGACTGCATAAAGGTCCCGGCGCCGATGACGCGGGATGGCGGCTTTTTCGGTGCCGGCATGCTCGCATTCACCGAATCGCGTCCGCTTGGCTCCCATGGCCCTGCCTCATTCTCGATCAGGGCATGAAGCTGTTCCGCCGTCCCGCCGGCGGCGGCCCAGTCGATGACGTCTCCCTTCGGCGGGAGGTCGGGAAGGTCGAGCACGCGAACGATCGCGCCAACTTCTGACAGAGACACGGCGACTGCATCAACGTGCGACCGGCCGGCCTGATCATTGTCCGGCAAGATGACAACATCGGCACCGCTCAGATAAGCCGAATGCTCTGCCCTCCACTTTTGCGCCCCGCCGCTGTTACATGTCGCCGGGATGTTCCAGCTCCGCAGCAAATCAACTTTCCGCTCTCCCTCGGCGATGACGATTGGATTTTCATTGCCGACGGCTTCGATCAGCTCCGGCAACCGGTAAGGTACAGGTCGAATGCCGCCGAGGTTCCAAAGCCATCCGCCGTTGCCGTCCGGCCGCCGCTGGCGAAATGTCTTTTTGCGGCCGTCGCAATAATCCGTGCGCTCGACCTGGTAGACGAGGGCGCCGGCCTCGTTGTGATAATCGAAATATGTTTTCGCCGCTGGCTTCGCGTGTCCGTTCGGCTCGAATGCAGGCCGCCCGGTCTTTTCGCGGACATAGTCCTTGCACGCGATCGGATCGTCGCCGCAAAAGCTGTGGACAAGAAAGCCGTCCGGTGCGGTAGGTAAAGGCGTGACGGATAGGGAGCGGTCGCATTTGCTATGCCCGGGGCCAGGCGCCAGCACGGAACTGCCGGACACGTCGCCGCCAAGTGTCGCGGCAATGGCGCGTAAGGACATCATGATGCACCGCCATTGCGCGCGAGCCCGGCAACGCCGATCAAGCACGCCTCGGCACGCCCGTCGTCTTTCACGCGGGCGAACAATTCGGCGTGAGCGGGCCAACGCCGGATCGCCTCGGAGCGCGAGGCGTCCTTTGACGCGAGGGTTAGCCCGACGGCGCGTTTCCAACTCGGCGGTGTTAGGAACGTGGTAGGGATATCAGCGGCGGCAAGAACGCCTTCGATGACGCCACGGGCGCGGCCAAAGGCGAAAGCGCCTGTAGGGCCTTCGCCGGGCCTGGCATTGACGCTCTCGACGAAGGCATGATCTGCGTGGGATTTGAAGATGATCGCGGCGAGAAGCGGCGCATTGACCGCGCGGCGGCTGGCCGGGCCATCTTTGAGCACTGGCATATCGTGGATCTCGACCAGCGCGCCATTAACTTCGAGAACCGCGATGGCACCTTGAACGCCAATGTCAATCCCGAGAATCATGGCGCGCCGCCGTCGATGCAATGCAAAAAAGGCGGAAACTGATCGCCGCCGTTCGCTTTGATGAAAGCGGCCGGAAGCGCGGCATAGCGCTCGACATGGGACCATAGGGGCGCGCCATGCTCGACCTCGGTCAGGAAGTGGTAAAGAGTGGCTGGGCCAAGCCGGTGCAAGTGTTCGACGAGGCGCTGGCGGCGGAGCCGAAGCCGCGCTTCGCGGGCGCCGCGCGGATTGCGATGATTTTGCGCTTGCCTTGCGGCGGTTGCGTCTGTAAATTGCTGCCTGTCGAGAGCATTACAATTTCGTTTAGACCCCGCCGCGCTTACACCGCCCGGCGGGGTTTCGCTTGTTTGGGACAACGATCAGGCACCCTTCCTCGCGCGAGCGGGGCGCTGTTCAATCATTTTCAACCAGGAGCGAAAGCCTTCGACCGGGTAGAAAACCTGTTTTGTGATTTTTACCCACGGTGGACCATCGCCACGCTGGCGCTCTGCGCGGATGGTGCGAAGTGCGATGCCGCGCGCCTCGGCCATCTCCTCTTCAGAGACATAACCCTCCAAAAGGCAGTTAGCTGACGCGGCAGGCTCTTGAATGTTTGACATTGCTCACCATCACTGTTGCGCGGCTTCCCGCAGTTGATGATGGCATGTGAAGACCGTTGCATAGCGTTCAGCAATGGCATTAGAGCCAGCTTCTTTAAGAACCGGGCTCTGTGAGATTGGTTCTTGAAGAACCGGACGCTCGTATCCGCCGGACGGACTCGATTATCGCGGATTTTCCAGGTTTACCAGACGGATATCCAAGCTTCTCGGCGATTTCGTCGCGAATCAGGCTGGCGAATTTTGCGCTCATCGTAGGCACGCGGTTACGGCGTTTAGCCGCTTCAGCGACCTCCTTATCGAGGGCCGTGGTGCGGTCGACGTCCTTGGTCACCTTCCCGTCGCGCGCGCATTTTGCCTGACCGGCGCCAAAATGCAAAACCGCGCTGTCTGTATAGTCCCTACGGCGCCAACCAAGAAAGCAGCGCCCATCATCTCGTATAAGGCTTGCCTGGCGAGCTTGCCATGATTTGATTGATCGGAGATCCAAGCTAGCGCGCGAAAGCTTCTTTCCAGGAAATAAATTGCTCGCTCAAGCGAGTCCCGGTCATCATGTTCTAGCTTGAGGGACGCAAGCCCGCGCCTGGCTACCCCCAAAATTATCTCGTAGTCCGCTTCTGACCGGCTTTTAAAATCCTCGTAATCATCGTTCATTTTCGCGAGCTTATTCATGCCGCATCGCCGCGTTTTGATAGCGACACGACATTTGGCTTGCTCTTGCCTGCGCCTGCGATTTGCGTGGCAATCCTGGCGGCGGCTTCGCGCAATGGGTCATCGGCAAGGTGACTGTATCGCTGCGTGGTCCTGGCCTGGGTGTGACCGAGCAAGCGCCCGATGATTAGAAGGCTAAGGCCGCCACCTGCACCGATCGAAGCGAATGTATGTCGCAGGTCGTAAATGCGGGCGTCGCTTAGGCCGGCTGGCAGCTTCATCCCGCGTTGTTCGGCAATCGCCTTGCATTCTGCCATGGTAGGATGGCGACCAAACCCTTTTTCGAGATCGGCGACCAGTGCGGCAATCTTTGGATCGCGCGATTCCGCCCAAAGGGAAACCGTCGCCGTTCCTGCGACTTCCCCCCATGTGCTGTGCAGCTGTTTTAACGGCTGCCCAGATAGCTGACCTGGGAAAACGAAATTGCTCCGTCTGTGCCGTGGCGTAGTTTCTCGATCAATTCGAATTCGGTCAAGGAACTCGATCGCGGCTGGACCGATAGGCGCCTTGTGTATTTTTCGTTGTTTGGTGTGCGCGCTCGGCTTTACCCAAAATCCCGGCTCGATCTCGAATTGTTCCCAGGTAGCCGACATTGCTTCGCCGGGCCGGCATCCGGTCAGCATGATAAACCGGATGCAATTGGCAGCTGGCGTTGGTCCGTAAGCCGCCAGTGCATCACTCAAGGCAGCAAGTTCGGCCTCGCTGAAGAATCGTTCATGCCCTTCCTCGGGGTTGCGCTCGACGCCTTTGCATGGGTTCCCCTGCGCATGATCGCGCCATGGCGCTTGCTCACCCTCCGTGGGCCTGAGCGCCAATGAGAACATTTTCGAAGCGACCGCGAGCACGCGATTGGCGCGGATCGGCTTGCCATTGGCCGTTATATCTCGATGCAACGCTTCGATATCGCCATGATGGACGTCTGCGACTTTGCGAGATCCGAGGCGAGGAAGGATCTCATTCTGGATCATTTGCCAATCGTTCGTCTGCGAACTTTTGGCCTTTTTGGGAAGATGTTCGATGCGATACCGTTCGGCCAAATCGGCTACGGTGGGCGCTTCGCGCCGTTCACGCTTTTCGCTTGCCGGATCTTCACCGCGGTCTATTCGACGGCGAAGTTCCTTCGCCTCGTTCCGCGCCGCCTCCGCAGACCATTCTGGAAAGCTCCCGATAGTGTACCGGCGTTCGCGTCCGTTGACCCGGTAGTTCATGAAGAACGATCGGGCGCCTTGCGGCCGCCGCCCCGTCGGCGCGAACACGCGCACCCCGAACCCCGTTATCTTGGAGTCCCAAATGGTGGTTGCGCCTGCTTTTGGAGCCTCAATCGCCTTGACTGAGCTTTCGGTCAGCTTCTGCGGCATGGCAAAAGTCCTTTTACCTGGAACTTGCTCACGCGTTCGCAAATCGTCAGTGTTGCGAAGCGCCAGCAACTGCCGCAAGGTGCCACAAAAATCATTTATATGCAACTATAATCCGCGGGTTTCCAAGGTATTTTTGGCCGCCGTTGGAAATTATCGTCAGTATCAAGGACTTAGAAAAATGATAGAACTGGGACTGCAAATCCTTCCATCCCGGTTCGATTCCGGGCGAGGCCTCCAAACCAAACCTCTTCAGCCGATGGCGGCGGTGCGCAGCCGCAGGGCATTGCCGATCACGCTGACCGACGAGAGCGACATCGCGGCGGCCGCGATGACCGGCGACAAAAGAATGCCGAAGGCCGGGTAAAGCACACCGGCGGCGATCGGGACTCCGGCCGCATTGTAAATAAATGCAAAGAAGAGATTCTGCCGGATGTTGCGCATCGTCGCCTCCGAGAGGCGGCGCGCGCGCAGGATACCCCGCAGATCGCCCTTAAGCAGCGTGACGCCCGCGCTCTCGATCGCGACGTCGGTGCCGGTGCCCATGGCGATGCCGACATCGGCAGCGGCAAGCGCCGGGGCGTCGTTGACGCCGTCGCCGGCCATCGCCACAATATGGCCTTTTGCGCGTAACCCTTCGACCACCGCGCTCTTGTTGCCGGGCAGAACGCCGGCCGTGACATCCTCGATGCCGAGCCCGTGCGCGACTGCCTCTGCGCTGGTTTTATTGTCGCCGGTAAGCATGACCACGCGCACGCCTTCGTTTTGCAGAGCCTTGATCGCATCGAGCGCCGTGGGCTTCACCGGATCGGCGATGGCGAGGAGCCCGGCGGCCTTGCCGTCCAGCCCCATGAAGATGACGGTTGCGCCATCTTTCCGCAATGCGTCCGCCTCTTTGGCATGCTCCTCCGTACCGATGCCGCTCGCATCGAGAAAACCGGCGTTGCCGATCGTAAGCTTATGGCCATCGACCGTGCCGAGAACCCCTTTTCCGGCGGGAGCGTCGAACCCGGACGGCTCGGACAATTCGAGCTTGCGCGCCTTTGCCGCATCGACGATCGCCGCTGCGAGCGGATGTTCGCTGGCCCGCTCAAGGCTTGCCGCAAGCCGCAAAAATTCGTCCTCGCCAAGGCCCGCAAGGGCGCGGATCGCCACGACCTTCGGCTTGCCCTCGGTGAGGGTGCCGGTCTTGTCGACGACGAGCGTGTCGATCTTTTCCATGCGTTCCAGCGCCTCGGCGTTCTTGATGAGCACGCCCGATTGCGCGCCGCGTCCGACCCCGACCATGATCGACATGGGCGTCGCGAGGCCGAGCGCGCAGGGGCAAGCGATAATCAAGACCGAGACGGCGGCGACGAGCCCGAAGGCGAAGCGCGGCTCCGGGCCAAGGATCGCCCAAGCGGCGAAGGCGGCAAGGGCCGCGGCGATCACCAAGGGCACGAACCAGGCGGCGACCTGATCCGCGAGACGCTGGATCGGCGCCCGGCTTCGTTGCGCCTTGGCCACCAAGTTCACGATCTGGGAGAGCAGCGTCTCGCCGCCGACCTTTTCCGCGCGCATAACGAATGAGCCGGTCTGGTTGAGCGTGCCGGCTATGACCTTGGCGCCCGCCTCCTTGCCAACCGGCATGGATTCGCCGGTGACGAGTGACTCATCGATCGTCGCGCGCCCCTCAAGGATCGCTCCATCAACCGGCACTTTTTCGCCTGGCCGCACGCGCAGGCGGTCGCCAACGGCGATCGCATCGAGCGGCACTTCCTCGTCGGTGTTATCGCCGCGAATGCGCCGCGCGGTCTTTGGCGCGAGGCCGAGAAGCGCCTTGATCGCGTTGGAGGTCTGTTCACGCGCCCGGAGCTCCAGCACCTGGCCAAGCAGCACGAGAACGGTGATGACCGCGGCGGCCTCGAAATAGATCGCGACCGAGCCGTCCGCGCTCCGGAACGCTTGCGGAAAAAGACCTGGCGCCAATGTCGCGGCGGCGCTGTAAACCCAAGCGACGCCGGTGCCCATGGCGATCAGCGTGAACATGTTGAGATTACGGGTGACGAGCGATTTCGCGCCACGTTCGAAGAACGGCCAGCCCGCCCAAAGCACGACGGGGGTGGCAAGGACGAACTGCACCCAGTTCGATGTCATCTGCGAGATCAACATGTGAAGATTGAACAGATGCCCGCCCATCTCCAAAGCCACCACCGGCAGGCTAAGAGCGAGCGCTATCCAGAAGCGCCTGGTCATGTTGGCGAGTTCCGGATTTGGACCCGAATCCGCGCTCGCTACGTCGGGTTCGAGCGCCATGCCGCAGATCGGACAATTGCCGGGGCCGGTCTGACGGATCTCTGGATGCATTGGGCAGGTGTAGATGGTGCCTTCCGGCACTGGTGCCGGAGGTTTTGGCTTCTCGCCGATATAGGACACGGGGTCCGCGACGAATTTGGTTTTGCATCCCTGGCTACAGAAATAATAGGTGCGACCGCCGTATTCGGCGCTGTGCTTGGGGCTGCCGGGATTGACATCCATTCCACAAACCGGATCTTTTTCCAAATGCGTGGCCTCGCCAACATTGCCTGACTGTGCGTGCGGATTGTGCATCGGTTTGCTCCAAGGCATTCATGCCAAATCGCCGGTCCGGCGCAGGGCGGCGAACAAGGCCGCAAAGGAAGATGTCGCTGGCGTGATCTTGAGACATAGTGGCGGCAGCAGCCTGTTCCAAGGGCCGGAAAACTTTGCGTCACCGGATGCAACTGGGCAGAGCGGCGAGCGCCTCCCGCCCGAGGATACGCCGCTCTTTCGGCCAGCTCCAAAAATCGCCTTGGCGCGCCATCGCATCCGCGAGTCTTCGCCGGTAGGCTTCCTTCGTCACTTCGACCGCGCCGAGCGAAGCAAGATGCGGCGTCACGAATTGCGCGTCGAGCAGGCGGAACCCGCCCTTCGCCAAACGCGCGACGAGATGCACCAGCGCGACTTTCGAGGCGCCGGTCTTGCGGTGAAACATGCTTTCGCCGAAAAACGCGGCGCCGAGGTGGACGCCGTAGAGCCCGCCAACAAGCGCGCCATCCGCCCAGCTCTCCACGGTGTGGACCCTGCCGGCATCGAAGAGCTGGCGATAGAGCAGTCTAATCCGGCCATTGATCCAAGTCTTTTCGCGTCCTCCATGGGAGGCGGCGCATCCGTCGATCACGGCATCGAAATCGCAATCGATTCTGATCTCGAAGCGATCGGAGCGGATTGTCTTGGCGAGACTTTTCGATACGATCAGGCCGTCGAGCGGGAAAATGCCGCGCACTTCCGGATCGACCCAGAAAAGATTTTGGTCGAGGGCGCTCTCCGCCATCGGAAATAGGCCGATGGAATAGGCGCGGAGCAAAATATCGCTGGTTATTTCGAATTGGTCGCGGGGATGGCTCATCGGACAAGACTGAGCGTCGTAGCGGACGCCGTCAAGCGCGAACAATCTGGAAGCCGCGTGGTTTTTCTACTTGCCCCTCCAGCGCTTGACAAAAGTTCGATCCGTGCTTCTTTCGTGAGCGGACCCCGATATCCAACTGAGCTTTTCCCATGATGGTCACGACGACAAACGATATAACAGGTTTCAAGGTCGTCCGGCATCTCGGCATCGTGCGCGGCATCACCGTTCGCTCGCGCAGCGTCGTCGGCAATTTGGTCGGCGGCCTTCAGTCCATTTTCGGCGGCCAGATCGGCGCCTATTTGGACCTTGCGGAAACCTCGCGGCAAGAAGCCTTCGATCACTGCGCGCATGCCACCCAAGCAGGCGCCAATGCGGTCGTTGGAATGCGCTATGACGCCAATGAGATCATGGACGGAATTACCGAAGTCCTCGCCTATGGCACCGCGGTGTGGGTCGAGCCTCTCGCGCGATGACCGGTAACAGCCGGAACCGGTGATCGAAATGTAAGAAACCCCGCGATGTTGTCCATCGTCTTTTGCGAGGATAAGCCCGCGAGCCCCCCCGGCCGCGATTTAGCCGAGGTTTTGGCGCGCACGCTGGCTTCGCTTGTGACGGCAAAAATCGAAGGCCTTCTCGGCGACGTCAGGATCGCGGGACCGGCGGGCAAGGGCCTCGGCGTTCTCGCCAATCACGCGGGCTGCGCCCTGGTCGAAGCCGCAAACGAGGCGGAGTGGCTCCGTCTCGCCCTGGAAGCGGCGCGCGGCCCCGATATTTTTCTGCTGCGTTGCGGGCGGGCTCCGGAGGCGGGCTTTATTGAGGAAGCCGGCGATTCCCTGGCGGGAAACATCAGGGATCAGCCGCGCGCGGCATGCTTGAGGGCCGTGCCCGAAAGCTTCTTCGAACGGATATTTCCGTCTCTCGCACCGGTCGCGGGACTGATCGCCTCCCGCGACCGCATGCTGGGCGCGCCACGCGGCGGCTTTGCAAAGCTCGCGGGCTGCATCGGTCCTGCCGCGACTTTCCACGCGCGGGCGCGCCGGATCCGCTGACTGGGATCTAGAAGAAAAGCCGCTTCGGGAATTTGCGGGTCAATCGTAGCAAAATGTTTCACGTGAAACATTTTGCTACGATTTGGGCCAAGAATCTTACAAGGCAGAACCCATGCGGATCGATGCACGTCCCCTCCTGAGCGAAGCCGAAGGATTGCGGCGCTTTTCACGCCCTCATCCTGAACTTGTCGAAGGTTGGCTATCAATGATGCAGGCGGTGGGGCTGGCTTCTCGTTCCACCTTCGCGCGGCATTTGACCTAAAGCGCGTGCTGCAGACGATCGAGCGTGCCGTCCCAATTCCACAGGCATAAAGTAACGGTTCACGGTGCTGCGCGAGGGAAAGTCCACGGGCAAGATAACGCCACTGGCAGCCTGTGCTCAACCCATCCATCACGCCGTTCACGACGGTGCGCATATCAACGCGCCGCTTGCCGCCGCCGCGTTTGGCGGAAGGAATGAGCGGTTCGACATGCGCCCACTCATCATCCGTCACATCGCTCTTCTATCTCAAACGATCGCGGTTGTATCTCGCGCGGTTCTCGTCCGTCCACATCGGCCGGTCCTCCCGAATCGAGCCCGCTTCCCTTGAAGCATAGACGATTCTATTGATTCAACATGTTTCGAGACGGACACTCAACGACATAGGCGCCGCCGATCGTCGCGGCGCTTTTGAGTACCGGGCCTGCGACCGGCTCGTCCAAGCCAAGTTCGAAACGGATCATGAAATTGATCCAACGGTCCGGATCGCGTATAAACGCCCC
>JALZAY010000014.1 GCA_030948025.1 Pseudomonadota bacterium
GCAACGAGTTGCCTCGCCGACAATTCCGTCGCCGCCCATTCCTCCATCTACGAGACCCTCAAGCGGAAGCTCGTCGAGCGCGGCGGTCACGTTTGCGCGCCAGCTGAAAAGGCTCGTCTGCAGGCTGCGATGTGGCCGAAGGGCGAGCGCATTCCGTCGATCGAGGTGGTCGCCAAGCCCGCCGCGCGCATCGCCGAACTGGCCGGAATCGAGCTCGCGCCGGACCGCAGCTTCCTCGTGGTCGAGGATGAGGGCGTCGGCGAGGCGCATCCGTTTTCGGGAGAAAAGCTGTCGGTGGTGCTTGCGCTCTATCAGTACCAAGGGGGTATCGAGGGCGCGGTCGACCTCGTCAACCGAATTACTTCATATCAGGGCGCCGGTCACACCTGCGGCATCCACAGCAGTCGCAACGATCACGTCCTGGCATTAGCCCTTGGCACCAAGACGGCGCGCGTAATGGTCAACCAGAGCATGAACGAAGGGGCAGGCAGCGTTCGCAATGGGCTTCCCTACACTCTTTCGCTATCCTGCGGATCCTGGGGTGGGAACATCACGACCGAGAACGTTAATGTCCGCCATTTCTTCAATCTGACCTGGGTCTCCCGCCCGGTGGCGCCACGCCGCGTGGCGCCCGAGGAAGTCTTCGGCGCTCATTGGTCGAAATACGGCAATGAGTGAGCGTGGGGCCCGGAAGTTAGGCGATGCTCAGGAATTACGATCGCCATTTGTCGCCGGTCAGGCGGCCACCGGCGGCTCTGCCACTGTGGGCCGACCCGGCCGATTCCCTACCGTCTGCGCCGCAGCCGGCCACGGGCCCGGAGGTTGGGCTCCCAGTCGCTGCGGTCGGAGCGGGATTCGATCGACTCGCCAATTTCGGGGCGCCGTTTGGCAGCCCGAAGGAGCGATCGATGCCAGCGGAGAGGGTCAGGCCTTCGCTATGATCGTTTTGGGGATCACAGTGGCGCACGCACGAGCGCTTTCGAAAGCGCGTTAGCAAGGCATTTAGGGGCTCTACGCTTTCAGGATCGTTAGCCGCTCATATTCGATTTTCGGGCAGCGGTTCATGACAACTTCCACCCCGAGCGCTCGCGCCCGCGCCGCCGCCGCATCGTCACGGACGCCAAGCTGCATCCAGATCACCTGCGGTCTCTGATCGAGCGCAAGCGCTTCATCGACGATTCCTCCGGCCACTTGGGAGTTGCGGAAAATATCCACCATATCGATCGGCTCGGGAACATCCGCCAGAGTCTTGAAGAAAGCCGCGCCGTGAACGCTCTTGCCTGCGAGGCTTGGATTGACGCCGATCACCTGGTAGCCCCTCGCAAGAAGATAGGAAAAAACGACGTAGGAAGGCCTTGTCTCCTTATCCGACGCGCCAACCATCGCAATGGTTTTCACCGTCAAAAGAATATTGCGCAGAAAGGCGTCGGCGTCATTGCTCATAAGCCTTGTCTCTGGCTCCGGTGCGGCCTTATTGGCCGCGCGCCGCCGCCTCACATCGACTGTTTGAGACGATAGCTTTCGCCGTTCAGTTCCAGAATATGAACGTGATGGGTAAGGCAATCAAGTAGTGCGCCGGTCGGACGTCGATTGCCAAAGACGCTCGTCCATTCCTCGAATGGAAGATTGGATGTGACGATCGTCGATCCCTGTTCATGACGCTGTCCGAATATTTCGAAAAGCGATTCCGCCGGCAACATGGCGGACTGCTTGACGTCGACGGAACCGGCGTCGTTGGAGAAAGCGGCGATGGAGAACTGGTTCTATGGAAGAGCATGTCCGCTCGAGCGAATGTCCGCTCTGGAGTGCGGATCGCGCCTAGCGAACTTCCGCTCCGGGTCGATGCCGTTGATAAAACCGACGAGGAGAGGAGTGAGGCTCACTTTTTGGCGCTTTGAAGGTCGGTTTTGCCCTTGGTTGCTCACCGCTGCGCCGCGGAGAGGCAGCTGTGAGACTCTTGAAGCAACTTGGACGCTGATGCTTACGCGGCACGCGCAGCCTCCTTGTCGGGCGGTGGATGCCAGGCGTGGTTTGCGAGTGTCTTAAGATTTCGCGATTATGCACTTGACAATACCGATGGTCCGGCCCGGTCCACAAAATAGCCGCTACTTCCTGGCGATCTTCTTCTTGCGCGCCTTCTTCGTCTTGACAGACCGTTTCGACGCCTTTGTGCCCGCGGGCTTGACCCGGAGGGCTTGGCTCATGATTCGATCGAACTCCTTGCCGCTCATTCGCAGCTCGTCCGGGGCGGTCGCCTTCGCCGCTATCATCTGTACACGTCCTTTCGATTCCCTATGTCCAGAATTACGATGATGATGGGACGTATCGAATATAGGATTCTGTAGTCGCCTTGTCTCACCCGGTAAACGGGATGTTCGCCGTCCGTCACACCGACAAGCTTCTTGCATCCCGGTGGCGTTGGATTAGCAGCCAGCGCTTCGATCCGTCGCTTGATCTGACCCCGGATTTTTGCGGGGACAATCGTTTCCAGAAATTTGAGCGCGGACTCCGTATATGCGAAGCCATAAAGCGAAGCCATTTCATTGCGGCTTCGTCCGAGTAGAATCCAAGCGAGACATGCGCGCTTCAAGTTCGCGCCCACGGATTAGGGTGCGGGGATTAGTCTTGATCTCATCGAGGCGTTGCTTGGCAATCTCCGCGTCTTTTTCATCTTCGTAGAGTTGGGAAGAGAAATTCTGACTTAGGATATATCGACGCATCCATTGCAAATCCGGCGTCCCGTCCGCATCAGCGGGCAGACGGATTTGCGACTCGTTCATACGCTCCAAATTCCACTTGCGCCCATAGTTGAAACGATATTTTTCGCGACGGATAACTGCGCAGAAAAATAGGGCCACAGCGGAATCCAGTTTGAATTTTGGGTAGAGAACGTTGACATCGTCAGAGGCAAAGAACGGCTCTATCTGATAGAACGCATCCGCGACGCCGTTGCCATTATAGTTGACCGTTATGACGTTCGCCGGGTGCATTGGCTTAGCGCTGACGCGTTGTCTCAAGCCATTGTTCGAGTCGATTGCGGATATGAATGGAGTATCGCCTGGGCGCATATCAGCTTTGGTGAGCCGCTTACCTTTTCTAATATCGAACAGATGCTGCAGTAAGAATGGTTTCCAATTAGTGGTGTCCAATGGAGGGGCGCGCCCGGGACTTTTCGGTTTTTTGGCACCTTCGAACAGGTCTAGGTCAATATTTTCGACGTACTCGGGAATTGCGGATATGTCCGGAACGACGATATCTCGCAACGTTCGATTAGCCTGCCGCCCATAAGAATACCGATAGGCATTCGCCTTGATGCACATGCTGTAATAGAGCATTTGTGGCTTGCTTAATTCTTGCCGCGGCGTGAGACGCGCAACATGAAAAGCGGTATAGAAGCGGCGCTCTTGCAGAAATGTCGAAAGGATTCCATTGCCGCTCATGGCGCATGTCAATTCGCCAGCCGGAGCGTGTTCAATGTTCGGTATTGGCTCGACGTATGCGACAACTCCGTTGTTGCGCGTTGTGCGTGAGACGAATGCAACGCTATCTGCAGAGGTAGACCTCGTGAGGCGATTCAACTCAAGCGAATGTCCATACCGAACATCAAATAGATCACTCACTTTCGGCATCGTCTTCCTCTTCCGAAGTGCCAGTCGATGACGCACCTATAAGACGATAAACCGCATAGTTTCTTACAACGCGCTCAAAATCCGATTGTGTGAGCGTTGAGTAGTCGGTTTCCATGTATGCTTCTGCGCACCATTCATCATCGGCCGTTACACGGCGAACGACCGACTCACCCGGAACAATTTCTCTATTGCGGAACGTTTCCACCCAGCGATCTCGAATTGCAGACCATCTGCCAGAATCTATGCGGCCAAGGTGCTTCGTTTTGATAAAGCCGTCGTCCTTCCAATATCCGAACCACGTCTTTTTATTGCTCGTTGCGTGCGGCACCTTGGCCGTGAAGACCATGAGACATGGGATTGCGCCAACGGGAGTGAACAGCAAATCCGGTAATGACATCACCGCCTCCAGCGTGTGCTTTTTCAGTAGCTCCGCGCGGGCTTTGTGAGGCGAGATAGCGCAGTTCATCGGCACCACTGCAATGCCAATACCGCCGCGCCGAAGACAATCGAGCATGCGGCCAACGAAATAGAGTTCATGCAAATCTTCATCGCCCTGCGAATAGGGAGGATTGAGAAGGCCGACGTCGCACCGAAGTGTCTTTATCTGGTCCGTGACTGAATCTTCGAAGCAGGACGCTTGGTGCAAGTTAGCCTTTCCGTCGCCGCGAAGAATCATGTTGCTGGCGGCAAGGGCAAACATATTCGGCTGCTGTTCAATGCCGATAAGAGATTCCTTCTTGATCCTCTCTTTTTCCCTCTCTGTCACGGCAGATTTGAACATCTGGTGCATTGCCGAAATCAAGAAGCCTCCGGTACCGGCGCAGATATCGAGCACCTTGCTGTCCTTATTGACGTTTGCGAGCAATGCGCACAGTTCGGTGATATGACGCGGGGTGAGCACAATGCCGAGCGCTTTTTTGTCGCCTCCCGCGTACTTCAGGAACTCGCCGTAAAATTGACCGACCACGTCAAAATCATGATAAACGCTGATGAACGGCCAAACCTTTTCATTCAGCCGTTTGATCAATTCATGGAGGACTCCTTTCGGATATTTCTTGTGTCGCTTCGCTATCTCGGGGTGGCTTGCGATATTTGAATATGGAAGTGCGATTGTTTCCTTTTTGGAATTTGGAATTTCTGCCTTCCTCAGTTCTGACTTGATAACCCGCAACCATTCATCAGGTAGTTCTTTGGCGGCGTGGTCTCCGAACGTTTTGGCGAAAACTGAATTGCGCAGAGCGATCAGCGAACCGCTCACAAATAGAGGCTTCTCATTTTCGCTTGCTTTCACGTCATCACGCATGAAATCGTGAAGTTCGCGCGAGAATGCCATGAGATCGCTATGGCGGACCGCCTGCACAGACGGATCATATATCGCATGATCGGTGTAGTCCGACCATGGAATGATGTCCGATATAAACGCGCCATCTTTTGTCATGAGTGGCTTGGCGATGCTGCTTCCGCGGGTATGCAGATATGTCGAAATCCGTAAGTCCGTTGGCGTTTGGCCGCTGACCGCAACCGCGATGACATTGTATTCTTTGGCGAGATGTTGTGCGTAATGCAAAGCACCATCGACCGCGAACCGGACAACGCGCTTTGCGCGATCTTCTGGCGTCTCGTCTGGTGGCGATCCGATCATGATTGATGTCGTCGGCGACGCATGGTTTTTCACATCCGCCTTGCACTCAATGATCAGGACGAAATCCGGCTGTTCGGGATTGGTGATGATAAATTCTGGTGAACCGCCACCGCCACCACCGCTCTTGCTCGCCGCGACGAGTGCACGCCGAATGTTCTCTATGGAGCTTTTCTGTTCTTCGACCCGAATGTCGTTTGTTTTCTGGTAATAGCCGAATTCTCGCAGCCGGTCGCGAACCAGATTCTCAGTTAGTCGTTCGTTTGCCATGCTATTTCGCTGGCCGTCGAAGCATGAGCCGCTTGCCGGTGATCTTCGGAATGGCAATCGCGGTGCGAACGCCGTCCGTTTCTTCGCGGGTGTTGTACTTGTAATCGAGTTCGGCAAGATAAAGCGGGAGGTGCTTGCCGCTGACATGATGATGTGTGCCGTCAAGAGAACGCTTGGAGTTACCGAAAAATCCCTCTGCCGTGTTTGTTGTCGCGAGTCGTCCAGAAACATCGCGGCGCGCATATTCCTCTTCGCTATGGTTCACCGTGTCATGCGATGCGAACGACTTGCCAAGCTTCTTATAGAGCGGCAATTCGTCGGTATTCAGATGGGCGGACTTACGGACGTGCTGCTTGAGCAATTGGCCTAAGGCGTCGCCAGTGACCTTGTGGACGACCTGAGAACGAACGCGCCCGCCACGCTCGACAAGCGAGACGACCGCCGTTTTGTTGCCAACGTAGCGGCGCCCCATGCCGCGCTTTTTGCCGCCAACGTAGGTTTCGTCCGCTTCAACAGTGCCGTCAAGTTGATCTGTCGGAAAAATATCCTGCAATGCGAACCGGATGCGATGGCACATGAACCATGCCGACCGATAGGAGCCGATTTCAAGTTGCCGCTGCAATTGAAGCGCGCTCACTTGGGTCTTGCTTGCGCACATCATGTAAAAGCCAATGAGCCACTTATTAAGCGGGATATGCGAATCCTCGCAGACCGTCCCGACCGTAACGGTAAAGCTTTGCAGGCATTCCGCGCATTTGTAAAGCCCCGTGCGGATTTTCTTCTGGGGGTTTGGCGTCACTTTATAGATGCGCTCTTGGTCCGCATTGCCGCAATGAGGGCAAACCTGGCCATCGGGCCAACGCAGCTTCTCGAAGTAGTCGCGCGCGGCTTCCTCGGTAGAGAACCGCTGCGAGATTTGAATGAGGGTAAGATCGCCGTTTGGGTTCTTGCTGGTCATGGGCAAAATATAGCCCAAATTTTGGTATTGTCAAGTGCATAATCGCGTAAGATTTGCACGATGGCCGCAAGGTGGAACTCGTCGCGGGCACCGGTGAGACCCCGAAGACGCGTGCGCTCGAAGCGATGGTTGATCTTGAGGTGTGCGAAGCGCATCTCCACTTTCTTGCGCTCATTCCTTGACTGTTCAAATTCGGGGGTGCCCTTTAGTGAGCGCGCATAATCGCGCGCGTCTTCGTTGATGTCCCGTACGATCTTCCTGAATGGCGCGCGCGTGCACCGTTCCTTAAGATTGCAAACGCGGCATTCTCGGGCTCGTGGCAAGTAATTTCTGACACGACCATCACGTATTGTTCCCGAGGTTCTCAAAGCTTTGCCGTTCGGACAGAGATAGATGTCGCGCTCGGCGTCGTAGGTGAAGTCGGTGCAAGGGAACATTCCGTCAGTTCGTTGGTACCTCTTTTCAAATAGATAGCGACAGGCGGCTCTGAACCTATTGATATTGCTGCATTTCTGGCTTGGCGGGGACATCCTCTCCTGGGCACCAAGCAATCTCAAACGCTTGAGATTTCAAGAAGTCAGGTAAGATCAGTGGGTTCTGGCCGCCGGAGTGGTACACAACGGTGGTACACATGGCCCTCGCAATGGATCCCGGACGATCTGCGCCCCCTTCTCCGAGAGCGAGAGGAGAAGCAGAGCCTCGGCACCCGCGATCCCAATGAAGCCAAGCGGGTTCATGCGCGGGCGCTTGTGAGTTGAGCCGATCAAGCCACCACCTGAAAAACCGGTGGCGACATTAGGCAGCCTCGATGTGAGGCCAAGCGGTCTACCGCGCTGCGAACTCGAACGCCGATCATCACACCATAAGGGGATATTTTTCGAGGGGCCCGAGTATTGGTATGGGCCAAACCCGTCGCAGCTATGCTTTAACCATGCTTATCGGGATGCTTGACATGACACTGGGCATTGTGTTAGACACCTGGATATGGGATTGGGAGATTTCTTCCGCGATTATGGCACTCCATTCGCATCGGCGGTGGCAGTCCTTAACGGATTCATCGCCGTGCTAATCGCGCAATTGTTTCAGGACTGCCCGACAGCAAAAGTGTTCTTGGTCGCGTCCGCTGGGCTACTTGGCGCCGTTGCCATCTGTGCAACGTTCTACACCCAGCGCCAAATCGTCGCAACTCGGGATGCTGATGCGGCTAAGAAAAAATATATCCGAGAGCAATTAGGTAAATTTATCGAAGAGGGGGTTGCCATCAAGAGTCGCTGTCAAGATTCTGCGTTGCCAATTCCTCTTGCCGACGCCAACGATTGGAAGGAACGAGTGGAAATGTTTTTAGAAACAAAACTATGTCACTCCTATGTTATTAGCTTTCGAGATCGCACAGGCATATTTCAATCTGAGACCATATACGGCGATGACGCCCACACAAATATGTGGGATGCGTTATACAATTTTATCTTCCGGCTTGAACAATTCAGTCAAAAATTGCCAATTTAGAGAAGCCAATGATTACACCCAACCAACGGCTGGCCCGAATGCGAAAGTCCTTTGATAAGAACAAAAGCGTGCTCACCGAGGATTATAAATATTTCATCACGCCTGACGCGCCCGCTACGCCGCGTGTATCCATTCCCCGGAATAAAGCTGCGCATAAGTTGGTGGAATTGTCCGCGCCGAAATCCCCAAAACGGAGTTGAAGGAATTCATCGGATAGAAACGGCGGTTAAAACGAAATACGAATTCATTGAGGTAGGCTTGCAGATGACGAGGCTCAATTCGACCATGGTGAGTGCCATTAATCCACGTCTTCAAATTGGAGAAAACAAGATGGATCATCGGCAGATGCTTCTCTGCTTTTTCTGGGTCGCCGCCAAGCGAGAGAACGTTATGTTTATAGCCCATTCCGGCAAGATCATTATACCCCTGCCAGCCGTCAGTGCGGATGACGGAACGCGGCGTCACATTTTCCGTGACGAAAGCGGTAAGCGTCTCAATGTCGCGGCCGGAGAAAGGAGCAATTATCTGTTCCATGCCGGAGACGACGCGGAGCCGAAGGCGCCCTGCATAAGTGAGTTTCTTGACCGGGACTCCCCCTTCATGGGCGTCCCGCCATTTCGCGCCGCGCGCATCGGTGTCCTTACGCGTCCGTACCTCTACGGCGCCAACCACCGTCGTCTGATGATGGATACCCTTCCCCTCGCCACGCGTGCGGCCACCTATAAAGCATTCGTCTATCTCGACCTGGTGAGGCGCGCCGATTGTGTCTCGGTCCGGCCGAACCATCCCGGCGCGGAGTTTATGGAGCATTGCGAACGCCGTCTCGTAGGTAGCTATGTCAAGCTGACGCTGAAATTGAACTGCGGATTGGCCGGGCGTCTGTGTCGTCATGAGGTAGGCACCCCAAAACCATGTCGAGAGCGGCATATGGCTCGACTGCATGACCGTCCCGGCAGTGAGAGACGTATTTTTCTTACAGGCTCGGCAGCGCAACACAACCGACGAACGGGTGGCAAAACGGTAAGGCTCGCCGATAGCTCCACATTTCTGACAAGAGAAGCCATCAGGCCAGCGCATCGCCTCCAAATAGCATGCGCAAGCGGCATCGTCAGGGAAGACGCGTTGAAATTTCGGAAGACTGGTTGGGAAGGTTGTATCCATGTTTGAGACGATAGCACACGATCAAACCTTTGTCAAGCATCCCGATAAGCAAGGCTTTAACCAGACATGTCCGTCTGTGACGCAACAAACAACCGGCCTACACGATCTTGCCTTCCTTAACAAACTCGCGCTGGATAGCGGCTTCCAAATCTTTCAGGTCTAAGTGGAGCGACTGCTTTGCCAGAACGTCAACCGCACAAAAATGGGCGACATTTAAAATGCCAGCGCCGGTAAGTTCATGGCGCGCAGCAATGTGACGCCAGTCGATATCTTCGGCAATGGCGATTTGTGGCGGAAACGTTTTCTGCCAGATTTCGTACCACTCTTCGGGGCGCGGCACGGGGAAATGGATGATGGTTTGCAATCGCCGGACAAACGCATCGTCGATATTGGCGCGCTGGTTGGACGCCAAGATCACCAGCCCATTGTAGCCTTCGATCCGTTGCAACAAATAGGCAACTTCCTGATTGGCGTATTTATCGTGGGCATCGCGGATGTCGGTGCGCTTGCTGAACAGTGCATCTGCTTCATCGAAAAACAATATCCAGTTCTTGTTCTCGGCTTTGTCGAAGAGTCTCGACAGATTTTTTTCGGTCTCACCAATATATTTGGACACGACACGCGACAGATCGACACGGAACACATCCTTGCCGGTGTGTTTGCCAAGCAAAGTAGCGGTCAAAGTCTTGCCTGTGCCCGGCGGACCGTAAAACAAAGCGCGGTAGCCCGGCTTGATTTTATTCTTCATACCCCAGTCATGGAGCAGCGTATCGTTGTGCTTGATCCAGTTTTCGATCTCGCGGATTTGAAGCAACGTATTGGGATGCAACACAAGATCGTCCCATTCCATCTTCGTCTCGATGTATTCCGCAGGAAACTCCGCGCTGAAACGCGGCTTGCTCACTTTGTCCATGGTGAACTGCTCGACGATTTCCGGATCGAGGACCAATCGGCCGCTCATCACCGGCTCGCCCTCGCGCACGGGTTCCAGCCACAGAATGTGTTTTTGCGAAAACCTGTGCTCACTGCTCAGAATGCGTTGCACGGCTAGACGTTTTTCGAGATCGTCGCCCGCAAGGATGAACTGGGCCGTCTCCCCGTTTGGGAGGATGCCGCGGTGGCTGGCACCTTTGAGGCCGCCAAAATCCGGAAATTCGCCGCCTTCGGAAAGATGTTCGGCGACGAGCTTACTGAAAAAACCCGGCCGCAGGTGAGGCGCCAAGGCCAGCATCAGCAGGGTAAATTCTTCCAAGCTAGGATTTTGACGCTGGATAAAGCGGGCTAGCCAAGAATCATCGTCGCAATAACTGAGCGCGATTGCTTCGAAATGTTCCATTTTTCCGAAATGCACGCTCAGGCGGCCGGCAATTATCTGTGTAAGCCAATCTAAAGCTGCTTGAAGGTTGGTGGCATTTTGATTCATGCCTTATGCACCCGCACCGAATGTAAGCCGTGCTCAGTCGCAAGGAGATATCCTACACCGGACAGAACCCGGTCCATCGAGGACATTTCAAAACACCAGTCGTTCTATCTAATATAACTCCGGCCCAACAACAACGCGAGGAGATCACTCTCTTTTCGAATAAAGTCCGCTCGCCCCAGGTCCCCGCGTATTTCCAATTTTCTCTGATCCTCCATGGGGGCTAATCTGTTCCGTCCTCATTGAAGACGATGTCCCAGGTGTCCTCGCGCTCCGTTTTGTTGGGAATTCCGCCATGTTTCCTAATGATGCCCTCGACCCGCTCGCCAGGCTCAAATGGGCCTGCAAACATGTTGGGTCCAAACCAGCCGAGGCCTACTACAAGTTGCGTGAACTGACCACCCAGGTCGTGGCTCCACGGGCTCGCCTTCGGATTTACCTGCTGGATTTCCACTCGTGCGCTCTCCGCTTCCGCCGCGCGTTGGAAGTCGGCGATTCCGCGGTATTCTAGGTCCATCGTCTCCTCTACAGGAGCCGCCGAATAGCCCCCCCCACTGGTTTCGAAGAACTCATATCGCCGGCGCGGAACCTCCGCGATGGGCTGGTCGACTTCGATACTCATAGCCCAGACTACCCTCCAACGGTCCGCTCCGGATGCGCTCGGCGCGCTGTAATAGCTGGTACGGAACGGAATGCACGACCATTGCAGGGGAACGCGCTTGATCCGCAGTGTGCCGAGTACTTCATCACACATTTTCCGGTCGGGGGACACGGTATTGGTGACTCCTAGGGGTGTCAGGGTAAACACGAGGGTTCGGCGTGTCCTGTCTTCGGGGTCGAGCCGTGGATTGCAGACGTACAAGGTCGGGGTGTCACTCATGACTAATCCTCCGTAGGTCCTTTGAAACCGGGGAGCACTACATGTATGTACTTAGCACCGCCGCCGAGGGACTGGTTCTGTCGCTACAAATTGAATTTCGCCCGACAACTTATTTGCGTTGTAAGCGGCTTTACCACCTACATCAACGCTACCATCGGGGTTGTATTTAACGTTTGCGGCGCCACTAAATGATTTATAGTCGACCGCCAATGAAACCTGTCCCACGAGTTTGTCTGTTGTGTTGTCTAACTTTAATTGCCCCTTTACAATGCCTTTAATATTAATGTCGGCAGTCGCGTCGATTTTCGGTTTGCTGGTATCTTCGACGGATAAATTAAACATGGCATCGACAAAGCCGCCCACTTCTACCTTAATATTAGTCACCCCGAGCGTTAATTTGCCGTTGTCAAATTTATTTACCGGGGTTGGTAACTTTTCCACCTTAAGTCCCAGACCTCCCAAGAGGCTTGGGTTTTTTTGTAACGCCCGCAGCCAGTCATTCGTATCCGCGCCGCGTGGTTCTAAAGAAGCATATCCACGCTTGATCTCGTTATTATTCACGATGAAATTGAGATGCATTCCGCCTATTTGCTGGGTCCAGGCATTAAGCAAGGGCATTGACCCTTTGCCGATCGAGTCATAATTTTTGCCGCTGTCTACCTTGATCTTCACTCGTCCTTCCGAAGTCAAACCTTTCACGATAACGCGAACATCCAACCCCTTGCTCCCTTGCGCCTCGATTTCCTCTCTTACTTTTTGCGAAGGGTTGAAGATATTGGAAGATATATCTACAACTTCTGAACTCGTTGCTGATTGCGTACCTGCGACCGCAGGGGCTTGTTGAATGGGCGCGGCCTTGCGCTGTACGGCGTGGCCCTGTTGGATGGTGTGGGTCAGTTCATGGGCGAGAAGTTGTTTGCCCTCGCTAGTGCCTGGCTGATACTGGTCACGGGAGAAGAAGATGTGGTTCTGGTGGGTGAAGGCCCTAGCGCTCAGTTGATTGCTTAAGCTCGCAGATTCGGGATCAGCGTGAACTCGCACGGTGCTGAAATCGGCATTGAAACGGGGCTCCATGTGGCCGCGCACATCCGCGGAAAGCGGTTGTCCGCCGGTGGTCTTGTTACGTATAGCGGATTGCACATCGCCGCTAACGGCAGGGGTGCCATCGCTTGCTTTGCGCTGAAGTTTTTCCTCGGGTGCCGGTGCCTTTTGGAGTTTGTCGTCTTCCTTTTTCTGGATTTTTTCTTTATCCTTTTTTTGTAGTTTCTCCTCAGGCTGCCGCTGCAGCTTTTCTTCTTTAGCGGGAGCCGGCGGCGGCGCGGGCATGCGCATCACCTTATCCGCAATTTTGTCCGCTTCCCGCTCGAATTTATCGCCGGGCTCGTTCACCTCCATTTTCATCTGCACGGCCGGAGCCGCAGTTTGTCTTATCGGCCCAAAAAAATTGTCCCCACCAGCCCGCGCGATGAAAGGTTGCTTCGCCGCCTGTGTGACAGTCGTCGAATTAGTCGTGGACGATCTTTCCGCACTTGATTTCATGATGCCAACTTTCGAATTCCGGCCTGCTTCAATATGCCCACTCCACCCACAGAATCTTTTTCATCCAAGGCAGTTGTATCATTCCGATACCCCATGGCAGTCGATCCAACAGAATATCGAACGATCGAGTTTCCACCGGTAATAAGTCATCGCCGTTATCGCGCCGGGAAAGCTTGCCGGGGCGTGCAAGAAAAGTTCCTCGTAGGCCGTCGACAGATGTATCGCCTAGGGCATCCCAGTGATGGATAACGGCCTCAAGCAATGCAACGGCCTCTTCTTCCTCGGCTGTGGTCAACTCGATCTGGGATTCGACCACCACTTCGAAAGGTACATTGCAAAGGAGCTTCGGCAAAAGTAGTTCGTATTCCGACGCAATGCGTTGACCGGTCGCCAAAAAATGCAGCAGCCGTAGTGCACGCTCCGGCTGCTCTAGCTTGTCTTCCGCTGCGATGCCCAGCGCTTCGAATAATCGCGGCAGAAAAGGATGCAACAACACCAATCCGGCACAGCCGATATAGACACCGTCTTCTAAGTCAACGCGCGCGATCACCTCTTTGCGCTCTGCGTCATTTGCTTGGACTGTCATCTCATCAGTGAATTGGCGGGTTTCGTGATTCGGATCGCTGTTAAGCAATGCCTTTTCTTCGGGCGCGCTATCACGCGAGAGCGCTTCAGGCCAGAGTTGTGTAATCCGCTCAAGCAGCGCCGGCTTTTGCCGTTCTGCGCTTGGTAGCGAATTCATGCATTCAGCAACTAGGGCACTCGGTGTCGGGCGTCGGCCCGCAACCGCCACTGCGAAGGCCGTTTGCTACAACTGTTCGGAGAAGCGCCTGAGCGCCCCCGATGCAAAATCGCTGATTCTCAGCTTTGCAAAAACTTCATTTACGGCAATCGCGCCTTCCCGCGAAAAACCTGTAAGTAGGGTTTCCAGAAAATCCGCCGAAAACTGCCGGACCAGCCGGTTTCGCATGTAAGCGAATCCTATTGCATCGAGGATACGACCGAAATCTTCCTGCGGTCCCCCAGTTTCTCTCGCCGTTTGCCAGCATGCCAAAATGACTTCTTCGAGCGTTGTCCCAGCAGGCAAGTGAAACCACCACGGCAAACTGCCGGTTCTCAGGAAATGGAGGAACGCCTCCTGGACGGACTGAGCTTCCGTCCTGTGCTGTATCGGGCTGGACAAACTAATCGAGCCGGCCGGCGGGGGGCGCTCGCGAAGCAGCTTTTCTATTGCCCGCGTCACCGTTTCGACCCAATCGCGGTCAAAATTTTCAAGGCTGAGCATTCCCGCATCGATCTCAAGCCGATCGATCATCCAATGCTCGTAGGCAGGTACCGACCGCTCGAAAACTCGTGCAAGCGCGCGCATCAGACTGTCCTGACATAGTTCTGGCAATCTGCGCTGCAGGGCAGAACCATCGATTCGGTCCCCAAGACCTCGACGTCTAAGACTTGGCGGCGGATGATGTGGTGCTGGGTGCTCGGCACGACCTACCCTGAACGTCCGCTCCACGCGGGTTGGGAACTCTTAGAGGCCTGGTTCCCTTAGTTCGATCTCGTCCTTCTGCATCACCCTACAGCCCTCCTTGGTGAAAGCCGTGACGTTCAACTGCTTGGTCTTTGGACCGGTTGACAAAAATCTTGGCACAACAATCTGGGCATTCGCCATGGCGGGTCTACCGTCCTGGATTTCCCAAAGGTAAGCGACTGGATTTTCGGATCCTGACGCTGCCACCGTCAAGCTTGCCATTTGCTCATCTTGCCCATCGACTATCTTGGTGATTTGCAGCGTGAAATTCGGCACTTCGGCGCACAACGGTTCAACTGGGGTTTGCGGATCGCACTTGTCGATTTTGGTTCCGTCGAAGGCCGGAATTTTAACGCTCAACCCATCACCCCGGACAGTAGTACCCTCAGGCCCATAGGCAACAATCAAGTGTTCGACCCCTTGACGACGCCGGAAACAGGAATCAACCTGGATCTTAAATTTCACTGGTTGGTATGTAATGGTTGTCAAGGAGAATGACATGCCCAAGACAAAACAGGACGCCAAAGCAAAGCTGCTCGACGCCGCGCTGTCGGTCATCCGTACCAAGGGATTTTCTGCGACCACGGTGGACGAACTCTGCTCGGCCGCTGGAGTCACCAAGGGCGCCTTCTTCCACCACTTCAAGAGCAAGGATGAGCTCGGCGTCGCCGTTGGTCGAACACGACCGGGGCACTGTTTGCCGACGCGCCTTATCACAATCATGCCGATCCGCTCGATCGCGTCATCGGCTATCTCGAGTTCCGCAAATCTCTTCTGCAAGGCGGCGTGTCGGAGTTCACTGCCTCGTCGGCACCATGGTCCAGGAGACCTATGAGACCGCACCGGCCATTCGCAAGGCATGCGACCGCAGCATCAGCGGCCATGCCGCCACGCTGGAAGCCGATATCGAAGAAGCGATGCGGGCTCGGGCGATGTCGCCCGAATGGACCGCCAAATCACTCGCGCTCCACACCCAAGCCGTTCTCCAAGGCGCCTTCATTCTCGCCAAGGCGAAGGGCGGGCCGGAGATCGCGGTCGAAAGTGTCGATCACCTTATCCGGTATCTGAAGCTGTTGTTCGGACCGGAGAAAATCGAGAACCCCAAGTAAAACCAGGCCAAAAGGAGAAAGACCCATGAGAAAGATCATCGCCATCACCCAAGTCACGCTCGACGGTATCATGCAGTCGCCCGGCAGGCCGGAGGAGGATCCGAGAGGCGGCTTCACGCGAGGCGGCTGGGTCATGCCCTTCTGGGACGAGGCCATGGACGAGGCCCTGGGCGAGATCATGTCCGGTGAGTTCGACATGCTCCTGGGGCGCCGCACCTATGAAATATTCGCGGCGTACTGGCCCTATGCCGGCGACAATCCCATCGCGAAGGCCTTCACCAAGGCGACGAAATACATCGTCACGAACAGCCTCGACAGGTTCGACTGGGTGAACTCGCAGCCCATCGGCGGCGACGCCGTTGACGAGATCCGCCGGCTGAAGGCATCCGACGGGTCCGAATTGCACATCTGGGGCAGCAGCGAACTGCTTCAGACGCTGATCGCCGCAGAACTGGTCGACGAGTTTCGCGTCTGGGTCTTCCCGCTGGTCCTCGGCAAGGGCAAGCGGCTGTTCGAAAATGGCGTGCCGCCGCGCGGTCTTACCCTGGTGGAGTCGCGCAGCGCGCCCAAGGGCGTCCTCTTCAACACCTACCGCCCGGCCGGCCCTCTCCCAAAGGGATCATTTCAACCCGAAAATCCGTCTGACGCGGAGCTGGCGCGGCGAGAAAAGATCGCGTCGGAAGACGTGGATGCGTGAAAACAAAAGACAGGAGAAACATTAAGGCGAAGGTCATCATCGATATGAGCATGTCGCTCGACGGCTTCATCGCGGGGCCGGATGGCTATGCACGCATCGCGCGCGTTCAGGCTGAGCGCAGTATTCGGTAGTTTGGGCTCGAAGCGGTCGTTGCGCCTGCCCGATTAATGGGTCCTGACCCTAGCGTCACCTCTACCTCTTGTCCCGAAAGGGGCACAACCTCGGTTCCTCCTGACCAGGAAGCAACCTCGGTGGCGAACCCGGCGGCCTTGAACCTATCGAGGAAGCCATCAATACCGCCCGGCTGTCCAGAGATTAGGCCGAGAGTCTCTTGAACAAGCGGGCTGGCCTTGGGCCCGAGAGAGTATTGCGAGCCGATTTCCTGAATGAGTTCGTCAAAGGTCGCCATCCTACCTCGTCTCCTTCTCGAAAAAAGCGCTGCCAGCGGCGCCAAATAGCCGAGAACGTCCGCGCGCGAGTTTTGCTCGCAATGTCCGTCTCAGTTACTTCGCGTGGATATTCCATCCAAGTTCTATTGAGCCATCCAAAAATAGCATTTTCGTGTCGTCGCCCGGCGACACCGTGATTGTGTTGCGTATGCGCGCCGCCGGAGCCGGGAAGGTCTTGCGGTGACGCAAGACAGTTCAGGGTAGCTTTTGTTTTGCGAGTTAGGTCGGTGGGAAGGAGAGGCTGTGAGCGCCATGAATGCGGAGCGCGATGCGGCGCGCTTCATCTATGAGGGCTCGCGCATGATCGAGGTAGTCCCGACATGCGGGAAACAGGGGCTGCCCTTCAATTTTGAAGTCGTTCCATGTTGGCTGAACAGGGATAGGCTGGGCCAAAAACGCGAGATCGGGATCGTCAATCTGCCGAGTTTCGGAATCAGGAATGCGCTCAACAGCATTGCCGATGTATGTCACTCCAAACCATCCGCTGATCGTGACCGTCACCGGAGCAACACCAGTCCGGTGCTCGCTAATATGTCGCGCTGTGCCGAGACGGAGCGCACGAAAGCCATCGTAGTGCGTTTTAAACTCCTTTTTGAAATCTTTGCGTCGCTCCTTTTCGTTATCAGGGCGTATCTTAAACCATTCCTTCATTTCGGGATGGCCACGGTCTACGCCAAAGCAACATTGAATTATCTCGGGAACGCTCCGAGCCGTCGACAGGAACGCATCCAAATATGCGTAGAATGATCGCTGCCAACCAGTGCCAATAATCGCACCAGAGGTTTGCAGAGCGACATTGATCGAAGTTTGTTTGGGCGGTTGAATCGACCGTCCCATCATGTCGAAATGAAATTCTGCATATAGGAGCTTTAATTCAACACCTGCCCACAATTTTTCGTCCATGAGTGATCCTCGGTTGCATAGGAATAAGTTTTTTCCCCGCGGCAGACGCTATCCACGCCTTACGCGCCATATTGCCGCTTTTGCGAATCTGCGCCGCACAATCCACTGGTAGCGAATGGGTGGCTCCGTTTCAAAACCACGCGCATTCCGAATATCGCCCATACCGAATTTCGCGCCCTGGCACGAGGCCGTCAGGCCGCACCTTGCGCCGCGGATTTGCGCACATAAAAGGCCACGCCGAGGTTCAAGACACCGAGAGCGGCGAGAAGCATCGACTCGGTCACGCCGATCGTCCGGCTTTGCAACCCGGCGGTCGCGAGCACCCCCAAAACCATGAAAGCGGAGTTCAAAATATTCACGCCGCCGACAATCCTGGCGCGCCGGTCCTTGGGAGCATCGGCCTGGATCGCGGTAAACAAGGGCACCACGAAAAGGCCGCCGGCGCAGGCGAGGCCCGCGACATCGCAGGCGATGCGGATACCTGCCACTGATGCAAAGAATTCGGCAAGCCCCACGTCCACCGTCGCCATCGGCAGGAAGAACGTCGCCGCGCCGAGGTCGATCAAAAAAGCCGCCATGCCAAGCGCGGCAAAAGGAACTGGCTTTAAGTAAATCCGCCCGCGCGCAACAACCGCCGCGGCAAGCGAGCCGGTTCCGATGCCGAGCGCGAACAGCGCGCTGACCGCCGTCTCGACCTCGATGCCGCCGCCGGTCTTGTCGCGGACGACCACCGGCACCAGCGAGAGGGCCACCGCGCCGCTCATCCAAAACCAGGAGACCGCGACGCTCCGTGTCCAAAGGGTTGCGCCTTGCGCGATCTCGCGCAGGAGCGCCCATGTCGACGCGAAGACATTGTAATTCGCGCGAAGACCGGGCGCCGCGCGCCCTGTTGCCGGGATAAAGAGACTGGCGGCGAAACAGGCGATGGCAATCGCCATAAGCTGCAAAACGGTTCCTCCCGGCGTGCGTCCCGTGACGGACAGGCCGCCCGCGATCAGACCCAAAAAAATGGCGATGAAGGTTGCCGCCTCGACGAGGGCGTTGCCGGCCAGGAGTTCCTCTTTCGCCAGAAGGTCGGGAAGGATGCCGTATTTGACGGGGCCGAACAAAGCCGAGATGACGCCGAGCCCAAACAGCGCCGTATAAAGCAGCGGCAATGAGACGAGAGCGAGACCCAAGGCCGCAACAGCCTGGACTAATATTTCCGCGAATTTGAGACGCCGCGCAAGCCACGCCTTGTCCTGGGCATCCGCCATTTCGCCGCCAAGTCCGGAGAGGAAAAGCGAGGGAGCAATGAAAGTGCCAACAGCGAGCGTGATCAACGGGCCCGCCTCGGTTTCGCCGAGCCGGAACAGGATCAGCATGGCGAGCATATTGCGCACGAAATTATCGTTGAAGACGGAAAAAAACTGGCACCAGAACAAACCCGCGAAGCGGCGTGCCCGCAACAAGGAGGCGAGCATGGCAAAGGGCGGGAGCGAGGCGGGGGGATCTTCGCTCATGTGCGCAACGGCTCGGCATGGCCGACGATTCTGACGATGCCGGTGAACGCGGCGCGCATTTTCCGGTCGAGCTCGTCGATATGTTCGTGCACTTCGTCGACGCTAAGGTAAGGGCTGACCAGGCAATGGTAGTTGACGACCAAACCGTCCGGCGTTGTCCTCACCCGGACGCTGTGCACATCGTGAATTGGTTCCGTTCCGGATACCATTTTCGCGAGGGCATGGGCGATTTCCGCACGTATCGCCGGCGGCGCGTCATGACCCTGCAATGGGCGAGGCTCCAACGGCTCGATGTGGCTCTCGACTTCAATGCCGGGGCCGAGTTCGCGGCCGATCTCGCTCTCCAGTCCGGAGACGATCTCATGCGCATTGCCATGCGTCATGCGGCCGTCGAGTTCGACGTCGAAACTGATCGCAGTCCGCCCCTCGATTTCCTGGATGGTCACGTGATGAACCGGAACGCGGCGTTTGGCAGCGATCAGAAGAACGCGTTCGAGCATCGTTTCGTCGTCGAGGGCGATCGGCTGCGCCGCGACCGTGACGGCGACTTCGGGATGCTGGGCCGCGATCGCGGCCGCGACATCCGCTTCGATCGCGGCGGCTTTTTCAAGCGGTAAGGTCCGCGACACGGTGATCGCAATGTCGCCGAACACCTCGGCTCCGGCCGGGCGCAGCCGGAGCGTCTCGACCTTGACCACGCCCGGAACGGACTGCGCGAGCGACCTGATTTGCGAGGCAAGGCCCTTCGGCGCCGCGTCAACGAGCGTATTGACGGTGCGCCGGCCGATCTGAAAGCCCGCCACCGCGATGAAAAGTGCAAGCCCCAAGGCCGCCAGGGTGTCGCCTTGCGGATAGCCGTAACGCGCGGCGGCGATCCCGCAGAGCGCCAGGGCGGAGCTGACGATATCGCTTGAAAAATGCAACGCGTCGGCGGCGAGCGCGTCGCTTTTCGTCGTCGCGGCGATCCGCTTCAGCGAACGCCAACGCACCAAATCCACGATGATCGAGGCAATCAAAACACCGAAGGCGAAAGAATTGGCCTCGATTTTTGTGGCGTGTCCGGCAAGCCGGGTGATCGCTTCGATCAGGATAAAAACGGCGAGCGCGAACAAGAACCCGGTTTCGACCAGGGCGGCCAATGCCTCGACCTTGGCATGGCCGAATTGATGATCTTCGTCGGCGGGCTTATTCGCGATCCGTATCGCGAAATAGGTGAGGGCGGTGGTTGCCACATCGGCGAGATTATGGCCAGCTTCGGAGAGGACCGCGAGCGAGCCCGAGGCAAGCCCGGCGGCGAATTTTGCCGCCGTCATCAGTGCGCTCACCGCGATCGAGGCAAGCGCCGCCCTCTCCTTCAGTCGGTTGGCCCCGTTCAGCGACGCTTCCCGTTCCGCGGCTACGGAAGTCCCACTCATCGGATCTTTAACTCAAGCACGTGTTAAGACGCGGCGCGGCACGGCCACGCGTCAATGCTATACCATGGCAAACGAATGGTTGGCGGCTGGTTGCACGCCGCCCGGCTGGGACCACTGGCATAGGGTTAAGAGGAGGAAGATCATGGAATATCTGCATACCATGGTCCGCGTCGCGGATCTTAAGCAATCGCTCGATTTCTACGTCGATAAGCTCGGGCTCGTCGAAACGCGGCGAACCGAAAACGAAACCGGCCGTTACACTCTTGTGTTTCTCGCCGCGCCGGGAGACGTGGATCGCGCCACGAAATTCAAGGCGCCGCTCGTTGAGCTGACCTATAATTGGGACAAGGAGGTCTATCATGGCGGCCGCAACTTCGGTCATCTGGCTTTCGCCGTCGAGGATATTTATGCGATTTGCGGCAAGCTCATGACGGCTGGGGTCACCATCAACCGGCCGCCCCGCGATGGCGCGATGGCTTTTATTCGCTCGCCGGACGATATTTCGATTGAGCTTTTGCAACAGGGCGCGCCCTTGCCTGCGCGCGAGCCTTGGGCGTCCATGCCCAACACCGGGGTTTGGTAGGATTCTGCCTCCATGCAGCCTGGCGATCTCGCAAGGATAGCGCCTCTTTCCTCCTGCGCTTACTTCCTTGATGCCGATGGCACGCTCCTCGATATTATGCCGCGCCCCGAGGATGTTGTCGCGGATGACGGGTTGAGGACACTGCTTGCCGGGCTTGCTGGTGCCGCACAAGGCGCGCTTGGTCTTGTCAGCGGGCGCGCGATAAAGGACATCGATCGCATTTTCGCGCCGCTCGTTTTTCCCGTGTCAGGATTGCACGGCGCGGAAATCCGGTTTCCGGATAGGTCTCGCGGCAGCAGCCCCAACGATGGCGCGATGGACGGCGTCCGGCGGCCTCTCGCCGGTTTCGTCGCCGCCCATCCAGGCTTAAGGCTGGAGGACAAGGGCGCGGCGCTCGCGGTGCATTTCAGGCAAACGCCGGAACTCGCCGATGAGGTCTTGGAGTTTCTTGTCGCGCTCGCGCAACAAAGCGGTCTTGCGGTGCAGGAAGGCAAGATGGTCGCCGAGCTCAAGCAGCCGCACGATGACAAAGGCAACGGCATTGCCGCCCTGCTCGCAAGGCCGCCTTTTTTGGGCCGCAAGCCGGTCTTTATCGGCGACGATTTGACCGACGAAAGCGGGTTTTTGTTCGTCAATGCACAAGGCGGGGTTACGGTGCGGGTAGGACCTGCCGAGGCTGCCACGAATGCGCGCTATCGTTTGCCCGATCCGGCGAGCGTGCGGGCGGAGCTGCATCGGCTTTTGGCGAACGGTTGAATTTCCGGATACGCACTCGCACCATTGCCGAGCTTTTGGCGGCACGCGCGATCTTGGGCAGCTTAGCGGGCAGTGTGCGCTCTTCCGTGCATTCTGCTAAGCGTCTACGTTGCTCAGTGGACCGGCGCAGGACAGGCTTAAGCCATGACCCCGAGAGACAAAGCGATCATACGTTACCTCAAAAGCCGCCGAGGCATCATCGGCATTAGTCTCGGCTTGACGGTTGGCGGCATCGTTTTCATTATTCTAACCGGCCGCTATGAACTCGGCTGGTTCGTTGCCCTCGCCAATTTGCCTTGGATCGAGTATTGGCTTCGGCGCAACAAAAAATGACCCGCGCGCGAAACAAACCAGCAATATCGCGGCGGTTCCTTATTCCGCCACATCTTTCTGCCGGTAGCCGAGCCTATCGTTCAACAGTTCGATAAGCCGCGCCGCCGCTTCTGGAATCGCCGTGCCTGGGGGAAAAATCGCCGCCACCCCAGCCGCGTGCAGCACGTCGAAATCTTGCGCCGGAATGACGCCGCCCACGACAATCATGATGTTCGCGCCACCTTCGCGCAAAAGCGCCGCGCGCAGTTGCGGCACGAAAGTCAGATGCCCGGCGGCAAGCGACGAAACGCCAACGATGTGGACATTATTTTCAACCGCTTGCCGCGCGGCTTCCCCGGGCGTCGCGAACAGCGGGCCGATTTCGACCTCGAAGCCAAAGTCGGCGAGCGCGGAGGCGATGACTTTCTGGCCGCGATCATGCCCGTCCTGGCCGATTTTCGCGATAAGGATGCGCGGACGCCGCCCTTCGTTTTCGCCAAACGCCTCGACCAAACTTTTGACGCGCATGATGGCCTGCGAGCTGGCGCCCGATTCCCTCGCATAGACGCCGGAAACCGCCGCGATCCCCGCGCGATGGCGGCCAAACACTTTTTCGAGCGCGAAGGATATTTCGCCGACCGTCGCCTTGGCCCGTGCGGCCTCGACCGCGAGCTCCAAAAGATTGGCGTTTCCGCGCGCACCTTCCGTCACGGCATCAAGCGCGAGCTGAACTTGGCCGGCATCGCGTTCGGCCTTCAAACGTTCGAGCTTGGCGATCTGCCGCGCGCGAACGGCGGCCGTATCGACTTTCAAAATCTGAATATCTTCCTCGATCTCGGGTTTGAACCTGTTGACTCCGGCCACCGCTTCGATCCCGCTGTCGACGCGCGCCTGGGTCTTTGTGGCCGCTTCCTCGATGCGGAGTTTCGGGATACCCGTTTCGATGGCCTTCGCCATCCCGCCGATCGCTTCGATCTCCTCGATATGCGCAAAAGCCCTGCCGGCGAGGGCGGCGGTGAGTTGCTCGACATAGTACGAGCCGCCCCACGGGTCTATGATGCGGGTGGTGCCGCTTTCTTGTTGCAGGAAAAGCTGGGTGTTGCGCGCGATGCGGGCCGAGAAATCGCTTGGCAGCGCCAACGCCTCGTCGAGCGCGTTGGTGTGCAAGGATTGGGTTTGGCCTTGCGTCGCCGCCATCGCCTCGATCTGCGTGCGCACGATATTGTTGAAAACATCCTGCGCGGCGAGCGACCAGCCGGATGTTTGCGTGTGCGTGCGCAGGACGAGGGATTTTTCGTTAGCCGGATGAAAGCCTTGCATGAGCTTCGCCCAGAGGAGGCGGGCGGCGCGCAGCTTCGCCACCTCCATGAAAAAATTCATCGAAACGCCGAAGAAAAACGACAGCCTCGGCGCGAAGCGATCGATCTTAAGACCGCCCGCAAGTCCGGCGCGGACATATTCGAGCCCATCGGCCAGCGTGTAGCCCAGTTCGAGATCGGCGGTCGCGCCCGCCTCCTGCATGTGATAGCCGGAGATCGAGATCGAATTGAACTTCGGCATGTGTTGCGCCGTAAAGGCAAGAATGTCGGAAACGATCCGCAGCGACGGCTTCGGCGGATAGATGTACGTGTTGCGCACCATGAATTCCTTGAGGATATCGTTCTGAATCGTCCCGGCGAGCTTGCCGGGCGGCACGCCTTGTTCCCCGGCCGCCACGATATAAAGAGCGAGCACCGGCAAAACCGCGCCGCTCATCGTCATCGACACAGAGATCTCGCCGAGTGGTATCCCCGAAAAAAGGCTCCGCATGTCGTAAATCGAATCGATCGCGACGCCGGCCATGCCTACGTCCGCGGCAACGCGCGGATGATCCGAATCATAGCCACGATGTGTCGGAAGGTCGAAGGCGACCGAAAGCCCCTTTTGCCCGGCGGCGAGATTGCGGCGGTAGAAGGCATTCGACTCTTCGGCGCTCGAGTAGCCCGCATATTGCCGGATGGTCCAAGGCCGCTCGACATACATGGCGAGGTAGGGGCCACGCACATAAGGCGCGATGCCGGGGAAACTATCGAGGCAATCGAGCCCGGCAATGTCGCTTGCGCGGTAAACCGGCGCGACGCTTATGCCCTCGGGAGTCAACCAGGGTTCCGCGCGGACATCGCCGAATTGCTCCGGCGCCCGGGCAAACGGCAGCTTGGAAAAATCGGGAACGCGGCTCATGAGGCAGCCTTCCGGGCGCCAAGCACACCCCCTGATTGTAGTTTGGCCCGCGCGAAAAGACCATCGTTCTCGCCAAAGCCGCGCGGCTTTGGCGGTCTCAGCCTTGCCGGGTGGCCCGCCACGAACCGGCGCATTGCATCGTCGTTGACGACCAGGTGCCTGAGCCAGACCCCATCGCAAGCTTTCCTGTAACCGTGGCGACCTGGCCGAAACGCTCGAACGCCAAGGCCACGATGCCGCGCCGGCTGATCTTGCCGGATGCTTCCATTAGCGTATCCCCCGCCGAGCTGACGCGCCCGCCGGATACGGCAATCAGCCAATGATAGTCCCTGTCGCAACTGCCTTGCCGCGTGACGATATCGACAGCGTAGATGCCGTCGTGATTTTGCCGTATCGCGAACCCGCCGTGCGCATGCGCCGCGCCGATCGAGGCGGCGCCCATGAGCACGGCGGCGAGACTCGAATATCCTGCTGGCGTCATCTTGCTGTCCTTCCCCTTGACGCTATACACCGTAGCTCTGCCATTCGCCAAGCGCTACTGCGAGCGCGTCTCCCAGAATAGCCAGAGCATCGCCGCCAGCGCAAATAAATTCGGCGACCCCCGCCTCCAGCAAACCCGTTGCCGCCTCCCCTGGCTCGCGTCCCGCGAGATAAATGCGCTCCGCTCCGGCGCCGAGCAGCGCCCGCGCGGCCTCGATCAGAGCTTGCGTTGAAGCCGCCCGCGGAGCGCAGATGCAGGCGATCTTGCAGCCGGAAGCGCGGAACGCATCGGCCGCCTCTTGCGGCGTCTCGAAGCCCTCATTGCTCACAGCCTCGATCCCCACCGCCGCGAAAAAATTCATAGCAAAAGCCGAGGCCGCCGCGAAGCCTTGGGGCCGCCCGAGATTGGCAAGAAATATTTTCGGCCGCTCCTCGGTTCTGCGGAATTGCTCTTCCGAAGCCGCGCGCAACATCTCGTAAGGCTCGGCGTCGCGCCGCGATGGCAGGGGAACGCAGTTTCCCGCAGCTGGACTCTCATTGGCCCCGGCGGGCGTTGGTTCGAGCACGTTGACAGGCGCCTCGGCAAGGAGAGGAAATGCGCTCGTCCCGGTGATCGAGAGGGCACGATGCGCGATGGCCTCGCGCCGCGCCGCCGCCGCAGCAGAGATCTCCCTTTGCGGCACGCCCGCTCGAAGACTCGCGATCATGCCGCCTTGCGCCTCGATAGTTTGCAACAAGCTCCATGCGCGCGCGCAAAGTTCGTCCGTCAACGCCTCGAAACTTCCGGAGCCGGCGGCGGGATCGGCGACTTTCGCAAGCTTCGCCTCATAAATCAAAATAAGCTGCGTGTTGCGCGCGATGCGCCGCGCGAAATCGTCTGGCAGGCCGAGCGCCAGAGTGAAGGGTAAGACGGTGACCGCATCCGCGCTGCCCACGCCAGCGCAAAATACGCCCATCGCCGTGCGCAAAATATTTACCCAGGGATCATATTTCGTCATCATCCGGAAAGCGGTCTCGGCATGAACGCGCAGCGGTTTCGGCGCAAGGCCGCAGGTTGACTCAACGCGCGCCCAGAGAAGCCGCAAGGCGCGGAATTTGGCGAGAGACAAAAATTCATCGGCGTCGGCGGCGAGAAGAAATGCGATCTCGCTCCGCGCATCTTCCAGCGAAAGACCATCGGCTTCAAGCAGCCGGAGATATTCGACTCCCGAGGCGATCACGCACCCAAGTTCTTGGGCTTCCCCCGCGCCTGCTTCGTGATAAGGCCGCCCATCGGCGAGAAAGAGATGCCCGGCAAACCCCGCGCCGCGCAAGAGTTTGTGCATCTCCGCTAGGCCGCGCCCGGTGGGCAAAACGCCCGTCCGCGCGAGATGTCCAACCGGATCATGGCCGAAATCAACATCGAGCGAAGCCGAAGTCAAACGGCGGTTTCGCGCCATCGAAGGAAAGGCCGGCGCGATGTCGAGCGCGCGCGGCCCCGCATCGACACGTAGCGATATGAGATCGAGGTCGATCCCGGCTAACGCGGCATCGAGATCGCGTTCGGTGTCGATCCGTACGCCAAACCCGCGTGCCGGTTGCGCTTGCGAAACGGTGAGGGTCAGCGCATCGGCGCCCCCAATGAGGTCCGCGCGGGCCATTTGGTTCGCTATCTCGGGCTCGGGATGATCCATCCGTTGCGAGATTTTCCAGCGGCCCGGCTTTTGCCGCAGTGCCCGCGCATTTTCATTTGTGGGGCGTTGATAGAGCGGCGCGATCTTCAGCCCTTCGAATGTCGTCGAGACAAGGGATTCAAAAGGCCGGCCGTCGAGCACGCGTTCGACGAGCGTTCGCCATTCCGCCTCGCTGGCGGGCGGGATTTGCATTCCCGGAGCAGGCGCGGCCTCCTTCATGGCTCTTGCCGCTCCATGTGTTCTTCGATCCACGCGGACAAGCCAGGCTCGTCGAGTGTTCCATCGGCGAGCGCGAAGATCGTTTGAGCGGCCTTCATTTAGCCAAGGCTTTGAAGGTGTCGCGGTACTGCTTCATGAACCGCTCGCCCAGCTTGATCTCTTCCGCGATCGCCGGATCGTAAGGCGTGAGGAGGTAGCCTTCCGGAGTCTCGACGGCGTAAAGGGTATCCCCTTTCTCAACCTTCAGCCGGGCCAGCATCTCTTTCGGAATCACCACGCCGGTCGAGGTGCCGATCGCCGTCAGTTTGAGCGCGGTCATGGCGGGCTCCTATCCATACTTATAAAAATCATAATACGGGTGGCGACCGGCATAAAGCGATTCCGATGACACGCACAATGCCTCGGGCGCGGGGCATCAAAGCGGGCCGACTTTCAGCCCTTCAATCGTAGTCGAGATTAGGCTTTCATAGATACAAAGAAGAGGAAGGAGGCGCGCTCGCCGCCGGCGGCGACGATGAGGGCGGGGGTGTGCGGGCGCTGAAAGGGACAAGCTGATTCATGCCGGTATGGCGCTCTTGGTGTTACGAAGCGTGCGCCAAAAGCTGAGACCACTAATCAACAATGATAGGAGAGAAACACTTGCGGCCGCAGCGGCGATGACCACACTCCACTCTGCTGCCGCAGCATTACGCAGAGCGGTCTGGTGCGCATCATCAGCGGCGCGCTTGTCCGCATATGCCGCAACATAGCGATGCGCTGCGTCTGGCGAAGCGCCTCGGCAGGCAATCTCTTGGCAGACATCAGTCGCAAGCTTCAGACCAAAAATTTCGCTGCTTGATTTCGTAGCGAGGTCGGCGAGGATTTGGCCAATCGCCAAGCGTTCGGTCTCTGACTTGAGGAGCTCCACGGATTTCTTGATCTCCTGACTGTAATCAACCGGTGTCGAGTAATCGTAGGTGCCATAGGTATCTGGAAAGAAGGAGGTGTAAGTGTCGTAGGAGTAGGAGGTGGTTCGCTTACGATTCGGGTGGCTTTGGCTCCAACCACTGCTGACAAAGATCGTTGCGGAAAAGCAAACCGCGATTCCTATGATGAGCCCCCGAAGCGTCATGAAAGCCTCCCTGATATATGTGATAAAGGATATTATCATATATAAGTGCGTGTGCACGATTGCCATCTCGCGTTGTGCATTTCATGAACGCTGGCCCAAGCACGACAGCGAGGCCTCATGATTTGCGCCGCCCTCAATGCACGTCTTGTCTTACATCCCAGCATAACCACGCCCAACGCGCGTCCCGCGCCGCGCCAAGCCTTGTGGGCGCTTAGATGATTTTTTCAATACGCCGGTCGGGAATAAACCAAATGAGCGCTACGGCAATATAGAGCGCGATCGCGATCCACGGCTGAACGAAGGCAAGCCCAATCGCCACTGCGTAGGTCGAGAGGGAAAGCTTGGCTTTAAAGTCGCTTCCGACGGCGCGGGCCAACCTCGAATCCGCGCCGTTGATTGCGATCAGCATCCGCTCCAGCAAAAGATAGCCGATCGCGGCCATCACCAGAACAAATCCATAGGCCGCGGTCGGCAGCGCGGCGAAATCGGTCTCGTCCATCCAACGGATCACGAACGGCACCAGAGAAAGCCAAAACAGCAAGAACATGTTCGGCCACAGTACCCGGCCATCGACCCGCTCGCTGACCTGCAGCATGTGGTGGTGGTTGTTCCAAAAGATGGCAATATTGGCGTAGCTCAGCGCATAGGTGATGAACACCGGCAGGGTTGATGCGAGCGCGGCAAAGTCAGCGCCTGGCGGCGCCTTCATCTCCAACACCATAATGGTGATGATGACGGCAATCACCCCATCAGTGAAGGCTTCTAGCCGGCCTTTGTGCATTACAGATCTTCCGCATTCAATCGAGCGTCTCGCGGTAGAACCAAACCGCGATCATGATGGCCGCCAGCGCGAAGAGCGCGATCGGCCAGAGTTCCGGGAGGATGTCCGGCAGGCGATTTCCCTTGAGCAGCAGGCCGCGCGAGATCCGCATCGCGTGCGTCGCGGGAATGATTTCGCCAGCCCATTGCGCCCAGACCGGCATGCCTTTGAACGGGAACATGAAACCCGAAAGCAGAAGCGACGGCAGAAGGGTAAACATTGCAAACTGGATCGCCTGCATCTGGTTTGCCGCCACTGTCGAAAACGTGAT
Source organism: Pseudomonadota bacterium (assembly GCA_030948025.1). Classification (GTDB taxonomy): domain Bacteria; phylum Pseudomonadota; class Alphaproteobacteria; order Rhizobiales; family Beijerinckiaceae; genus Methylocapsa. The sequence continues at coordinate 29,051 of JALZAY010000014.1, forward strand.
CCCAAGCGCGAGATTGCTGGCGATGAACAGGCCCAATGCGACAAGGAGCAATGCCACCGAGCCCCGAACCGGCAACTGGAAGAACAGAACGGATACGGTGAGGATGAGCACCACCTGGATGTAGCCAACGAAGATATAGGGCACGATCTTGGCGAGCATGACCTCGATTGGGCGCACCGGCATGGCGAGCAGGTTCTCCATCGTGCCGCGTTCGCGCTCACGCGTGATCGAGAGCGCCGTAACCAACAGCGTCGATATCAGCAAAACAATGCAGATCAGCCCAGGCACGATGTTGAGCACTGTCAGTTGCTCTGGGTTATAGCGGGCGTGAAGCACGAACTGGAACGGCGACGGCGAGGCCTGAGGCTGGCGAACCGGCGGCAGATCCCGGTCGAGGGCCGCCGAAAGGGCCGCGAGCGCCGCCGCCGCATTGCCGATGGCGGTGGGATCGGTGGCGTCGGCGTCGACGAGGATCGCTGGCGTTTCGCCGCGGTCAACGGAGCGGTCGAAGCTCGGGGGAATATTGATGACGAATAGAAGCTTGCCCTGCGCCAGACCGCGTTCGGCCTCGGCTTCCGAGGCAAGCATCGAAATATCGTAGTAACCGCTGTTCCTAAGCGCGGCGGCGAGCGTGCGCTCGTATTTCGAATGCTCTACGGAAAGGAGGCCGGCCGGAAGGTGCTTGGGGTCGGTATTGATCGCGTAGCCGAACAAAAACAGCTGCATCATTGGCAGCGCGATGATGAAACGCAAGGTTATCGCATCGCGCCACATTTGCAGCCACTCCTTGCGCAGCAGAGCCGTGAACCGTCTGACGGAGAATGCCTTCACGATCCTTCTCCTTGCACGCTCAGCATGTGGATGAACACGTCTTCAAGGCGGGGCTCGGCCTCGTGCCAGGAGGGGACGGCGCCGTCGCTGGACCGGATGGCGTTTTCGAGCACGGCGCGGTCCGTCCCCGCGATACGCAGGGCGCGTCCGAACACGGCGGCCGCCTCGACACCGGGCGTGCGCCGCAGCCGCCGGGCTTCCGCGTCCAAATCCCCGCCCGTTGTCTCGAAAATGACGAGTCCTGAATGAGCGGAGACCTCAGCCGCCGCCCCTTGCACGACAATGCGCCCGTCGGCAAGATAGACGATGCGTTGGCATCGTTCCGCCTCGTCCATGTAGTGGGTGGAGACTAGGACGGTCAGTCCCTCTCCGGCCATGTCGTGGATGAGGTCCCAGAACTCGCGACGGGCCTTGGCGTCAACTCCCGCCGTTGGCTCGTCGAGCAGCAGCACTTTCGGCTGGTGCAGAACACAGGCGGCGAGCGCGAGCCGCTGCTTCCAGCCGCCCGAGAGCTGTCCCGCTAGCTGGTCGCGGCGATCGGCGAGCCGCATGCGGTCCATGATGCCGATGACAGCTTGACGGCGATTCGGCACGTCGTACACGCTCGCGACGAGGTCGAGGTTTTCAAAAACCGTCAGGTCCTCGTAGAAGCTGAACTTCTGCGTCATGTAGCCGGCCTCGCGGCGGATCAGCGAGGCTTCACGGATGATGTCATGTCCAAGGCAAGTACCGCTCCCGCCATCGGGTACGAGAAGTCCGCAGAGCATCCGGATGGTTGTGGTTTTGCCGCTGCCGTTGGCGCCGAGAAAACCGCAGATCTCGCCCCTGCCCACTTGCAAAGTGAGCCCGTCGACGACTTTGCGGGCTCCGAAGCTCTTCCTCAAGTCACGGACGTCGATGGTGAAGTCCGTCATGGCGAGCCACCCTTCGCGATCGGCCGCACCGCGACCGGTTGGCCAGGGTTGAGCACAGGGGCTTGTTGCAAAGGAGGCCGTGCCTCGACCTTGTAAACGAGCTTCGCGCGGCTCGACTCGCTGTAGATGACCGGCGGGGTGTATTCGGCCTGTGGCGAGATGAAGGAGATCATCGCGGCGAGCCCAGCGGGGCAGCTATCGCAGAGGAGCGCGACGTGGTCGCCAAGATGGACCGTGGCCAGCATCGGCTCGGGGACGAAGAACCGGACGAAGATATTTTCGGGAGGGAGCAACGACACGACCGGCGCGCCCGCTGGGATGGTCTCGCCGGGGCGGGCAAGGACGTCGTTGACGGTGCCAGCCACTGGCGCGGCGACGTGGCGCTGGTCGAGCCGCCACTTTGCCATGGCCACCGCCGCGTGCGCCGCATCGACCGCCGCACGTTGCGCGGCAATCTCCTGATCCCGGCCAAGCGGCGCACGCACCTGCGCGAGTGCCGCTTCGAGCCCGCGAACCTTGGCTTCCGCCGAGCGGTAATCGGCCCGAAGTTGATCGACATTCTGGATCGAAACGGCACGAAGGCGCACTAGCGCTTCGTTTCGTTGGAGATCGGCCTGGGCCCGGACGAGCGTCGCCTGGGCCTCTGCCAGGTTTGCTTCGGCCTGTTCAATCTCGGTCTGCTTGCCGCCAGTCTGGAGATTCCCCAGCTGCGCTTCGGCTTGGGCCAACTGCCGCGCGGCTTGGTCGTCGGCCGCCTTATCGGCGGTGTCGTCCTGCTCAAAGAGCGGCGCGCCGGCGGCGACCTTGACGCCCCTCGCGACGAAGACGGAGGTGAGGAGACCTTGCTGGGTCGGGCCGACCTTCACGAAATCGGCCTCGGCATAGCCTTGCCACTCGGCCGGCGG
>JALZAY010000311.1:0-2472 GCA_030948025.1 Pseudomonadota bacterium
GATGGCAAGTGCAGGCTCGCCATCATCGGCTGGATCAAGACGGTCGAATGGCTGCAATGGTATGATTTCTCGGCCGATCCCGGCGGCGTGCTGGAATCGGAGGCGCATCAGCGCGGCTCCGTGGAAAGCCTGTCGGTGAACAAAGGGGAACTCGAGGTCGAAGTGGGCAGCGCGACCGAACGGGCCAAGGCCGGCGAGACTTTGCGCTATCGCTCCGATCGTCCGCATACGATCCGCAACGTGTCGCAAAAACCGGCCTCGGCGACAATGGTCTGCATTCTGAAGGCGGCGGCGATGGAATAGCGCGCTCGCGGCGAGGCGCGGGGCGAGACGCGGATCGACAGATTCATGGGGAATGCCGTGCTTTGTCAACGTCCGCGACCATTGCCGCCTCCTAGTGGGAAGACGAACTCGATCGCGCACACTCGACGCGGCGCTGTCGAAACATCCGGGCAAAGCGGAGACGAAAGCGGCAACGGAATAATGGAGGTTTCTCGCGCACCTTGATGAAACTCAATCGATCGCACGGCATGCTGTCGTCACGCAGCCGCGCCGTGGCAATGCTTATATTTCCGGCCCGAGCCGCAGGGACAAGGCTGGTTGCGCCCCACCTTGCCATAGACCGCCCGCTCCTCCGGCGGCTCGCGGACAAGCGTTTCGGCGGCATCCGCCCCGGACGCGCCGAAAACCGGCTTGGCGGCTCGGGAAACGGCGGGGGCGGCGTTCGCGGGGCCAAATGCGGCGTTGATCGCGCGATCGGGATAAGCCGATGCCTCGGCATGGGAAACCTCCAGCGCCTCCATCGGCGGCGGCGGCTCGAAGGCGACCTCGACGCGGTTCAACTGCGCCGTCGTCATTTCCCGCAGGTGGGCAATGAGTTCGCCGAACAGCTCGAAGGCCTCGGATTTGTATTCGTTTAGCGGATCGCGCTGGGCCATGCCGCGCCAGCCGACAACCTGACGCAGATGATCGAGCGTCACGAGATGCTCGCGCCACAGATGATCGAGCGCCTGCAGAACGATCTGCTTTTCGACATAACGCGTAACCTCCGCGCCGTTCTTGTCGACACGAGCGGCATAGGTCTCATTGGCCGCCTTCCGCAGCCTGTCGTGCATTTCCTCCTCGGTGATTCCTTCTTCGTTTGCCCAATCGGCCAGCGGAAGAGTGAGATTGAACGCGGCAGGGACCGATTGCCTCAAACCCTCGATGTCCCAGGCCTCGGGATAGGCATCACGGGGAATATGTTTGGCGATCAGATCGTCGACGACACCCTGGCGCATGTCGGAAATCATGTCTTCGAGCGACTCTTGCGCCATCATCTCGCGGCGCTGTTCGAAGACGACCTTGCGCTGATCGTTCATCACGTTGTCGTATTTCAGAACGTTCTTGCGCATGTCGAAATTGCGCGCTTCGACTTTTTGCTGGGCCTTTTCCAAGGCCTTGTTGATCCAGGGATGGACAATCGCTTCGTCCTCCTGGAGCCCGAGCTTGACAAGCATCGATTCCATCCGGTCGGACCCAAAAATCCGCATCAGATCGTCCTTCAGCGACAAGAAGAACTTCGAGCGTCCCGGATCGCCTTGGCGCCCGGAACGGCCGCGCAGCTGGTTGTCGATCCGGCGGCTCTCGTGGCGCTCGGTGCCGATGATGTAGAGGCCGCCCGCGGCGATCGTTTTCTCGCGGAATGTTTCGACCTCGGCCCGGATCCCGGTTTCCTTCGCCTTGCGCTCGGGGCCTGGCGGCAGTTCGGCGCATTCTTGCGCGACCCGCATTTCGACATTGCCGCCGAGCTGAATGTCGACGCCGCGCCCGGCCATGTTGGTCGCGATCGTAATCGCGCCGGGCACGCCCGCCTCGGCGACGATATAGGCCTCCTGTTCGTGGAAGCGCGCGTTCAGCACCGCGAAAAGCTTCGACGGCTTGTCCGACCGCGCCGCCGCGTAGAGTTTTTGCAGTGCTTCAGGCGCCGTGAAATCGATCTGCTTATAGCCTTGCTTTGTCATCGCCTCGGCGAGCTGCTCGGACTTCTCGATCGACGTCGTGCCGACGAGCATCGGCTGGAACTTCGCGTTGGCGGCCTCGATCTCGCGGATGATCGCACGGATTTTTTCTTCCGCCGTGCGATAGACTTCATCGTCCTCGTCGAGACGCCTGACCGGCTTGTTGGTCGGTATCTCGACGACCTCGAGCTTATAGATTTCGACGAATTCATCCGCCTCGGTCGCCGCCGTTCCGGTCATCCCGGCGAGTTTGCCGTAGAGGCGGAAATAGTTCTGGAAGGTGATCGAGGCGAGGGTCACGTTCTCGGGCTGGATCGCGACATGCTCCTTGGCTTCGAGGGCCTGATGGAGTCCTTCGGAGTAGCGGCGGCCCGGCATCATCCGGCCCGTGAACTCGTCGATAATAACTACTTCGCCCTGGCGCACAATGTAATCCTTGTCGCGCTTGAACAATTTATGCGCGCGCAAGGCC
>JALZAY010000311.1:2482-2926 GCA_030948025.1 Pseudomonadota bacterium
CGCAAGGCCTGGTTGACGTGATGCACGGTGGTGACGTTGACCGCCTCGTAGAGCGAACCTTCGGAGAGCACCCCGAGCTCGCCGAGCATGGCCTCCATATGTTCATTGCCGGCCTCGGTGAGATTGGTCGTGCGTTGTTTTTCGTCAAGCTCGAAATCCTCGGCGACGAGGCGCGGGATCACCTTATCGATCGCAATATAGAGATCCGACCTGTCGTCGGAAGCCCCCGAAATGATCAACGGCGTCCGGGCCTCGTCGACGAGAATCGAATCGACCTCGTCGACGATCGCATAATGATGGCCGCGCTGAGCCATCTGGGCAAGCTCGTATTTCATGTTGTCGCGGAGATAGTCGAAGCCGAACTCATTGTTGGTGCCATAGGTGATGTCGGCGGCATAGGCGCGGCGGCGTTCGTCGTCATCGAGGCCATGCACGATGACCCCG
>JALZAY010000015.1 GCA_030948025.1 Pseudomonadota bacterium
TCGTCATCGATTTCATCGACATGGAGGAGAATCGCAACAATCGCGCCGTCGAACGCCGCCTGAAGGATGCCCTCAAAAACGACCGGGCCCGTATCCAGATCGGCCGGCTGTCGCATTTCGGTCTTCTCGAGATGTCGCGCCAGCGCATGCGCACCGGGGTCATCGAGGGCTCGACCGTGGTCTGTCCGCATTGCGCAGGCGCGGGGATGATGCGCTCGACGGCGTCGATCGCCCTGCATGTCCTGCGCGTTCTGGAAGATGCCCTGATCAAGAATTCGAGTTATGACCTCATCGTCAACACAAGGACGGCCGTCGCGCTTTATATCCTCAATCAGAAACGCGCCCATTTGCGCGATTTGGAAAAGCGGTTTGGCGCGTCGTTGACGATCGCCGCGGACGACGGTGTGACCGGGACGAATTATTATACGCTCGAACGCGGCGAGCCCGCGGCGGGGGCGAAAGAAATTCCCGCTTTTGCGCCGGAGGAAGAGCCGCGCGCGGCGATGGCCGATAGTTTCTTCGATGAACCGGCCGATACCGAAGAGGGGCTGCCCGAGGCCGGTCCGGTGGAAGAACCGCGGGATGGCGGCGTCGAACCCAGCGATAGCGAAAACGAGGCCGATGGCGGGCAAAGGCGCAGACGCAGACGCAGACGTGGCCGTGGCGGCGACCGCGAAGGCTCCGGAATAGCCGCAAACGCGCCACAGCCGCCGGACGATGCCTTGGAAGCCATGGCCCAGATCGGCGGGCTGCGGCGAAGCGTGACCCTTGAAAGCGAAGCCGAAACCGGACAGGCAGCTTTCCCCGGCAACGAAGAAACCGAAGCAAGTCATCGAGACGGGCGCCGACGCTCGCGCCGTGGCGGGCGTTCTCCCCGCGAAACTTCCGGAAACCTCACTGCCGGGCCCGCCGATGTCGCGAAGCTCGAATTCAAACCCGAACCCGACGCCTTGGGCGGCGGTATGGGCGAAGAGGGTGCCGGAAGGGCGCGGCGCGGCCGCCGGGCGCCGCGCGCGCCCCGCGCTGGCCGTGGCCGCAAGGCTGCCGTCGCGCCAAACGACGTATCGGCTTTCGCCACGGATGACCGGCAGGATCAAGCGCAGGCGGTTGCGCCACAAGGAGATGATGTTGAGGCTTCGCCTGCGAGTGCAAAAGCCGAGCCGCGAGAGGCGCCCCAATCCGCGTCATCGGACGTGGATACGGCGCCGGGACGGGACGAAATTCCGTCGCGATTGGAGGAATCCTCGCGGACGGATGGCGTCGATCCGGCCCGCCCAAAACGCTCCGGCTGGTGGCAACGCGCGCGCGCAAGCTGACGCCGTTAAAGCATGATCCCAAGAGTTGCAGACTCTTTGGGATCAGGTGAAAAAACAAATAGAGAAAGACCATGAGCGATTCAACTTGAAGCGGTCATGGTCTCAAACATGAACGCGAAATCAATACCAACGGCAATGGCCTTTGACTCAATGACCCGTTCCAACCGGCCGCCGGCATGATGATTGGCGATGCTTGGCGGAGCGACCGTAGCCCTAACATGATCGAAATTCCGACGTCTGAATTGCAAGCCGGCGCCGAAGCGCTTCGCCACCGGCAAAAAATGGCAAAGCGCAAGGCCGCGCAGGACGCCGAGGTAGCCTCCAAGACGATAACCCAAAAAGGCCTCCTCATCGTCCATACCGGCAAGGGCAAGGGCAAATCGACGGCGGCTTTCGGGCTTTTGCTGCGCGCGCTCGGCCATGATTGGCCTTGCGGCGTCGTGCAATTCGTCAAGGGCGCCTGGGACACCGGCGAACGCCGGGCTCTCGCCCGTTTCTCCGATCTTCTCTCGTGGCACACGATGGGCGAGGGCTTTACCTGGGAGACGCAGGATCGCGCGCGCGACGCGGCGGCGGCGGCGGCGGCTTGGGCGAAGGCGCGAGAACTGATCGCCGATCCAAAGCGAAAACTTCTCGTCCTCGACGAATTGAATATCGCCTTGCGCTACGATTATCTCCCCGTAGCCGAGGTCGTCGCTACCCTGCGGGCCCGCCGGCCCGATCTCCATATTGTTGTCACCGGCCGCAATGCGAAGCTCGAAATGCTGGACGCCGCCGATCTCGTGACCGAGATGAGTCTTGTGAAGCATCACTTCGCGGCCGGGGTGAAGGCGCAAGAGGGAATCGAGTTCTGAGCGTTAGAGCGCTTCCCGATCACATGGAACCATGTGATCGAATAGGAATCGCTCAATCTCGATAAGTTGGAGCAGGTCCTTGTCGAAAAAGTCCGTGAACTTTTTCGGAACCTGCTCTAAGCGGCGGGCCAAGACATTGATGCTGCAAGGCACCGGCTCCGGCGTTGGCAAGTCGCTGATTGTCGCGGGGCTGTGCCGCGCCTATCGCAATCGCGGGCTCGAAGTACGCCCGTTCAAGCCGCAGAACATGTCGAACAACGCCGCGGTGACACCGGATGGCGGAGAAATCGGCCGCGCCCAGGCGACGCAGGCAAGAGCTTGCGGCGTCGCGCCAAGCGTCGACATGAACCCTGTCCTCTTGAAGCCGCAAAGCGAGCATGGCGCGCAGATTGTGCTGCGCGGAAAAGTGATAGGCCAGGCATCGGCGGGAGAATACCAGGACCTGAAACCGGAGCTTCTGCCGGCCGTGCTCGACAGTTTCGAAAGACTTTGCGAAGACGCTGATCTTGTCCTCGTCGAAGGCGCGGGGAGCGCGGCGGAAATCAATCTGCGCAAAAACGATATCGCCAATATGGGTTTTGCCTGCGCCGCGAATGTTCCGGTGATTTTGGCCGGCGACATCGATCGCGGCGGCGTCATCGCCCAGATCGTCGGCACCAAAACCGTGCTCGATCCGGCCGACGCCAAAATGATCGCGGGGTTTCTCGTCAACAAGTTTCGCGGCGATCCGGCCCTGTTTGCGAATGGCATGCAAAGCATCGAGGATTTGACCGGATGGCCAGGCCTTGGGCTTATTCGTTTTTGTGCGGAAGCGGCGCGTTTGCCGGAGGAGGACTCGCTCGTGCTTTCCACCCCAAGGCCGCGCGGGGGGCCGATCACGATCGCGGTTCCGGTTCTGCCAGGCATCGCCAATTTTGACGATCTCGATCCACTATATTTGGAGGACGAGGTCCGCGTTGTCATGGTCAAAAGCGGCAAGACCCTGCCCGCCGAGGCGGCGCTCGTCATTCTGCCCGGCTCGAAAACGACGATCGCCGGTCTCGCGGCTTTCCGGCGCGAGGGCTGGGATATCGATCTTTTCGCGCATGTCCGCCGCGGCGGCCATGTCTTCGGCCTTTGCGGCGGCTATCAGATGCTCGGCAAGGCCATCCGCGATCCGATGGGCGTCGAGGGCCCACCGGGCGAGGTGCCGGGGCTAGGCCTGCTCGACATTGAAACGGAACTTTTGGGCGACAAATTGCTTGCGCCCGTGCAAGGCACCGGCGCTCGAAACGGCGTTCCCTTCACCGGCTATGAAATGCATGTTGGCCGCAGTTTCGGGCCAGATTGCGCGCGGCCCGTGTTGCATTTCGCCGATGGACGCAGCGATGGCGCAACGTCGGCCGATGGCCTTGTGAGCGGCTGCTATGTGCATGGGCTATTCGCCGATGCCGCGCAACGAAGCGCGCTTCTCGCCCGCCTCGGGGGCAAGGGTTCGGGCGTCTCTTATGACGAGTCTCTCGACGCGGCGCTCGATGCGGTCGCCTCACATCTTGAAACGTGCATCGACCTCGACCGGCTTCTTACGCTTGCGAGATAGCAAGCGCCATCAAGGTCAAAGCCGCCCAATGGACGCCGCAGGCAAATCGATAGAGCACGCGCGCGTGCTGTATGTCCTGGGACGAAGCTTCTTTGCCCGAGCCGATCCAGGCATCGTCTATCTTGACTTCGCCATAGACGCGCGGGCCGCCGAGCCGCAAGCCGAGCGCGCCCGCGAATGCCGCCTCGGGCCAGCCGGCATTGGGGGAAGGGTGTCCGCGCGCGTCGCGCCGCATGGTGCGCCACGCGGCCCGGGCCGAAGCTTTTGGGGCGACGCAAGCCGCGATAACGACCAGACAGGCAGACAACCGCGCAGGACAAAAATTGACAAAATCATCGAGTTTCGCCGCGGCGAAGCCGAAAGCCGCATGGCGTTGCGTGCGATGGCCGATCATGCTGTCGGCGGTGTTGATCGCTTTGTAGCACGCGCCGCCCGGAAGCCCGCCGAGCGCCAGCCAGAAAGCGGGCGCGATGACGGCGTCGGAAAAATTCTCGGCGAGGCTCTCGATCGCGGCGCGGGCGACGCCAGCCTCGTCAAGCTTCGCGACGTCACGGCCGACGATTTTTGCCGCCGCGGCGCGGCCGGATTCCAGCCCGGCGGCAAGAGCCTCCGCGACGGCAAGGACGTGGGCGTGGAGGCTGCGTTGCGCGATGAGACTCGAAGCGATAAGCGCACTGAGCGCTAAGCTCGCCGGTTGCGGAAGTTCCAAAGCCGCGAGCTCGAAGCTGAAAAGATAGGCGCCGCCGCCGGCAATCGATAAAAGCAAGAAGAGCGCGGCAAATCCCAGGGCGCGGCGCGTGGCAAAGGATCGATCGCCATGATTCAACCAACCGTCGGCGAGCGCGATAAGACGGCCGGCCCAGGTGACTGGATGGCCGATCGCGCGAAACAAGCCTTGCGGATAGCCAACGCAGGCCTCGATGGCGACGGCGAACGCCGCGAGTTTCAGGGTTGCGGCCAAATCCATGCGTGAGACTTCCTGTCCAGAGTTGCCGGAGTTGCTCCTGGGGGAGCACGGCGGCAATCTTTTTGCCGCGCGGCGGGCCTACCCGCAAGCGCCGGAGCCCTGGCTCGATCTCTCGACCGGCGTCAACCCGTATGCCTATCCTTTCGCCCGTCCGCCGATGGAAAGCTGGACGAGGCTACCGGAACCCGACGAGCTGCGCGCGCTCGAAGCGGCCGCGGCATTTGCGTATCGGGCGCCGGCGGAGGTTGGAATCGTTGCCGCGCCGGGAACTCAGGCGATCGTCAACTGGCTGCCCCGTCTTCTACCGGCGCGGCGCGTTGGAATCCTGGGGTTTACCTATTGCGAGCACGCGCGGAGCTGGGCCACCAGCGGCGCGGACCTGACCGTCGTCGAAGACCTCTCCGCGCTCGAAGACAAGGATATAGCCATCGTCGTCAATCCCAACAATCCGGATGGGAGGCTCGTCGCGGCGGCGGATCTGCACGCGCTGGCGGCGGTTCTCGGCAACCACGGCGGCCTGCTGATTATCGACGAAGCCTTCGTCGATTTTCTTGAGCCCGGCGCCAGCGCAGTCCCAGACACCGCCGAAAACGGCGGCGTCGTGTTGCGCTCCTTCGGCAAGACCTATGGCTTGCCGGGGCTTCGCCTCGGGTTTGCGATCGCGTCAAAACCCGTGGCGGAAAATCTCCGCGCCGCGTTGGGGCCCTGGCCGGTCTCCGGCGCGGCCATTTCCATAGGCTCCACGGCCTTGACGGATGCGGAATGGCTCGCGGCGACGCGCGCGCGGTTGCACGCCGACGCAAGAGCGCTCGACAAGATGTTGGCGGCGGCGGGTTTCGCCTCCGCCGGCGGCAGCCTGCTGTTCCGGCTCGTGCGGCACGAGGACGCGCAAGGCTGGTTCGAACGGCTGGCGAAAGCCGGGATTCTGGTGCGGCGGTTCGAGGCGCGGCCGGCCTGGCTGCGCTTTGGGATAGCTGGCTCGGACGCCGCCAGGATGCGCCTTTGCGCCGCTCTGGGACTTGAATTGCCGTAACGAAGCGCTACACCTTGTTCAAGGCGCGCGCAGCGCCGGAAGCACCCCGATTGTCGCGAAGCCTGCCAAAGTAAGAGGGAATGTGATGCCGACCGAAGTATCGCCGAACGAACATATTCTGCGTAAGCCAGGCTCCTTGCAGCTAGACCCCTCGGGCGAAGGCGTAGCCATCGACGAAACCAAACGCTTGATCGCTTCGAATAAGGTGGAAGGCACGCCGGTTTATAAGCGCGACGGAGAGCAGCTCGGGAACGTCTATAACTTCATGGTCGACAAATACACCGGCCAGGTCGCCTACGCTGTTATGTCGTTCGGGGGCTTCCTAGGGCTTGGCGAAAGCTACCATCCTCTGCCTTGGAAGGTGCTGACCTACGACACTCGGCTCGAGGGCTATGTCATCGATCTGGACAGGGAGCGCTTGAAGAATGCGCCTCGTTACGGCGTCGGCGAAGAACCATTCGCGGATCCGGCCTTCGGACAGCGCCTCGGCGATTACTACGGCGCGCGTTGAGCGTCTAGGAAGGTTGGCCGGACACGTCGTCAACGTCGGCGTCACCCCACAACGCCCGTCGTCTTCCTCCGGCGCGTTTTTGGCTGAGCGATGCATTCACGCGGAGGGAACACTTAGGCAGGATCGCCGTTCCTCCAACTGACGATCAAATGCCACTAGGAGACAAGCATGGCCGAGACCAGTAAACCGACGACCAAAGAAAAAACCGCGAAAACGAAAAAAGAAACGCATACAGAGCAGGAGAAACTGCTCAATCGCGAACTTGAGGATTCGTTTCCGGCGAGCGACCCTCCTTCCTCCACACAGCCGACCACAGAAACGGGGGGGCCGGATCGTAAGCGCCACAAAGCGAAGTAAAGCGGGAGCCGAAACCGATCCCGGCTCGGCCTTCACTACGGCGGCCCTTCCGGATAAGCGCGCCGTTCACGGCCGCCACCAGCGCCGGATTGCAACAGGACCGACAGGCCGGTGAGGTGCGCTCCGAAGCCGGAGCCGAAGCCAGAGAGGTGACGGCGGACCAGATGTGCTCCTTGGCATCTGGCGTAACAGAAACGTCTTCGCGGGCCAGGAGGGCTTCGATCCATTCCGCCGCCCAGGCCTCCCCGGCATATTCGTCGATCCGGGCGAGCGGCTGGAGGGCTACGGGCTCTTCCGCGTCTTCCGAGAGCGCGCCGCCGAGATCATGAAAGTCGTCGCTCATGGCAAGCGCCGCGGCCCGGATCGACCCGCCGAATCGAAGGAGAAGATTTGCGCGCCAACATAGCGCCGAAACTGCAGGGCCATCAGCGACAGCAACACGCTTTTTCCGGCGCCGGTCGGCCCAATGATCACGGTGTGGCCGACGTCCCCGACATGGAGCGAGAAACGGAAGGGCGTCGAACCCTCCGTCCGGGCAAGGAACAAGCGCGGCGCCACGAAGTGATCGTCGCGCTCAGGGCGCGCCCATACCGCCGAGAGGGGCATCATATGGGCGTTGAAGGTCGAGACGGGAGGCTGCCGGACATTGGCGTAGACGTGACCGGGCAAGGAGCCGAGCCACGCCTCGATCGCATTCACCGTCTCATGGATGCAGGTGAAATCGCGGCCCTCTATGACCTTCTCGACAAGCCGGAGCTTTCATTGCCCGGGCGGATTATCAAATGAGCCAGGCCATTGTAGGCTATCAGCTGCTGTTCCAAGGCTAGTCTCATCACGACGGGCGGGCTGAATCTCCGTTCAAGATTACGCCAACAGAGCGGACCTTGAACAGCCGCAGAGAACTGCGTATGTTGCAGACATGCGAATTCCGGTCCTCCGGCGGTTGCTCATTGTCCTGACTGGCCTTTCCTTCCTCATTGGGGCGGCGGTTCATGCGATACCGCGTCCGGAGTTTATGGCGTCAGGTTGCAAGGATGCCGCGCAAATCGCGACCGGCGACTGCTGCGCGAACATGGCGATGCAAGACCATGCCACGCCGGAGCCCATGAAACAGGTGCCGTGCAAGGGCATTTCGCTCGATTGTGCCAACCAGGCGGGCTGTATTTATTCGCCCGCCGTTCCGGCTCCGTCAATCGCGCTCGGGTCCCCAACAACTTATGGGCGGGTGGCATATTGGTCGCCTCCTGCTTCGCGGGCCGGGCTGTCGATCGAACCCGGCCTCTTTCCCCCTATAACGAGCCGCATCACAGCCTGATCGAGCCGAAGCGGGCGCATGCGCACGCTTGTGGATCGCCTCCGGGCGCATCCCGCGCCGTTTCGAATCACGCGTTTCCCTGCAGCTAAAGCCTATCCCGGGTTGGAGGTCATTTCCATGTCGTCGCGTTTCTCCGCGGGCGCCGCCGCGCTTGCCATTATTCTCGCCGCTGGCCCCACCGTGGCGGCGCCCGAGGACCAGAAGTCCTCGGGCAAGCCGCAGCAGGTCGGCGGCACCGCGAAATCCGCCGCGCAAATACGGCCCGCGCCCGTGGGCGCGACGGTGGAGAGCGTGCTCGCGGCGGGTCGGCAGCTCAACCCGGCGTTACGCGCGGCTGCGCTCGAAACCTCGGCCGCCGCAGCCAAGGCCGCCGGTGCCGATGCGCTCGACGATCCGATGATCTCGGACAGCTATCAATATTACCGCAATCCGGGCGTCTTCAGCGGGCATGCGATCATGGTAACGCAGGCGTTCCCGCTGTGGGGAAAACAGAGCCTGCGGCGCGAGGCGGCGCTGGCGGATTTGGATGCCATGCGCGGGCGCGAACTGGCCGCGCGCGATGCCCACGACGAACGCATCAAAGTCGCCTTTGCCCAATATTATTTGGCGAGCCGTGCCGTGGCCGTGAACCGTGACGTGATTGCGGTGGCGGGCAGCATGCGTGCCGCCGCCGAGGCGCGCTATGCGGTTGGACGCGGCGAACAGCCGGCGGTCATCAAGGCGCTCGGCGAAGAGACGGCGGCGGAGATCGAAGCCGCCCGCCTCGAAGGCGATCGCGCCGCAGCGCGGGAAGTGCTCAACGCACTGCTCGCGCGTCCCGCCAGCGCGCCGTTGGCCGAACCCTTGCGGCTCCGGCGCGTGCCCACGGCGGATCTCACCATCGCCTCGCTTGTCGAACGTGCCCGCGGCGGAAGCCCGGTACTCGGCGCGAGCGGCGCCGAGGTGGACGCGGCGCGAACGCGCGCCGCCTTGGCCGAGAAAGCCTGGTATCCCGACCTGACAGTCGGGGCAGGACCATTGATCCAGACCAACAGCCGCCCGCCGGGGGTCGCCGCCACGATTGGTCTCAACATCCCGCTGCCTTGGGGCAAGGAGGCCTCCGAACAACAGTCGGCGGCCGCACAGCTGGGCGCGGCCCAGCAACGCTACGAGGCGGCGCTGCTCGACATCCAGAGCGCTCTTGGCGAGGCGCGCGCGCGGCTCAAGGCGGCACGGAACGCCGATGCCTTGGTGGCCCGCAAAGCCCTTCCGGAGGCCCGGGCGGCGCTCAAGTCGATCATCGCGGACTATGCCCAAGGGCGCGGCGATCTCGTCATCGCACTCGACGCACAGCACCGGGTCCACGACCTCGAACTCAAGCTGCTCCAGCTACAAATGGACGAGCAAACGATGCTCGCCGCGATCGAACGGTTGATCGGAGGCGAGTTGTGAGCCGCTCGAAAGCAACTCGCTCGGCCACCATCCTGGCGGGCGTTATAGCGGCAGGGCTCGCCGGATATTATCTCGGTCACTTCAGCAGCGACCCGGGAGCATCGACGGTGAAAGCTCTGCCGTCTCCTCCCGAGAGCACGACTGGCATGGCAAGCCCGGACGCCGCGCCGGGGGCCGCAGCGCCGTCTTCCGAACAGAGCCTGGTGCCGGTCACGCTTACTCCGCAACGGATGCAAAGCATTGGGGTGAAGACCGGCGTCGTGGAGTTTCGGCCGGTCCGCGACGAGATCCGCACCGTCGGAAACGTCGAGGCGGATGAAACGCGGCTTGCCGATGTGCAAGTTCGCTTCTCGGGCTGGGTCCAGAAAGTATACGCCGACGCAATGTACAAACAGGTGCGACAGGGCCAGCCGCTTCTGACCATCTATAGCCCGGAGCTGGTGACAGCCGAGCAGGAATACTTAGTGGCCAAGGAGCTCCTGGCACAAACCACCCCGGGCGCCGCTGCCGGATCCCACGGATCCCGGTCGCTGTTGAATGCTACAACCGAGCGGTTGAAGCAGTGGCAGATCCCGGAGAGAGAGATCGCCCGGCTAAAGGAGAGCGGGAAGATCAGGCGTGAGATCGAGATCGACTCGCCAGTGTCCGGGTTCATCATCGAGAGGAAGGCCTTTCCGAATATGTATGTACAACCGGGCACGAAGTTGTACGCGGTGGCGGACTTGTCGGCCGTCTGGGTCTACGCTCAGCTTTTCCAGAACGATATTGGCCGGGTGAAGGTGGGAGATCCGGCGTCGGTCACTGTGAACGCCTACCCGGGACAGACCTTCCCAGCTCGCGTGAGTTTCATTTGGCCGGAAGTGGATGAGGCGATGCGCCGGGCCCGCGTGCGCTTGGAGATTCCCAATCCGGAATTGAAGCTTTCGCTCGGGATGTTCGTTAATGTCGAGCTCAGCTTGCCGCTTGGAGACCGGCTGGTGATTCCAGCTTCCGGAGTGTTTCAGTCCGGCACGCGCCAGATCGCATTCGTGGACCGCGGCGGCGGGTACTTTGAGCCCCGGGATATCGAGGCCGGCGCCCGGGCTGGGGACGATTTCGTCGTGGTGAAGGGGCTCACAGCTGGCGAACGCATCGCCACCTCGGCGAATTTTCTGATCGATTCCGAAAGCCAGCTCGCGGCCGCGCTGGGTTCGTTCGCGCCTCCAGCTCCCGGCGCGGGAGCGGCGGCAGCGATGAATACGCCGCAGGGGGCAACACTCGAATACTCCTCAAACCCGTCGACTCCGCGCAAGGGAAGCAACGATTTCCGCGTCAAGCTCGCCGGCGCCGATGGGGCGCCACTATTAGGCGCTCAGGTAACCGTAACGTTCTTCATGCCCGCCATGCCAGCGATGGGCATGGCCGCCATGCGTAACGTAACGACGCTCGGCGAAAAGGACGGCGGCATCTATGAGGGACCGGGAGAGGTGCAGACGGGCGGGACCTGGCAAGTCGCCGTGCTGGCGACCAAGGCTGGTCAGACCATCGCCCAGAAACAGTTCTCCGTGACCGCGGAAGGAGGCATGTAGATGATCGCCCGCTGGATCGATTTATGCGCTCGCAACAGCTTCCTGGTCGTCACCGGAACGATTCTCCTGGTGCTGGCCGGCTTCTGGAGCATGCGCCGGATTCCGCTGGATGCCCTGCCCGACATCTCCGACGTGCAGGTGATTATTTATGCAACGTGGAATGAGCCGCCCAATGTCATCGAGGATCAGGTTACCTACCCAATCGTGACGGCTCTGCTTGCCGCGCCGCACGTAAAGGCAGTGCGCGCCCAGACCATGTTCGGCGATTCCTACGTGTTCGTTGTGTTCGAGGACGGCACCGACCTGTACTGGGCGCGCTCGCGCGTGCTCGAGTATCTCCAGCAGATCGGGGGACGCCTTCCCGCCGGGGTCCACCCGGCGATCGGGCCTGACGCGACCGGCGCTGGCTGGGTGTATGAATATCTCATCGTGGATCACAACCACCGCTACAGTCTCGCCGATTTGCGCAGCCTCCAGGATTGGTTCCTCCGCTATCAGCTTAAGACGGTGCCGGGGGTGGCGGAAGTCGCGAGCATCGGCGGTTTTGTCCGGCAATACCAGGTCCGGTTGGACCCCGACAAGCTCCGCGCCTTTAACATCCCGCTCTCGACGGTGATCGAAAAAGTCCGCGACAGCACGAACGAGGTGGGCGGGAGGTTACTTGAGTTCAGAGGCGCCGAGTACATGGTTCGGGGCTTGGGCTATCTGCGGTCGCTTTCGGATCTGGAAACGGTTCCCGTCGCCAGCAAGAACGGCACGCCGGTCCTGGTCCGGGACCTCGGAACTGTGTCGTTCGGACCGGACATCCGCCGCGGCGTGGCGGAGTGGAATGGCGAGGGCGAAACCGTCGCGGGCATCGTCGTCATGCGCGACGGTATGAACGCGCTGAATGTGATCTCCGGCGTCAAGAAGAAGCTCGCCGAAATTTCCGGATCGCTGCCGCCGGGAGTGGAAGTCGTCTCTGGTTACGATCGTTCGGGGCTGATCCAAGCCTCGATCGACACCCTTGAGCGCGACCTGATCGAGGAAGCAATCATTGTCAGCCTCGTGATCATCATCTTCCTTTTTCACTTCCGCTCCGCCCTCATTCCGATCCTGACCCTGCCGATCGCCGTGGTCGCATCGTTCATTCCGATGTACTACCTGCAGGTCAGCTCGAACATCATGTCTCTCGGCGGATTGGCGCTGGCTATCGGAGTTCTGGTGGACGCGGCGATCGTGATGGTGGAGAACGGCTACCGGCATCTGTCTGAAGCGCAGAACGCGCACGCTGGCGATAAAACGAAGCAGCGCAGCATCTCTTCCCGCGAAAGACGGCGAATCCTTCTGGATGCGGCCAAACAGGTCGGACCGGCGCTCTTCTTCTCGCTCCTCATCATTGTCGTCTCGTTCCTGCCGGTCTTCTTGCTCGAAGCCCAGGAAGGACGGATGTTTCGGCCCCTGGCCTGGACCAAGACTCTGGCTATAGGTTTTTCGTCACTGCTTGCCATCACGCTGGTGCCGCCGCTGATGCTTCTGTTCATTCGCGGGCGGCTGCGGCCGGAATCGAGCAATCCGGTGTCGCGGGTCATGCAGGCGATCTATATGCCGGTCTTGAGGCTCTGCCTTCGATTTCCAAAGATAACAGTACTGGTGAATCTCGTCTTCCTGGCCTTGACGTTTCCTCTTGCGTTCAAGCTAGGCAGTCAGTTCATGCCCCCCTTGTTTGAAGGCGCGTCCCTGTACATGCCCACGGCGCTCCCCGGAATTTCGATCGGCCAGGCGACGCTGCTGCTGCAGCAGCAGGACCAGGTTCTTCGCTCCTTCCCTGAGGTGACAACTGTGTTCGGCTCCATCGGCCGGTCCGACAGTGCGACCGACAATGCTCCCCTCGACATGTACGACACCACCGTCATGCTCAAACCCCGCGGTGAGTGGCGCGCGGGAATGACCTACGAGAAGCTGATCTCGGAAATGGATGCCAAACTCCAGTTCCCCGGGTTGACCAACACCTGGACCATGCCGATCGAGAACCGTCTCGACATGGAGCTCACCGGAATCAAAACCCCGGTGGGCATCAAGATTCAAGGCCCGAGCCTGGACGGCATCGAGGCATTGGGCGCGACAGTTCAACAGATTCTCGGGGCGATGCCGGAGATGAGGTCGGTCTTTGCCGAGCGCGTCGCACAGGGATTCTATATCAACGTGGAAGTGAACCGGCCGGAAGCGGCGCGTTATGGATTGACCGTGGGTGACGTGCAGCGGGCGATCACCTCCGGAATCGGCGGGGAGAACATCGCCCAGAATATCGAGGGCCGCGAACGGTATCCCATCTCGATCCGCTATGCGCCCGATTTCCGGGACGACATTCAAAAGCTCGAGCGGGTACTGATCACGACGCCTTCCAACGCGCAGGTGCCGCTCGGCGAACTCGCCAAGATTTCGTTTTCGAAGGGGCCCGCGATGATCCGGGACGAGGATGCAGCGCTCACCGGGTACGTGTACTTGGATCTGAACACGCGCGACTACGGCGGCTTCGTCTCCCGGGCTGACAGACTCCTCCAAGAGAAGCTCCATCTGCCGGCCGGCTACAGCCTGAAGTGGTCGGGCGAATATGAATTCGAACTGCGCGCCAAGGAGCGGCTGAAGATCATGCTGCCGGTCGTCTTCGTTACGATTTTTCTGCTGCTGTACATGGTGTTCCGTTCCGTGACCGAAGCACTCATTCTGATCTTTCCAACGCTCTATGCGATGACGGGAGGCCTGCTTCTTCAGTGGTACCTTGGCTACAACTTCAGCGTTGCGGTCTGGGTTGGCTACATCGCATTGTTTGGAATTGCGGTCGAGACGGGTGTCGTGATGGTCGTCTATTTGCACGAAGCGCTCGACCGGAGGCTTGCCGCCGGGTCTGTCCTGCAGCGCGTCGATATCGAGCAGGCCGCCATCGAAGGCGCCGTCCAACGCTTGCGGCCCAAACTGATGACCGTTGCGGCTGTTCTGGCGAGCCTTGTGCCGATCCTGTGGGAGACCGGTGTGGGGTCGGACGTGATGAAACCGATCGCCGCGCCGATTGTCGGGGGCATGATCACCTCCACGATAAACGTCCTGGTTCTTGTTCCCGTCTTCTTCGTGATGATGAAGGCGCGTGCGCTGCGGCAGGGCACGCTCCAGACTCCAGAAGAAGCAGATGCATAGAAGAAACGATGCAATGGGCAATTCGGATCGAGGTGGAAGACAGCAGGGGCTAGCCGTGTGAAATCTTACCAACAGGGGCCAAGGCTTCGATGATGCGGCACTCCGCGATGGTGCCGTGCTGGCACTTGTCAACGAGCTGCCGCAGCTTGGCCCCGAGCTCCAATAGATCAGCACCTTTGCGTTCCACTTTGATCAGGTGACTGCGCGCAATCCGGTCAACGTCGGTGCAGGACTGGCACCGATCATCCGATAGCCGCAGCAATTCGCGCACTTCATCGAGGGAAAAACCGAGATCACGGCCACGGCGGACAAAACTCAACCGCTCAAGGTGGCCGGCGCGGTACCAGTCTGGCTGCGCTCGCCAATGCTGTGCTGTTGCACAACTTGCGCCTGTGAGACAGATTTGGCGGGTTGAAGAACGGAGGATTTCTGGCTCATTGTAACCATCGAGGAGTGGAGATGAGCCAGAAATCCGGACTCCCCCAAATTGTCCTCCGAGCGGGTCGTGAAGGACGTTCGCCGAGCGACGCGCAAGCAATATTCGGCCGAGGAGAAGATCCGCATCGTGCTGGACGGTCTGCGCGCCGAGCATCGCGGAGTTGTGCCGGCGTGAAGGCATCGCCGAGAGCCTGTATTACACCTGGTCGAAAGAGTTCCTGGAGACTGGCAAGCGGCGCCTTGCGGGCGACACCGCGCGGGCGGCGACCAGCGGCGAGGTCAAGGACCTGCGCCGGGAAGCCCGGGCGCTGAAGGAGGTCGTCGCCGAGCAGGCCCTGGACTTGCGCCTGCTCAAAAAAAGCATGATCGCGGATGGGGACGGCGAGGAATGAGGTATCCGGCTTCCGAAAAGCTGGAGATCATCCGGCTGGTCGAGCAATCCCATCTGCCGGTGCGCCGGACGCTGGAGAAGCTCGGCGTCTCTCGCGCCACATTTTACCGATGGTGCGACCTCTCCCAGACTGGCGGGCCGGAAGCCCTGGAAGACAGATCTCCCAGGCCGGACCGCGTCTGGAACCGAATTCCGATCGCGGCAGTCAATATTGCTCGATCGATTATCAGGCCGGGCTGCGCCGGCACGGTATCGCCATCTCGATGTCAGGCAACGGCAACGGCTACGACAACGCGATGGTCGAGACGTTCTTCAAGACGTTGAAATCCGAGCTTGTCTGGCGGACCGTCTTCGCCACCCGCAACGAAGCCGAGCGTGCCATTGCCCGCTCCATCGACGGGTTCTACAATCCCGTCAGGCGACTCAGCGCTCGACTACCTCAGCCCAACCCAGTTCGAAAAACTGGCGTCAGGCTGAGCAAAAGCCTCTCCACTTTTTCGAAGCAAGTCCATTGGTTCATTCTATCAAGCAGGGTTTCGAGGCGATCGAACCGGTCGCGCCAGAAGGCGCCATAGAGGCTCATCCAGTCGATCAGGGGCGCCAAACCTGGCGGCTGGGCGCTGGAGTAAGTCTGGCGTCCCTCGCGCCGGTCACGCACCAGGCCGGCGAGCTTCAGGACGCCCAGGTGCTTGGAGACCGCCGGCTGCGAGACACCCGAGTGGTCGGTCAGAGCCCGCACGGTCTGTTCGCCGTCACGGGTCAGCCGCTCGAAGATCGCCCGGCGGGTCGATCGGCAAGGGTCTTGAAGAGGGTATCGGGTGCGGTGCGCATGCGGAACAAATAACTCACGGGTTATGAATTAGTCAAGCGGGAGTTGGCGCGCGGAAGCGGTGGCGACTGAGATCGCGTTCGGGCAAACTAGCTGTTACCGGCGGTTTTCCGTCCGTGCGATTAGGCGATGATGTCCGGCGTAAGCTGATCTTCGAGAAATGCCAGACGGTCGCGCAACGCGAGTTTTCGCTTCTTGAGCCGCTGGATTTGCAGCCGGTCGCCGGCACCAAGATCGAGCAATGCCTCGATCGCGGCATCGAGGTCGCGATGCTCCTGACTTAGACGCTCGAATTCGGCCAGCAATAAAGCGCGGTCATCCTCGCTTAATTTTTTTGTCATGATCCGCCTTTTCTCCAGATTGCCTAAGCAATTTAGCTTTTATTTTAGCTTAATGGCAAGCCGGCTAAAGAACGCGTTCGCTAGAAATCGAACCTGCTCTTGGGATTACGTGATTTTTGCATGGTTTGACGCAAACGCCAGGCTATTAGGCAGTTCATAAATAAGCGCACATTTTTCTTGACGTGGGGGGCGCGGGTGAGTCTCTTGGGGCATGAGAAAAGATGACGCCCGCAAGTTGGATCATGCGACCTTGGAAGCGCGCGTGGCGCGTGCAAGATCGTGAAAGCCCCGACCTGGTTGCTCGAATGATTGGCGTGGGGCGGACCGCGATAGAGATGGCTGGCACAACGCCGGCGGGGCGGTTGGGGCACCCTGAGCGCCAAGCCGATTCCTGGACGTCTTCCAAACGCGATGGCCGGTCAATATTAATCCGTCCATAAGTAGGTTCATACTCACGCGGCGTATTTGAGGGAGGGCTTTGCAAAGAAGGAGAGGATTTTTCGCGCGTCATTTTGCGGGTCGCGATCGAGCAGAGCCTCGAGTGTCGTGTGATCGAGCGAGCGTCGTCGTTTCCCATGCCCTCAATGAATCACTTGGGCTCCGCGAACGCGCCGTCAATAAAATGCGAACATACTTATCGATGGATTAATATGAGATGCGTCCGCCTTGCGAGGCGTCGCAATTTGGACGCGATTTCACAACCAATGGTCAGGCGGGTTTTTAGCCCTCGCGATTGGGAGTACCGAGGGGGTGGCTTTTGGGCGGTAGCATCAAGTTTTTGGTCATTTTGGGTCGTTACGTAGCGGCGGTGTTCAGCCAGGTGGAAGCCTCCGGCGGCGCGCGGGCAAACGGGGTTGAGAAGGATTAACCTTTTGGTCAAGCTTTCACGCCAGGATCGAGCGATCGGAGGTTGCATCCCATGAAGCCGAATGTCCAAATATCGTGCAGGCAAAGTCTTGCCGTCGGTCTCGCCGCGCTCACTGTTTTCTCAGGCCTCATCACGACACCGGCAACCGCAGGCGGCGGGGACGTGGCCGCGGGCTTGCTCGGGGGCCTCGCCGTTGGCGCCATCGTGGGCAGCGCGGCGGCCCAGCCACGCTACTACGCCCCCTATTACGCGCCGGCGCCGGTCTATGTGCCCGCTCCGCGCTGCTGGCTTGAACGTGAGCGCGTGTGGGACGGTTACGGATACGTCATTCAACGCGTCCGCGTCTGCGAGTAGGACACCGCGATTTCCGAACACCGTCCGTTAGCCAGATCGACAAACACAACATTTCTCCGCCGGCGGGCTTGTGACCCTACTTGTCTGCTATAGTCCTATCGGCTTACGGGGGGTGATCTTGATCGACGCTTGGCTATCACTACCGCTTCCGGCGTTGATTTTGATTTTGGCTGCCTTTTACAGCGCCTCCGCCTTGGTGTTGATCCGCCTTTCGTTCGGCGCTTTGGTGGGACCCTGGGTGCGAAGCTTCCGAGGCGTCGTGCCGCAATTCATCGGTGCGATCGTCGTCCTATTTAGCATTCTCGTCGGCTTTCTCGCGAGCGACGTCTGGGATCGCAACCGGCGCGCGGCGGCAACGGTGCGCGGGGAAGGCGCCAGTCTTATCTCCCTCCATGCCCTGGCCGCCGCCTTGGGTAAACCGCACGTTGCGATCGATCGCGCCATCCGGTCCTATGCCGCTGTCGTTATCGACAAGGAATGGCCGCGCATGCAAAACGGCGAAGCGTCGCCTGAGGCCGAAACGGCACAAGACGAATTGTTGCAAACCGTCGCGCAATCGGAGTTCGCGGGCGCCGGCAACGCAGAGCTCGACCGCATTTTGCTCGACACCGCCTTGAAGGTCAGGGATGCACGCGGCGATCGACTGGCGTTCAGTTCGGATTTTTCGGAAAACTTTAAATGGTCATGCGTTCTTTTGATGGCCCTGATGGCGCAGATCAGCCTTGCCGCGGTGCATCTCGACGAGGTGCGCCCCCAAGTCGCTGCCATGGTCATCTTCACCGCCAGCATCATCCTCGTGATCGGATTGATCGCGACCCACGAAGGGCCTTTCCAACCACCAATCGGCATTTCGCCGGCCCCGATCGCCAAGCTTCTCGACATCGTGCCGGATAGTTAAAGTCTCGCCGGATTGTTGACACCCGCGAGCGAATTCCCGATCGCCTGCGTTCGGCGTTGAGCATCCCCGGCAGGCATAATCCCATCGCGGATTTTGGGATCGGCTTGCGCCCGTACGGATGGCCCTATATACCGCTTCCCGGTTAAACCTTAAGAGTCCTGTTCACCAGGGGCCCAGACATGCCGTTGTAAGGAGCCGATCGATTTTTATGATCGGGCATGTTCCAACTTTTCGGTTTTGAGCGCTTTCGGCTTGTACGGGAAGCGCTCGAGGGGCGCGTAGCTCAGCGGAAGAGCACTACGTTGACATCGTAGGGGTCACAGGTTCGATCCCTGTCGCGCCCACCACCCCTAAAGGCCTTGCCGTTGTGGTTCACGCCGGCTCCGCGAGAGCAAACCTGCGGCAATGATCGAGGTAAGCTGCTTCGTGGATTGAAATCAGCTCGACGACATTCGACCAAAGCCAGGAGGGTGCGTCGAGAGTCGTCGTGCGCGCCTTTGCAAATTCAGAGCGCCACGTATCTCGGGTTGCTTTATCCATTTGCCGCCCATGGGCCCGGCCGACCACTGCGGCGAGATACGCCGCCAGCGCCATTGCCTCCTCGCGGGCAAGGCGGTCGACTTCGATCTTAAGGTCTTGAGGCATCAGTTCGCGCAGCACGACGCCGGTGTCGAGGAATCGGGTAGCGATCATGCGATCCCCAAGGTTGGGCGATAACGCTTTCGCGCCCATGACGACGCGCACGGAGTTATCTCGCGGCATTTCTACCCCCTCCGCGCGAGGCGCGGCCGCCGTGACGCCCTCTTTTAAGTCGACCAGACAAAGTGCCGAGCCGTTGCCTTCGCCTACCCGCAGCATGACTGCGTAACGGAGGCGGCCCAGCGAACTACATCCCTTTATCCAATAAGCGGCATCGACCATTGTCACGGCGTCGCTTGACTCGCGACCCTGAAGGCTGGTGACCATGGCTCGTATCGGTTCTTGCTCGAAGAGTTGGACGAGCGCCGTGCGTTCCTCTGGCATCAGGGCCCAGAACTTTTTTCCCACCGGAAGAACCGGCGTGACCGATTCCAGCCGCTCCAGAGCAAGCTGCCGCCAGCGGCGCCGGACAGACTGTTCAAGCAGCACCTGTATTCTTTTTGGGCGATAGATCTTGTCCTTGCCGCGCTCAATGTCGTCAGAGAGGGCCTTCTCATATCCGGAGACCAGCTGCTCAAGTATTCGCGCCGTTGTAACGCCGGGCAGATTCGAGCCGCGTGCCGCGGACGCCAGGGATAGACCAAGTCGAATGAGATCGTGGGCAGGATTACCAATCACGGTCTGGTCGAGATCGCGTATCTGAATGGCGACCCGCCCCTTCGTGTCCGCCAACGGTCCGAGGTTTCCCAAATGGCAGTCCCCACAAATCCATACCGGGGGCCCGTCCGGAACTTTGCCGACGCTCGCCGCAAGCCAATCGTAAAATTTGACTGTATTGCCACGCACATAGGCGTGCGCGGAGCGCGCCATCTTTAGATTGCGGGTCTGCGTTAGTCTCGCCGCGCGCTGTTCTGGACTCGTCACTTCCGATTGTTTTTTTTCAGTGATGCCCCTTCGGGCTGAAAGACGAGCCATCAAGAGCTGCCCATGATTTCTTCAATCCACATTTTTAAGCTGAGAGCGCGATGAGAACCACCACAAACCCAGCGATAACGGCAATCCTTCCCGCTCAATACAAGCGGCAGGTAAAATACGCAACCGTACCAAAGACAATAACGATCACGTTCACAAGGCTACCGCCAGCCTCACGATGCGGCGGCAGCCCGGGCGTGAGGAAGCAAAGATAATCTTGGTAATCGAAATAAATAATGAGAGTGTCAAACCCGCCACAATCGCAATTATATGCGCTATTTATTTCGCAGAGCTACGGCTTAGGGACACGATTAATTGTTCCTCGGTTGACGGTTCAACGGAACTATTTTGACGAGGCGCGAATTGCATCAACATCCAGTCACGGTGGCTGGCGATAGCGATCAAAACCCATCGAGCTATCGTGTGCCCGTCCCACCCTGGGCGGATTTACTTTTTTGGAGAACAGATCATGGACAAAGATCGGATCGAAGGATCGGAAAAGGGGATCGTAGGCAAAGTCAAGGAGGTCGCCGGCAAGGTGCTTGGCGATACTAAGGTGGAGTCCGAGGGCAAGGCCGACCAGGCGGCAGGAAAGGTTCAGAACACTGTCGGCGGCATCAAAGACACGCTCAAGGGGAAATAATCGCACCGTCGGGGTTTCCGGGTCCCTTGCCAAGGAACCCATGCTTCGCACTCTTGCCGGCACGTGCCGGCAAGAGTGCGAGCAATCGGCCACGGAGAGTGATCGACGGCGAATAATCGGCTACCTCCCGCGCTTCCAAATGCGAAGGGATTGAGTTTGGACGGCCGAATGCATAAACTGAAACTTCAAGGATACACTGAAACTTCAAGGCAAGGATACACTGAAACTTCAAGGAAGGTGTGACATGAGTACAATTCTGATTATCGTCTTGTTGATTCTGCTGCTCGGAGGCGGCGGCTACTATAGTCACAGCACGTATGGTAGGACCGGCCTTGGCGGCGTTCTTGGTCTGGTATTGCTTATTGCCGTCGTGGTCTGGGTGGTTGGTGGCTTGCAGACGGGCTGATCGCCCCACCTGGCCGGGGTATCCTCGATGAGACGTGGGCGTCCGGGCTCGCGGCGGTGGTGATGAAGAGGCCCGGAATGATCCGGCGCCTTACAACATGAAGGAACTTTTCGATGAAAAAATTAGCTCTGATATTAGCAGTTGCCCTCGCGACAACTCCGGCATTTGCTCGTGCGGGTGGAGATGGCGTTCATCGGCGTGGAATGCACACTGGTCGCAGCGTCGGTGTTCATGGCTATCGTCACGTCTATAGAGGCGGCGGCTATGGCTACGGTTACAACGGATATAATGGCTACACTGGCAACACTGGCTACAATGGCTACAATGGCTACAATGGGTATACTGGCTACAATGGGTATACTGGCTACAATGGGTATACTGGCTACACTGGGTATACTGGCTACACTGGCTACCCTGGATACCCTGGATACCCTGGATATAACGGCTACACTGGCTACAATGGCTACTACGGTGGCGATCCCGGAGCCGCTATTGGCCTAGGTATTTTAGGAGGCGTTTTAGGCGGCATACCGTAATCAATTATAAAACCCAGAATCAAAACAAACGAATTCGCGAAGCATACCGTATTAAAGTGAGAAGGGTTCGGGAGCATTGTAACCCGTGATTGAGCCATTCAAGGACATCGAGGATGCGCGGGCGCTCGCGCAAGCCATCGTGGACACGGTGCGCGAACCCCTGCTCGTGCTTGACGGCGACCTCCGCGTGCTCGCCGTCAGCCGCTCCTACTACCTGACGTTCCAGGTCAACCGCCAGGACGTCCTGGGCCGGCCGCTCTACGCGCTCGGCGACGGCCAGTGGCAGATTCCAGCTCTTCGCACGCTTCTGGAGAAAATCATCCCGGAGCGCGCCGCCATGGATGCGTTCGAGGTCGAGCATGAGTTTCCCGGGATTGGCCGCCGCATCATGCTCCTGAACGCCCGCGCGGTGTTCTACGCGGACCACGCTCAAACGACCCTTCTTATTGCTTTCGAGGATGTCACCGAGCGGCGGGCCATCGAACGCGAGAAGGAAGAACTGTTGCGGCAGACGGAGGAGTTGCTGCGGCAAAAGGACGTGCTGCTCCGGGAGCTGGAGCACCGTGTCGCCAACAGCCTTCAGATCATCGCGAGCATCTTGATGCTGAAGGCGCGCACCGTAACCTCGGAGGAAACCCGCCAGCATTTGCATGACGCGCATCAACGCGTTATGGCGCTAGCGGCCGTGCAGGGGCATCTTCACGGATCCGAGCGGCACGACCTAATCGAGGTCGGTCCTTACCTGTCGAGGCTGTGCGAAAGCCTTGCGGCCTCAATGATCGGCGGCGGCCGGCCGATCTCGCTGCAGGTTCTGGTCAACGGCGGCACGGCCGAGTCCGCCAAGGCCGTCAGCCTCGGCCTTATCGTCACCGAGCTCGTGATCAACGCTCTGAAACACGCGTTTCCCCAAGATAGACCAGACGGCCGGGTCGTCGTCAGCTACGAGATCGACGGAGCGGACTGGAAGCTTGCCGTGTCCGACAATGGGATCGGAAAGCCGGATGTCGCCGCCGCTTCGGCGAAGGGCGGCCTGGGGACGGCCCTCGTCAAGGCGCTCGCGCAGGACCTCGATGCAAAGGTCGAAGTCGTCAGCGGCCCAGGAGGCGTGAACGTGTCGCTCACGCACGCGACCTTCACATCGCGGCTACCCCAAGCTGCCTGACGGCGCCCAGGCCGTTCGTCGCGATGATGGTTGAACGACAAATCGTGTCGGCGCCGACAAGATTCAAAATCCCTCGCCATTCGAGCAGCAGCTGCACGAGTATCATATGCCGCCCCGTTCCAACCATCGGCTTCGACGACGGCCTTGCGCTCGCCAAACGTAACGGACGATACGAATAACGAGGCGTGGTTAAAACAAAAAGCGCTCGGCCGGGGACGATCGGCGGGCGCTTCTGGCTTTGCGGGGGCACTATAACGGATGGCCAGCGCTTTGTCGAACGCAAATCACCGCTCCGGCGCTGCCGGCCGTAGAGCCTGCTTGGCGCCTATCTCGTTCAGTATCTATCATACCCATTGCGCTGCCCATCTTCGCCACGCCGTTCGTAGCTCGACCGGCCCTCGTAGCCGTCTTGACGGTCATAGCTGTTCCGCCGGTGTATTCCATACGCACAACCCGCGGCGGCCCCCAAACCGCCATGCCCGACAAAGTGGCCAACAATTCCCCCGACAATCGCACCCCTGACGCAACCGCGCGCATCAGCTTGACCTGCGAGGGCAATGGCGGCAAAGCCAAGGATGCTCGAAACGAGAAACAACTTTTTCATAGACGATTCCTTTTCTAAGCACACAACTGTTCAGGCGAGCTTTGGTTCAATTGCGTCGAGAACAGAACCACAATGTGATAGAGACCACGATCGAGGGGTCTGCTGTTACCAGAAAATTGGTCTGGAGCATGATCCACGAAAATGGGAACCGGTTTCGCGAGAACATGCGAATCATACTTCCGTGATCAGCGAAGTCTAAAGGGGGCCTAATTGACTGGAATATGTAGCGGAAGCCGGTCGTGATCGGACTGCTCACGAGAACCTGCTGCCAGTGGCCTAAAGGAACTTTCGGCCGATCCAGAGCATTGCTTTTTGCGGGCAGCGTTGGATGAAGGCTCTGCACTGGAAATCGAATGAAACGCGGGTAGCCCCCTAAGGCGCCTAGGAAATGGAGATCGAAAGTGAAACTACATGTTATGGCGACGGCACTCTTCGTTGCGGCGCCGGCTTTTGCACGGGCGGATCAGCTGAGTTGCATCAGCACGACATTTAATTTTCTCTCGCCCAACGATAAGGTGTGTGTAGCGGATTTTGACGATCCAAAGGTCCCGGGCGTTACCTGCCACATCTCGCAGGCCCGGAAAGGCGGATGGGGCCAGCCGCTTGGTCTCAATGAAGATCCGTCGAATTTCTCGGTTGCGTGTCATCAAACCGGCCCCATCAGCGTCGACATGTCGAAGTTGCCGGACGATGAGGAGGTGTTCACCGAGAAGACGAGCATCATCTTCAAGGCTACGCGCATTTACAGGGTGCTGGACAAGAAGCACAACACGCTGGTTTACGTCGCCGTGAGTTCGAAGATCGTCAGCGGTTCTCCATTCAACTCCATCAGCTCCGTGCCGATCATGCCATGGGGATCGCAATGACCGCGAATTGAGAAGATCTCAGCCGCTTACTAAAATGTGATGTATGCCGCAAATAAGTTGGAGATCGAAGCAAAGTACACGGCGTTCTGCCACAAGTGGCGGCTGAAATGCGGCGCGGTCGCCGCGCCGCAGGGCAAACTTCCTTTCATTATTGGCCTTTCACGGCGAAAACAGGGGTTCGATTCCCTAGGGCGGCCAATAGTTTCAATAATTTGACTACGCTCAGAGTCGATCCGGCTGCCGCTGCCCGGCAGCGGCTTGCCGAGGGCGAACCAGCAAAATAATCAAAATCTGCTTCGACCGGGAGGAACCAATCCAGTTTCCGCGAGAACTCCGAGCCGAACTTCCGCAAAGAGCCGATCGCTGCAATTCAAACCGAGGCATTACTTTGATTGGCAACATCGCGGCAGCTTCAGGATGGCTGCGGCGACGCGAGCATATCGAGCACCGGACAGGCGGGTGCGGGCCCGGCAAAACAGCGCTCCAGGGCGCTGGCGAGAATAGCTTCTAGCCTGCGAAGATCGGCAATCTTGGCGCGGACCTCGCCCAGATGGATCGTCGTCAGGGTTTGAACCTCGGCGCAGGATGCCCGGCCCGGTTCGGCGAGAACGAGCAGTTCCTTGATCTCGCCGATGGAAAAGCCGATTTCGCGCGCGCGGCGGATAAAGCACAGCCGTTCGACATGCTCCGGCCCATAATTCCGGTAATTGCTTGTTGTCCTGGAAGGCTTTGGCATTAGGCCGATGCGCTCATAATATCGCACCGTCTCCAGATGGACCCCGGAATCCTTCGCGAGCGTTCCGATGGTCAGCGGTCGCATGTTTGTGATCCTTACCTGCTTGACCCCGTAGTAACTACAGACCTTATCACTTTCCCAGAAATCGAGGAAGCGATTATGAATGTTCAAAACGATGACCCGGCGATCGGGATGGCTCCGTCGCATCAGGCAACCGACCGGGCCCAGAGCGCGACGGCGATGCGGCTCACCGTGATCGGCGGCATTCTCGGGGCAATCGCCGCTTCATCGTGCTGTATCGCGCCCTTGGTGCTGTTCAGCCTCGGCATCAGCGGCGCGTGGATCGGCAACCTCACGGCGCTTGCTCCCTATCAGCCCTATTTCATCGCGGCGACCCTTGCCTGCCTCGGCTACGGCTATTGGCTGGTTTACCGCCGCAAAAAAATTGCCTGCGCGGAAGGCGCGGGCTGTACCCGGCCGTTGCCAAACCATATCGTCAAGGCGGGCCTCGTCCTGGCAACGATCCTCGTCGCCGGCGCCATTGCCTTCGACCTGTTTGCCCCGCTCCTGCTGAACTCCTGAGAGAATCCCCATGATCAAATTGCTTGCCACGGCCGCCTTCGGGTTTGGCCTCGCCGCTTCGTCTTTCGCTTTCGCTGCCGAAACGACGATCACGCTCGCGGTTCAGCATATGACCTGCGCCGCCTGCCCCCGCACCGTGAAGGCGAGCCTCCAGGCCGTGCCGGGCGTCACCAACGTCGTGGTGTCGGCCGAGGACAAGACGGCGGTGGTGACCTTCGACGATAGCAAGGCGGAGGTGGATGCGCTTGTGAAGGCGACGACGAACGCGGGCTATCCGTCCGCGCCCAAGAGCTGAAGCGCGATGCCGGATCGTGCGCTCATTGGCGCTTATGTCGTGATCCCAGTTCTCCTCATTTGCCTTGCGCTCATTGCGGTTCCGGCGCCGCCAGACGGCCGCCGCAGCTCAAATCCGGCGGCTAACGAACAGGTCGGAAAATCGTGAAAGATTGCGGCGCGCCCAAGAAGGGCAACGGCAAGGCCTATGACCTCGCCATCATCGGGGCGGGCTCGGCCGGTTTCTCCGCCGCCATCACGGCGGCGGACCAAGGCGCACGGGTGGCGCTCATCGGCGGCGGCACCATCGGCGGAACCTGTGTCAATGTCGGCTGCATGCCGTCGAAAACCCTGATCCGGGCGGCGGAACCGCTGCACCAGGCGAGTACGGCTCGGCGCTTTTCGGGTATTTCCGCATCGGCGCGGATCGACGATTGGGGCGCGGTCGCGCGGCAAAAGGACGATCTCGTGGCGAGCCTCCGGCAGGCAAAATATGTCGATCTCCTGCCAGCCTACAGCAACATCGCCTATCTCGAAGGCAAGGCATGTCTACAGGAAAGCGGCGTCCTGGTTGACGGCGAGGCAATCGCGGCCGCCAAGGTGATCATCGCGACCGGCGCGCGGTCCGCCATTCCGGACATTTTGGGAATCGCGAGCGTGGGTTATCTCACCACCACCACCGCCCTCGAACTGACCGCGCTTCCCCGCTCCCTCCTCGTGATTGGCGGCGGCTATGCGGGCGCCGAACTGGCGCAAATGTTTTCCCGCGCCGGCGTCGCGGTGACGCTCGTTTTTCGCTCAAAACTTCTGCCGGAAGCCGAGCCTGAAATCGGCGCGGCGCTGCAAAGTTGTTTTAGCGGCGAAGGCATGAAAATCGTCGCGGGCGTTTCCTATCGCGCCATCCGTGAGACAAGCGCGGGCATCGCGCTCGACATATGCCGCGATGGCCGCCCTGCCGTATTGGAGGCCGAAAGAGTCTTAATCGCAACCGGCCGCACGCCGAACACCGAAGGCCTCGGCCTCGCCGAAGTTGGGATTGGACTTTCTACGCGTGGCGCCATCGCGGTGAATGCACACATGCGCACGAGCCGCGAACACATCTATGCCGCGGGCGACGTGACGGGGCGCGATCAGTTCGTCTACATGGCGGCCTATGGGGCGAAGCTTGCCGCCAAAAATGCCCTGAACGGTGACAGCTTGCGCTACGACAGTGCCGCCATGCCTGCCGTGGTCTTCACCGACCCGCAGGTGGCGAGCGTCGGCCTCACCGAGGATTCTGCGCGCGCTGCCGGATATGATGTGCGCGTGTCGGTGCTCGCTCTGCATCAGTTGGCCCGCGCCCTGGCCGCGAGGGACACGCGGGGTCTAATCAAACTTGTGGCTGACGCCAAAACCCGGCGGCTTCTCGGCGCCCATATCCTCGCGCCGGAAGGCGCCGACAGCATCCAGACGGCGGCGTTGGCGATCCGGCATGGGCTTTCGATCGACGATCTCGCGGAGGCGATTTTTCCCTACCTCACCACCGTCGAGGGATTGAAGCTCGCCGCGCTCGCCTTCTCCAAGGATGTCGCAAAGCTCTCTTGCTGCGCGGGTTAGCGCGTTTTGAGTACCACTACGAATGCTTCCGCGGATTGGGTTGGCAGCACGCGCACGAAACTATTGGCGTGGTGGCTTCCTCACGCCGCGTTGGTTGCCGGGCTGCTGGTCGTGGTGCCGGCTCGAACGGTCATCTGGATCGTCGCCCTTGCCTGGATGGGCGTGGCATGCATCCTCAATGCGCGGCGCTGCGGACGGACGCACTGCCGGTTTACCGGTCCGTATTATCTCGTTATGATTATTCCGGTGCTCGTGCTCGGGCTGGGTGTCGTTCCGGCCGGCCTATTCGGATGGCTGGTCCTCGGCGCCTTCATTATCCTCGGCAGCAAAACAATCTGGTGGGCGACGGAGCGCGCGCGGGGGAAGTTCTGCTAGGTCGTGTGGACGGATATCGGAAAATATAGCGTGAAGGGATTCCCAAATCACTTTTTCGGTGATTCATGGGTGGCTGGCTTTTGGAGGGGCCGGCCATGCTGACGAAGATGACCGAAGAAGATTGGGTGCTTGTGCTCGCGGTGTTCGATGCCTGCCGCTCGCGGCGTGGGGACAAGGGCGGGATGACCGCAAGTCCTGAGCTTGCCGAAGGGCTCGAAGCCTTGCACTATTTCATGGTCCACAACATTACTTGGCGAGCGCTGCCGGCCGAGTTCGGCTTCCTGGAACAGCATCTGGAAGCGCGTCTGGCGCTTGAGCCGCAGCGGCGTGTTCGAAACTTTCTTCGTGACCGCGGCGACGGCTACTTTGAGCCCCGGGATATTGAGGTCGGCGCCCCGGCCGATGACGATTTGGTCGTGAGCGCCCCTCGCGGCGTGATATGAAAAGGATCTGGAGTGGTCGGTTTCCGAGCGGTCCCTCGCCCACCGCGAACAGGTTCTCCCCGTGCCGGAGTGGGAGTCTCCGAAATGCTAGAGACTGCG
The DNA here is from genome assembly GCA_030948025.1 of Pseudomonadota bacterium. Classification (GTDB taxonomy): domain Bacteria; phylum Pseudomonadota; class Alphaproteobacteria; order Rhizobiales; family Beijerinckiaceae; genus Methylocapsa. Next base: position 28,157 of record JALZAY010000015.1, read on the forward strand.
GCGAACGATCACAAGCCAGGCGTGACTTCTCACCAGGCACCCATGGAAGACGCGACACTTCACGAAATCGTTATCGTCGGTGGTGGTGCTGCGGGACTGGAACTTGCTACGGGCTTGGGCAACACGCTCGCAAGGCGCAAGAGAGCTCGGATCACGCTCGTCGACAAAGCGCGCGCGCATCTCTGGAAGCCGCTTCTACATTCCGTGGCGGCAGGCAGCCTCGATTTCGACGAGCATGCGCTCGATTACCTTGCCCAAGCGCATTGGCATCATTTTGGCTATCGCTTTGGAGAGATGATCGGACTCGATCGCGCACGCAAGCAGATCCAACTTGCGGCGACACATGATGAGGAGGGCATCGAGATCACCCCACCGCGATCGTTACACTATGACACATTGCTCATCGCGATCGGCAGCATTACGAATGGTTTCGGCACGCCTGGGGTGAGCCAGCATGCCATCGCGATCGAGACGCCCGAGCAGGCGGTGCGGTTCAACCATCGACTGGTCAACGCGTGCATTCGCGCAGATGCGCAGCCCGATCCAGTGCGTCTGGGACAGCTACACGTCGTCATCGTCGGCGCGGGCGCGACCGGAACCGAGCTGGCGGCGGAGCTCCATCGGACCACGCGCGAGGTTGTCGCCTTTGGCCTCGACCGCATCGATCCAGAAAGAGATATTCACATCACTCTGATTGAGGCCGCCGATCGAGTCTTGCCCGCATTGCCACCGCGGATATCCGATGCCACGACCCGACTATTGAGGAGCCTCCGCGTTGACGTAAGGACGAACTCAAAAGTGACCGAGGTTCGCGCAGACAGTGTACAGCTTGCCGACGGCGGGTTCATTCCCTCCGAACTTGTGGTCTGGTCCGCCGGAGTGAAGGGCCCCGAGGTTCTCAGCCGTTTGGATGGCCTCGAGACCAACCGGATAGGCCAACTCGTCGTTACCCCGACTCTTCAGACTACTCGCGATCCCGACATTTTTGCAATTGGCGATTGCGCGGCCTGCCCTCAGCCAGGCGGCGCTGGCGACGTCCCACCGCGGGCTCAGGCCGCCCATCAAGAGGCATCGCATCTCGTCAAGCAGCTTCCTCGGCGGCTGACGGGAGAACCGCTGAAACCATACGTCTATCGCGACTTCGGCTCACTTGTTTCGCTCGGTCGGAGCACCGTCGGAAATCTGATGGGATTTCTCGTCGGAAAGAGTTTTTTCATCGAAGGCTACTTCGCGCGTTTGATGCATCGTTCGCTCTACAAGATGCACGAGGCTGCCCTGCACGGACTCGGGAATGTGATCCTCGGTACGATTGGCCGAACCTTTCGCCGACGCAACGCGCCCGTGGTAAAGCTTCATTAGAGCCAATACGGGTACACGAAGTGGTATGCGCGGGAGTTGGTGACGGCGAAGGGGACCGGCGGCGTATCATGCGAGTGTCCAAGCCTCCACTTCTCGGCCGTCTGGGGAATGTCGGCTTATAGGCCGCTCGAAAATCGGTGCCGATCACATGAAAAGAAGGAAGCGAGATATTTGTCCCGTGAGCTCAGCCTTTTGTTGCAGATCTCCGATGGAACAGGTGTAATTGCCGCAGCTGCTTATTGATGATCCCTTCCACCTCTAAGTCGGTGCCCGTGCCGGGCGCACAAACGAAAGCGCCCCGAAAGCCGGGCCGCTCCCAAAATTCAACCGGCCAGTGCCTCAGGCAGCGACCTTGGTCGGCTTGGCCTCCAGGAGCTTGCTGGAACTTGCGGTCGGGATCGACCGAGGCTTCATCGCATCTGGAGTCTCGCGCACGAGGTCGACGTGTAGGAGCCCGTTATGCTGAAGCGCGACTGAGCACCGCATTGCACCCTCATTCCGCGTCCCGCTGGTTGGCGAGATGCGCCTCACGCAGATCGAGCTCCCGCTCGATTCGGCGACGCGCCTCGTCCTTCAACATGCCGCTGCGAAAGAGCTCGTTAATGCGCTCCCGTTCGGTGGTGATCAGCAAAAGCTCGATCTCGTCATGACGTTCGGTGAGCTTTCTGTGGCCGTCGCTCCTGTGCTCGATGTGCTTGAGCCGGGCAGGGTGTTGCGCACGAGCGGCTGGACGATGTTTTCAGAGAGATTTCCATCATCAAACTTTCCGCCTCAGCTCCGAAGACTTTCGCGAACCGATCGTTCGTTTCCACGCCGCGCTGCATGAGACACCGGAACGCATCGCCCTCTGCGACATCGGCGAGACATTCGTGCTCCCGTAGATGCCGATCTTTCCCAGTTGACCGTTGACTCGCCGAGTCATTGACACGAAGCCGTTTTGGTTTGGCGGTGTTTAATAGCAAGCAATTGATTTTGCTAAGGGGATCCAGATGCCAGCATTGACAGATAATAAATGTCAACGTGTCAAAGCCGGGATTCTATTCCCCCATTTGCAATAAGGTTCCGGCCCGTCGCGCGCTGACGAGCAGCCGCAGCGGGCTCATGAGCAGATTGGGGATGTTGCGCGACCACATCTCTTCGAGAAAAGAGAAGGAAAATCCCTGCTGGCTGCGCAGTAGAATATCCCACAGGAGAACCCCGCCGATAAGCGCGCCTGCCACTAGGGCAACATTGTTCGGCGCGACGCCTTGCGCCTGCACGAGATAGGTTTGCAAAAAGCCCCAGGTCAGCATTTGCACCGCAGGCCAGTAGATCATCTCCAGTAGTCGCGGCCACGACGAACGCAGCAGGTAGGTATAGCGCAGCACCATCGCGCCGACGCGGCCCAACGAGAAGGCAGCAGGGCTCATAAGTCAACTCGACTTTTGCCGTTCGCGCGTCCGCGCGCCACATCGAGAAAGACGTCCTCTACTAGGTTGCTGCGCCCGTAGCGCGCAAGAAGTTCCGCTGGCGACGCGTCAGCGATGAGGCTGCCTCGTTTCAGCATGATCACCCGATCGCACAGGCGTTCGACCTCCGCCAAGGCAATCAGGGCCGAGTGCGTGAAGAAGGCGGCCAGCTCGTCCCAGTCGGGGACGGCGCGCCCGAGATAGGCCCAGGGGCGCCGCCAGGATGATGAACATAACTCGCTATTCCCTGGATGGTCGAGAGCTATTGCCCAAAGGGTACTGCCACACCTTCTCGCGTCTGGCCTGGATCAGTTGGCGCACTTGTCATCAAGCAGTGCTTCCGCACTTACGATTTTCCTCGGCGATGCACCAGACTCGTTGGCCAAAAGATAGAAACCGATCCTGCCGCCACCGAACGTCGCGGCGATCACAGCCAGTGTTTGGCTTCCCATGGAAAACTTGCTTGACGGAAGACCGCGCGCGAGCAACTTGAAAGGATCCACGTGGGCCAAGCTATCCGTCTCGACCTTCATCGCCGCAAATCTGTGCCCGAGAAGGCCCGAGCTAAGAAAAGACCAAGCTTCGTGA